>JAZQTV010000088.1:0-6244 GCA_045630945.1 Clostridia bacterium
ACGGATTGCGCCTGCTTGACCTGTAAAGCCGCCGCCCTGTACGTTTACAAGAACGTCAAACTTGCCAAGTGTGTCGGTTAATGCGAGGGGCTGACGTACGATGGTTTTAAGAGTATCAAGACCAAAGTAGTTATCAAGCTCACGCTTATTAACGATGATTGCACCTTTACCTGCAACAAGTCTTACCCTTGCTACAGCCTTTTTACGTCTGCCGGTGCCCCAGAACTGAACTTTTGCTGCCATAATACAAACTCCCTCCAATTACAGTGTATATACTTCAGGCTGCTGTGCTGCATGTGCATGGTCAGCATCCTTGTATACACGAAGTTTAGTAAGCATTTCTCTGCCTAAGGAGTTTTCGGGCATCATACCCTTGATAGCTTCATAAACCATTAATTCAGGCTTCTTTTCAAGCATATCACGAGCTGAGGTCTCTTTAAGACCACCTACATATCCGCTGTAACGATAGTACTTCTTCTGTTCCAGCTTCTTTCCGGTAAGCACAACCTTAGCCGCATTGATAACGATAACGTGGTCACCGCAATCAACATGAGGCGTATAAACAGGCTTGTGTTTGCCGCGCAGAATCATTGCTACCTGTGTAGCGAGTCTGCCGAGTGTCTGCCCGTCAGCATCGATAACGTACCACTTACGGTTGTTAGCGAAATCAGCGGGTTTTGCGACAAATGATTTCATAGCAATACCTCCAAAAAATATGTTTGCCTTATACAAGCCTTATTATAATACTGTATATCTTAAAATGTGTCAAGCACTTTTTTATTCTTTTCCGCAATGCTCAAGAATTGCGTTAATAACCTCACAGCCAAGTCGCAAAAGAACAAAATAAACCACTGCTAGAGGCAAGCAAAATATGATTTGACCAAGACCGCCAAGCACAGAGCCTGTTGCAATGTTCGCTATACCTGCGATAAACGTAACTATTGCGTTGATAACGATGGTAGCCGTCATAATATAATACACAGCCGTAACAAGCTTTTTACCATAGGTAGTTTCAAGACTAAAAAGTGATTTGAAATCAAAATTAATATTCATAATATAACCTCACAAAATTTTATATTAAACAAACAACCGAAGATATTCGTTTGGCCGCCTCTTTTAACGAACTAACGTATGCAAACTCACGTGGTGTATGAATAAAGTCACCCTCAACACCAATCGAATCCACACACGGAATACCCGCAACAGTAACGTCTGCAGCATCCGAACCGCCAAGGCTTCCCCTTGCCCCCAACTGCTTTAAGCCTACCTTATTGTATATATCGTTTATTTTATCAAGCAGATCAAAATTACGTTGGCATTTTTCCATTGCGTGCCTATGCCCTATTATATGATATTCAGTTTTAGTGCCATTAACATAGACTTTTTCTGAAACGCTTTTTGTAAATTCTTCAATTTCTTTCAAATGCGCATCATTGACGTATCTGTATTCAACAGTAAACGTGCACTTATCAGGAACCGTATTAGCGCTTGTGCCGCCCTCTATCACACCGCAAACGCTTGTAATACCGTCCGCGTTTTTATATGCTTCAAAATCAATAATCTTATGTGCCGCTTCTTTTATTGCATTTGCACCACCTTCAGCACATCTCGATGCATGAATAGACTTACCTGTGACGTCGATCTGATATCTTAAAATTCCCTTACGCCACAAAACAAGCGCATTATCTTTAAAGCTCTCACAATTTAAAAAGGCTATCGAGCCTTTAGCTTTTTCAATAATGTAGTTAATGGTTTCCTTATTGCTTTGCATACTGTTAACTTCTTCATCAGACTGAAGTATCAGCTTAACAGGCCTATCAACAAAGCCTATATTTTTTAAAGCAGTCATTGCCATAAGTGCCGCAACTGCGCCACCTTTGCAATCCATAACACCGGGACCGTATATTTTGTCGCCTTCAACCCTCACCGCAGGCGTTCCAAACGAACCAACAGGATGTACGGTGTCAAGATGCCCCGAAAGTATTATAGGCTGTTCTTTTGAATTTTCGTTCATAGTGATGCACACTATTTTTCCCGAAAACTCATTGTCAAAGCATTCAACCTTCCAGCCTTTATTTTGCGCATACTGCGCAAACATATCTTCGGCATCATTTACGCCTTTTTTGTACGCTGTTGGACTTTCTATATTCGAAACGTCAATCCAGAACTTAATAAATTCAGATTCAACTTTATCTAGCTCTACAAAAAGACGGTCTGTCATACACATCACACTAACCACCTAATAAAAAAGCTTCCGCTTATAAAGCAGAAGCGTTAACATTAGTATAAATCAACAAGACTGTTTTGTCAATAATTATAAAAATCTCTTTTGTCCCATAAAGAACAGAGCAAGTGTACCGGGGCCTGAATGTGCGCCGATAACCGCACCGATATTACCGATTATAAACGTGCAATCAGGATATTCATTTTCAATCATATTTTGCAACGTTATCGCATCTTCAAGACAGTCTCCGTGACTTATGCAAATTTCCTGACCATTAATATCGATACCGTATTTATTCATATCGTCAAAGAGGGTTTTTATTGCTTTTTTTCTTCCCTTTACCTTTGCATTCGCAACAAGCCTACCTTCATTGTTGCACTGCAAAACAGGCTTTATATCAAGAATTGTTCCAACAACAGCACTTGTTGCCGAAACACGTCCTCCCTTGCGTAAATATTTAAGGTCATCGACCGTAAACCACAGCATTACGTTGCTTTTGTTATTCTCGCCCCACTCAACTATCTCCTCAAACGCACATCCTTCGTCACGTTTTTTTGCAAGTTGAAGTGTAAACAATCCTTCACCTAATGATGCTGCAAGCGAATCAATTGAATGAATTTTTCTATCTTTAAACGTTTCTTTTAACTCTTCAATGGCAATAACAGAGTTATTATAGCTTCCACTTAATCCAGAAGAAAGACTTACATATATAACATCTTCTCCACTTTCAAGAAACGGAGTGAAAAATTCCTTGAAGTTTTCCGTAGATATCTGACTTGTACTGCACGAATCACCTTCACGCATTCCGTTATAAAATTCAACCGCTTCAAACGATTCAGCATCGTATACCCTATCAACTCCATTAACAGTCAAGCTCATAGGCATAGCCGTAATATTTCTCTCCTCCATTACAGCAACAGGAATATCAGCACAAACGTCACAAATAATTCTAATCATATTTCCTCCGACAAAATTAAACATTTTTATCAAACAGATAATGTAGTTTTCAATACTATATTAAATCGTTTTATCAATTTTGTCAAGAAAAAAAGTGAACTTTCATAAAAAGTTCACTTTTCTTTATGTTAAATTATAATGCTTTCGCCTGTCATTTCCTTGGGCTGCTCAAGTCCTAATATCTTAAGCATTGAAGGTGCTATATCGGCGAGTCTTCCACCTTCGCGAAGTTTGCAATCAAAGCCTACAACACAGAAAGGAACAGGATTGGTTGTATGCGGTGTAAACGGATTACCGTCATCACCAACCATACAGTCAGCATTTCCGTGGTCAGCAGTAATAAGTACTGTGCCGTTCATAGAAAGCGTTGCTTCTACAACCTTACCTACACACTCATCAACTGCTTCAACAGCCTTCACCGCCGCATCATACACACCTGTATGACCTACCATATCACAGTTTGCAAAGTTAAGAATTACGGCATCATATTTGCACGATAATATCTGTTCGCAAACAGCATCACATACGGGATATGCACTCATTTCAGGCTTAAGGTCAAACGTAGGAACATCAGGCGACTGAATAAGTATTCTGTCTTCACCCTCAAACGTTTTTTCTTCACCGCCGTTAAAGAAGAATGTAACGTGTGCATATTTCTGTGTTTCTGCTATGCGAAGCTGTGTCATATTGTTCGCCGCAAGATATTCACCAAGCGTCATTTTAAGCTCTTCAGGAGGATATGCAACTGTAACGTTGGGCATTGTTTCATCGTACTGAGTCATACAAACGTACGTTACAGGCAAGAATCCCCTCTTGCGCTCAAATCCTTCAAACGAAGGATCTACAAACGTACGTGTAAACTGTCTTGCACGGTCAGGACGGAAATTGAACGATACAACGCTATCACCTTCGTTAATCATACCGTCTTTGTCAACAACGGTAGGAACGATGAACTCATCAGTAACGTCATTATCGTATGATTTTTCCATTGCATCAACTGCATCTGAGTTCTGATTTCCCTCACCGTAAACCATAGCCGCATATGCTTTTTCTACACGGTCCCAAGCGAAGTCACGATCCATTGCATAATATCTTCCCATAACGGTTGCAATCTTACCAACGCCAATCTCATTCATTTTGGCTTGAAGATCTTTAATAAAACCAACACCGCTTGTTGTTGAAACGTCACGCCCATCCATTAAGCAATGAACGAAAACCTTGTTAAGACCTTTTTTCTTAGCCATCATAATTAAGCCAAACAAATGGTCGATATGGCTATGTACGCCGCCATCAGAAAGCAAGCCGATTAAATGAAGCGCAGAGTTCTTTTCCATGCACTTATCCATAGCATCATTAAGAACCTTTATATCATAGAACGTACCGTCTTGAATATCCTTGGTTATTTTAACAAGCATCTGATATACAACGCGACCTGCACCGATGTTTGTATGTCCAACTTCACTGTTGCCCATCTGACCATCAGGAAGACCAACGTCAAGTCCCGATGCGCCGATCATTGTAAACGGATTCTCGTTAAACACCTTGGTAAGATTGGGGGTATTTGCTGTATATATGGCATTACCTTCTTTGGAATCATTTATTCCAAATCCGTCCATAATACATAAAACTACGGGTTTCTTCATAAATTACCTCACAAAATTAAGGCTGCCACGTTGTTAAAGCAATGGCAGCCGATAATGATTAAGCTTCTTTTGAAGCAGCTTCAACGATAGCTGCAAAATCAGGTGCCTTAAGTGATGCACCACCGATAAGACCGCCATCAATGTTGGGCATTGCCATAAGCTCTGCCGCATTCTTAGCATTCATTGAACCGCCGTACTGAATACGAATTTCCTCAGCCGTTGCTGCATCAAACATATCCTTTACAGTTGCACGAATAAATGCAATTACTTCTTCTGCCTGCTCGCTTGTAGCAGTAAGACCTGTGCCGATTGCCCAAACAGGCTCGTAAGCGATAACGCTCTTCTTTACCTGCTCAGCATTCATAAGCTCAAGTGCCTTAACAGTCTGAACCTTTACAACGTCAAACGTTGTGCCGTTCTGACGCTCTTCAAGGAGCTCACCAACACAAATAATAGGTGTAATACCTGCATTGATAGCAGCAAGAGAACGCTTTGCAACAACTTCATCAGTTTCACCAAAGTACTGACGACGTTCACTATGTCCGATTACAGCATAGCCAACGTTAAGCTCGTTAAGCATACCTGTTGAAATTTCGCCCGTAAAAGCACCTTTTTCTTCAAAGTGTACGTTCTGTGCACCAAGTCCGATATTTGAACCTGCAAGTGCTTTTGAAGCTGCATCAAGGCAAACATACGTGGGGCAAACCACTACGTCACATTTTGCATCCTTCACAAGAGGCTTGATTGCTTCAATAAGCTCAACAGCCTGTGAAGGAGTATTATTCATTTTCCAGTTTCCTGCAATAATAGGTTTACGCATTTTTCTTTTCTACTTACTTATCGTTAAGTGCGGCTACACCGGGAAGTTCAAGACCTTCAAGGAACTCAAGTGAAGCACCGCCACCTGTTGAAATGTGGCTCATCTTATCAGCATAACCAAGCTGTTCAACTGCAGCAGCGGAATCGCCACCACCGATAATTGTTGTACCTTCGCACTCAGCAAGAGCAGCTGCAACTGCCTTTGTGCCACCGGCAAACTTTTCAATTTCAAATACGCCCATAGGACCATTCCAAATAACTGTTTTTGCATTCTTAACAGCATCTGCAAAAAGTTCACGAGTCTTTTCACCGATATCAAGACCTTCCCAATCAGCAGGAATCTGATCGCGGTCAACATTCTTAACGTTCGCATCTTCGCCGAACTTATCAGCAACAAGTGTATCGATAGGAAGAAGAAGCTTAACGCCCTTTGCCTCTGCCTTTTCAATTAAGCTCTTTGCAAGCTCAACTTTTTCTTCTTCAAGAAGGCTCTTACCGATTTCAAGACCCATAGCCTTATAGAATGTATAAGCCATAGCCCCACCGATAATAAGAGTATCAACCTTCTCTAAAAGATTGTTAATAACACCAATTTTATCTG
>JAZQTV010000089.1:0-9839 GCA_045630945.1 Clostridia bacterium
TAGGTCCCGGCTTTGCAGGTTGGATATCCGATTTCTTTGGTGAAAACCTGCAAATCGGTATTCTTTCGGGAATAATCTTCCCCGTAGGCATTATTGCAGGCGCACTTATAGCGAAAAAAATTAATCAATAACGAGGTTTTATGTATGTGGAATAGTTTTGATAACGACAGAGAAATTCTTTATAATCAGCACAACTCACCTATTTTTAGTCAGGACGGTGTAGACTTTGAAACCGCCAAGACTGAAGCAATTAAAATATACTACGAAGACCCGCATTCCTTTAAAAATAAGGGAAGAATCATAAAATATCTTCTTTCTTCACTGCGCGTTGCGGTGCTCCCCGAGGATTTTTTTCAAGATAAACTTGACCTTAAGTGGACGATTATGGGTGCAGAAATACGCGCGCTCGGCAACAATGAATTTAACTTAAATAATCCTGCCCTTACCGAAGAAGCCAACCACGCAAGAGAGTATCTTTACTATGACGGCGGTTGTGATTATTCACACACCTCACCGCTTTGGCAGAACGTTCTTTCACTGGGTCTTACGGGATTAAAAAAGCGTGCCGAAAACAAAACTGGTGATTTTTACGAGGGCATCGTGCTTGCATACGAGGGCGCAGAAGAATATCTTCTTCATTTAAGCCGCGAAGCAAGAAAGCAGACCCGAGAAAAAGAGCGTATGACCTTTGTTGCAGATGCGCTTGAAGCACTTACCAAGCGCCCGCCCGAAAATATTTACGAGGCACTTCAGCTTATATATCTTTTCTTTATTATGCAAAACAGCGTGGAATGCTCGTATTTGCGTGCATTCGGCAGTCTTGATATGTTATTATATCCCTACTACAAAAGGGATATTGAAAGCGGAACGTTCACAAAAGAACAGATACGCACCTTAATAAAATACTTTATTAACAAGCTTGATTGCACTAAGGTTTGGGCAAACCAGCCATTTGCTTTGTGCGGTACAGGCACACAAGAGCCTGTAAACGAGCTTTCTTATTTGTTTCTTGAAGAATTTATAAAAATGAAGCCTGTGTACACCAAGATACATATTCGGTATTCGCCACAAATTCCTGCGGATTTTATTTTGATGATATGCGACAGCATCCGCAAGAACGGCAACAGCTTTGTTTTTATCAATAATGAGGTTGCTTCAAACGCACTTACCCTTAACGGACAGGATAAGGAGGATACTATTGATTACGGTATCGTAGGCTGTTATGAAATATATTCTCAGGGCAAGGAGCTTCCCTGTACCTGCAACGGCAGAATAAACCTTGCAAAAGCAGTTGAAGCGGTAATATTTAACGGTGTTGATGCACTTACCGGCACACGCATCTTCCCCGAAAAAGAAACGCCCGAAACCTTTGAAGCCTTCGTGAACGAAGTAAAAAAATACCTTGCACTTTTTGCAGACAATCTTATCAAAATAATAAACGCAAGCGAAAAAAGCTATAAAACCGTGCATTTTGCACCGTTCCTTTCTTCTACATACGATTCCTGTATGGAAAAGGGAATGGATATATACTCGGGCGGTGCAAAGTACAATTCTTCATCCATTAACCTTATCGGCACTGCATCGGTTGCAGACAGCCTTTATGCAGTAAAAAAACTTGTTTACGACGAAAAGCGTTTGACGTTAAATCAGCTTAAAGACGTTCTTAAAAACAACTGGGAAGGCTATGAGGAATTAAGGCAGTATGCGCTTTCCCTTGATAAATACGGCAATAATATAAACGAAGTAGACGTATTTGCTTCAGAAATCACCTCATACTGTGCAGACATTATAAACGGCAAAGAAAACGGCCACGGTGGCACTTACAGGCTTGGTACGTTTTCTATTGACGAGCGTGTGCGCTACGGCAAAAAAACAGGCGCAACCCCTGATGGAAGGCTTAAAGGCGAGCCTCTCTCAAAGAACGTATGTGCTTCTAATGCCTGCGATAAAAACGGTGCTACCGCGCATATTCTTTCCGCACTTAAGCTTGATTACAGTAAAGTGCCCAACGGCACCGTGCTTGACCTTTCGTTAAGTCATTCGCAAACAAGCGGTGAAGAAGGTCTTTTGGCTATAAAAGCACTTCTTGATACCTTTATGAAGCGCGGCGGATTTGCCATTCAGTACAACGTGCTTGACACAAAAATGCTTAAGGAAGCACAAAGCGATCCTAAAAAGTATTCAACGCTTCAGGTGCGGCTTTGCGGTTGGAACGTGCTTTTTAACGACCTTTCCAAGCGCGATCAGGATGAATTTATTTTACAAAGCGAGGTTGTATAATGACAGGGTTAGTTTTTGCAACAAAGCGTTTTGCCGTTCACGACGGCCCCGGAATACGCACAACGTTATTTTTAAAGGGATGTCCCCTTGATTGCCTTTGGTGCCACAACCCCGAGGGCAAATCATACAAAACGGAAGTCGCCTTATATTTACACAAATGCGTTTCCTGCAAAAAATGTCTTTCTGCCTGCAAATACGGGGCGCAAAGGTTTGATGCAAGATGCATTGACCGCACCGCCTGCAAGCTTTGCGGCCAGTGCGAAAACGCCTGCTTTAACGGTGCGATATCCGTATTCGGTAAAGAAATGACCGTTCAGGAAGCCTTTGCCGTGGTAATGGAGGACAAGGATTTTTATGAAAGCTCAGGCGGCGGTGTTACCGTTTCGGGCGGCGAATGTCTTATGCAGGCTGATTTTGTAAAGGAATTGCTTATGCTTTTAAAGGAGACAGGTATTCATACTGCGGTTGACACCTGCGGTTACGTGCCTGAGGAAGCATTTAAAAAGGTTATTCCCTATACCGACGTATTCCTTTACGATATAAAAGCATTTTCGGAAGAAACCCATATTAAATGCACGGGCAAATCCAACAAGCTTATTTGGGATAATCTTAAATACGTAACCGAAAACGGCAAAAAGTGCATTATTCGATTCCCCCTTGTGCCCGAATATAACGCTCACGAGGCAGAGATGATTGCTAAAAAGCTTTCGGAATTCAAAAACATTGAAGCTGTTGACGTTTTAAAATACCATAATTTTTCTTCTTCAAAGTACGAGGCGCTTTCCTTGGAAAATACTATGCCACAGGTTGAGCCGCCCTCGGACGAATTATATAATTCTGTAAAAGATATTTTTGCCCGTTACGGCTTAAACGTAAATAATTAGAGGTTTTTTATGAAAGAATTTATTTCACCGTCTGACAAATTTAAAATGAACTGGATAGAAGGCACTACCCAGTGGGGTACGGTAAAATGTCCCGAGGGTATGACCGTAGAAATCACCCGCACCGAAGAAGAAAACGGATTGAGAGAAACCTACGTTTTCAAAAATGCCACCGATATAGATATGATTACCTGTCAGGGTGAGATAGGTATATACACCCCTTTTAACGATGACTATACCTCAAGCGAAATATGCGTAAAAACCCGTTGCCACACTCATATTTTTACAGGTGAAGACGTGGCGTACGTTATGGCGCTTCGTATGGGCGGTATGCCGCCGCACCTTGGACTTACCGTATTAAAGGGAAGCATTGTAAATTACAGCGTTGAGCGTGACCTTTCAAAGCGCAGTAACGACCGCGGTGATTTTATTTTGCACCCCGAGCATATGTGCCTTAAACCCAACGAAACGTACACCGTTGTTTTAAGGCTTTTCTGGCACGAGGGCAAGGAGGATTTTTACAACAAGATAAAGGAAATCAACCCACGCTTTATTGCTGTAAACGCAGACAATTTTACGGTGTTTGAAAACGAAAGCGTTTCGTTTTTCGTTACCCCCAACTTTGAATTTTCCAAAGAAGACGTTAATATCACCTATAATAACGAGCCCGTTGCCTTTACTTTAAAGGATGGCGTTATTTCGGTTAATGAAGCACCCCGTGCTTTAGGCGAATTAAAATATTCTATTATTATCAAGGGTGTGCGCACTCACGTTTGTATGTTTGTTTCGCCTGAATTTTATTCGCTTGTTGATACTCGTTTAGACTTTATTATAAAAAAGCAACAGTATTTAATAAAGGGCAGTAAGCTTTTTGGTGCATATCTGCCTTACGATAACGAAGAAAAGCACATTTTTTACAACCTTAACCCCAACTATAACGGTGGACGCGAACGTCTTGGTATGGGTATTTTAATGGCGGCATATCTTCAGCACAAGAAAAACGAAGAATGGCAAAAGAGCCTTGATTTGTATCAGGAATACGTTACCCGTGAGCTTTTTAACGTAAATAACGGTGACGTATATAACGATTTTAATTCATACGATCCTGACCGCCGTTTATACAATTACCCTTGGATAACGTTATTTTATATAGAGCTTTACCGTTTAAAGAAGGACAGACAGCTTCTTACCTACGCATACCTTTCCTTAAAGCGTTACTATGAAAAGGGCGGCACGCATTTTTATGCATTCCCCATTCCTGCGTTAATGCTTTACAGGCTTCTTGATAAGGAAAATATGACCGCAGAACGCGACCGGATCTTTACCTTCTGCGGTGAGCAAGCCGATTTCATTTTAAAGAACGGGCTTACACCGCCTGCGCACGAGGTAAACTTTGAGCAGTCAATAATCTTCCCTGCAACCGATATGCTTTTTCAGTTTTATGAGCTTTCGGGCGATAAAAAATACCTCGACGGCGCAAAGAAAATGCTTGACGTACTTATGCTTTTTGCAGGCACACAGCCCGATCACCATTTGAATGAGGTTGCTATTCGCCATTGGGACGGCTTCTGGTTTGGAAAGCGTCAGCAATACGGTGATACCTTCCCGCATTATTGGAGCTCGCTTAACGGCATAGCATATAATCAGTACTATAAGCTTTCAGGCGACAAGGAATTTTTAAAGAAGGCGGAAAGAAATATGCGCGGTGCGCTTTCAATGTTCTTCCCCGACGGAAGTGCCTCCTGCGCATCACTGTTTCCATTAAGCGTAAACGGCAAGCGCACAGGCTTTTACGATCCCTTTGCTAACGATCAGGATTGGGCGCTTTACTTCCTTTTAAGGCTGTATAATGAATAAAAAAAGACGAACCGAAAGGTTCGTCACATTCTGCTGACTTTGTCAGCAGAATGTCAGAGTTCGAGAAACCCTTGCAAGCCAAGGCGCAGAACTTGCAAAAAAGGGAGTTTACAAAGACGTAAATGACCGCATTTTGCAAGTGAATGCAACGATGGAAATAGCACCCTGCAAAAATTTTGCAGGGTGCTATGTTTGTAAGGGTTTGTCAGTGCTCTGAGACGAACCGAAAGGTTCGTCTTTTTTATTTTAAAACTCTGCTGAATTGGGTGTTCTGGGATAAGGGATAACGTCACGGATGTTTTCCATGCCCGTGATATAGCGCATCATTCTTTCAACGCCCATACCAAAGCCGGAATGCTGACAGGTACCGTACTTACGGAGATCCATATACCATGAATAATCCTCAGGCTTAAGACCTAACTCGTCAATTCTTCTCATAAGTACGTCATATCTTTCCTCACGCTGTGATGAACCAACGATTTCACCAAGACCGGGGAACAAAAGGTCTGTTGCGGCAACGGTTTCATTATCGTCGTTCAGGCGCATATAAAAGCTTTTGCACTCCTTGGGATAATCGGCAACGAAAACGGGACGCTTAAATACAACGTCGGCAAGATACTTTTCGTGCTCGGTCTGAATGCCTGTACCCCACTTTGCAGGGATATCGAACTTTTCGCCCGATTCGTTAAGTATCTTCAATGCCTCGCGGTAGGTGATGCGTGCAAAGCCGCTTTCAACCGTATGCTGAAGCTTTTCGATAAGTCCCTTTTCCATAAACCTATCAAAGAAATTTATTTCATCGGGGCAGTTTTCAAGCACGTAGCTGATAACGTACTTTGAAAGTGCCTCGATAGTATCCATAAGATCATTAAGGTCAGCAAAAGCCATTTCGGGTTCAACCTGCCAAAACTCAGCAGCGTGACGGGGTGTGTTGCTGTGCTCTGCACGGAAGCAGGGGCCGAAGGTATAAACGTTTCTGAAGCCCCAACAGAACGGCTCAACGTTAAGCTGACCGCTAACGGTCATAAATGCCTGCTTGCCAAAGAAATCCTTTGACCAGTCAACCTGACCGTCTTCAGTACGGGGGGGATTATCAACGTCCATAGTAGAAATGCGGAATACCTCACCCGCGCCCTCACAGTCACTTGCAGTAACGCAAGGTGTTGCAACGTAAACGAATCCGTTATCCTGCAGGAATTTGTGTATTGCAAAGGTCAGCACGGAGCGCACGCGGAACACAGCGGTAAAGGTGTTTGTTCTGGGGCGAAGATGTGCCACCGACCTCAAATATTCAAACGAATGCTTTTTCTTCTGAATGGGGAAATCAGGCTCACTTGTGCCGTGGATTTCAATATTTGTTGCGTGAATTTCAAGAGGCTGGCGTGCATCGGGTGTAAGCACAACGTCACCCTCAATGATAAGGCAGGCAGAAACGTTCTGCTTTTCAACCGCATCAAAGTTATCAAGCTTACGGTCAAACACTATCTGAATATTCTTCTGCGTAGTACCGTCATTAAGCTCAATAAAACCAAAGTCCTTACTTGCTCTTATGGTGCGTACCCAGCCCGCAATTTTAACGTGCTTGGCTTCCATAGAGGCGTATATATCTTTTACAAGATCAGTTTTCATAAAAAACCTCCTTTTATCCCAAATAATACACATATTATACTTTGAAAATATCACATTTGTCAAATGGTTTAACTGTTTTTAAACCTATTAGGCGTAATTCCGTAATTTTTCTTAAAAAGCTGAATAAAGTGCGAATAATCCGAAAAACCTGAATCGTAACAGGCACTTGTTACGCTTGCACCTGAAAGCAATATTCCCTTTGCATTATTAAGCTTGGTTTTTATTAAATATTCGTATGCGGTTATGCCCATCTGTTTTTTAAAGCATTCGGTTAAATATTTCTTTGAACAGCCGCATCTTTTTGCTATATCGTCCACACTGCTTACGTTTACGAAATCCCTTGAAATATATTCGATTGCTTCTTTGATTATTGCAGGCATTTTTCGGGTATTTTCACCGCTTCTTTTTAAGGAAAGCCTTTCAATTACGTCAGCAAAAACTATTACGTAGGCTTTAAGCTTTTCTTCGTCGCCCTTCATACAAGCATCGGCGAAATTAAGCATTACGTTAAGGTATTCGCTGCCGTCTGCCGTAAAGCTTTCAACGGTATTTTGTAAAAAACCATAAAGCTTGTTCTGTTTTATAAACTCCACCGACACGTAGATATCCATATATTCAAAGTGTCCGTCCCTTAAAAACCTGCCGTAGTGCGCCTGATAGGGACTAAAAACGATTATTTCGCCTGCCCTTAACACTCTTGAATCACCGTTTACAAAGCGCGCCTCAAGCCCGTCGTTAAGAAGAATGCTGATTTTATAAAACGGAAAGGCTTCAACTATACCGTCCTCATCCCGTTTTCTTTCCGACGAATTATAATGAACAGTCAGCTTGCTTTCATTTACAAAAATATCTCTTGTAATATCCATTTTGTTCCCTTTTTTAATGTTTTTGTTTTATATTATCATAGTTTTATAGAAAAATATTCGTTATAATTATATTAACACATATTAAAAGAGGTGTCAATATGGATAGAATAGCTAAACTGAGAGAACAGTACATGGGCTTAAAAATGGTTAAGGATTACGGCAGGGATCTTTATTGCTACTATATTAAGGTTGGCTCAAACCTTGCCCTTTATGCAAAAGGCTGGAAGGAGGGCGCAGATTGCCTTACCTTGAGACAGCGCCACGCATACGCAGAAAGCTACGTTTTAAAAAACACCCGTCCGCGCATATACGAGGGCGAGCTTTTAACAGGCTCACTTGACCTTGATATTGAGGAAAGCTTCAGCAAGGAAGAATTTGAAACGCTAAAGGAAGAATATTTTGCCCTTATACCGCAAAAGCAATCCCGTGAAAGTCATATGGGACTTGACTACACCATTTTGCTTGAGAAGGGTATTTCGGGTATTTTAAAGGATATTGAAAACAGCGACAAGGATGATATTGAAGCCAAGGAATTTTACGCCTGCCTCACCCTTGAGCTTGAAGGCGTGCTTGTCTTAGAGGAAAACTACAAAAACGAAGCGTTACGGCTTTACAAGCTGACAGGCAACAAGGAATACTACGAGCTTGCTTCGGTGCTTGAAAATGTGCCTAAAAACCCTGCAAAATCCTTCCGTGAGGCACTTGAAAGCATCCATTTCTTCACCTTCAACCTTTGCGGACTTTATTCAATGGGCAGGGTGGATGAATATCTTTACCCCTATTATAAAAACGATATTGAAAAGGGAATTATCACCAAGGAATACGCGCAGGAGCTTATTGATTGCTTCAATCTTTTATATATTCCCAATATTATGCAATGGACTGCCGCAGGCTATATGCTCGGTGGTACCGATAAAAACGGTAAGCTGATTGAAAACGAGCTGACCGAAATGTTCTTAAAGGCAATCGAGCACACCTGCATCCCCGACCTCAACGTAGGTCTTGTATTAAACGAAAACACCTCTGATAAAATACTTCAGCTTGCTTCCTCGCTTATCGGCAACGGCTATACTAATCCTGCGGTCTGGAATGACAGAGCCGTTGTTGAGGGTCTTGTTGCCCGTGGATTTAAAAGAGAGCACGCAGTAAACTTCACTAATTCCACCTGCGTCGAGCTTACACCCGTAGGTTGCTCGGGCATAAGTGTCACAAGCCCTTACGTTAATATTTTAAAGATTTTTCTTGATGCGTTTTATAATACCGACGACGGTGCGGATTATAACGCCCTTGTATTAAGCTTTAAAAATGAATTGACAAGGGTACTTGAAGCGGCAGTATATAACGAGAATTTGCGTCTTCTTGAAAACAGGCGCAACGGCAACACCAACCCCATAAGAATATCCGCCTTAATAAACGATTGCGTAAAAAGAGGCCGTTCGGTTGATCAGGGCGGTGCGTTGTATTACGGTCTTGAAGCAGACTTCCTTGGTCTTTCCAACGTAATTGAATCGTTTAACGTTATCCGTCAGCTTGTTTATGATAAAAAGGAAATTTCGTTATCAAAATTAAAGAAGGCGGTAAAAAACAACTTCAGCGATGAAGGCATTTTAGAAAAAATCCAAGGTGTTTCCCACTTTGGCAACGATGAGGATTCGGCAAATACTACTGCGCAGGAAATTGCCGAGCTTGTAAGAAGCGTATGCAGTAAGTTTAAGTGCATTAACAACGTACCCTTGGCGGCAGGTGCTTTTTCGTATAACAACCACATTCCCTACGGCAAGGAAACGGGTGCTTCGCCTGACGGCAGAAAAGACGGTGAACCGTTAAACAACGGTTCAAACCCTGCTTTAGGCTACGATATAAGCGGCCCCACCGCAATGCTTAACTCCCTAAACGCACTTATACCCAACAAGTTTACAGGCGGCTTTACGGTTAATATGAATCTTCCCAAAACCGTAAAAGACAGTATTTTCTATCTGTTAAAGAGCTTCGTTTGCCTTGATATTCCCCAGCTTCAGTTTAACGTGCTTGATAAAAAGGACCTGCTTGACGCTAAAGAACATCCTGAAAAATACAAAAATCTTATCGTTCGTGTGGGCGGTTACAGTGATTACTTTATAAACCTTACCCCCGAGCTTCAGCAAGAGGTAATATCAAGATATGAATAAAGAAATAACCGATGCACAATGGACCGTATCCAGACGAACGGACACGAAAACAAACACCCTATCGTAGAATTTTATTGATTTACGCGGCTTTACTCCGGATTTCAAACGGAGTAAGGCCGTTTTTCATATTGATGCGTTCAAAATTATAAAAATGTACG
>JAZQTV010000090.1:0-5037 GCA_045630945.1 Clostridia bacterium
TGCAAGATAAGCGATTCTGGGCATATTGATGGTAACAACGCCTACCGAACCTGTGGATTCACCGCTACCGAAGAAGCCGCCTGACTTTTTACGAAGCTCACGCAGGTCAAGACGAAGACGGCAGCACATTGAACGTACGTCGGAGGGCTCCATATCGCTGTTAACGTAGTTTGAGAAGTAAGGTGTACCGTATTTTGAGGTCATTTCAAACAAAAGCTTGTTGTTTTCTGTTTCTGACCAATCGAAATTGCTGGTGATTGAATATGTGGGAATGGGATACTGGAAGCCTCTGCCGTTGGCATCACCCTCAAGCATAACTTCAATAAACGCTTTGTTTACCATATCCATTTCCTTCTGACATTCGCCATAGGTGAAATCTACGCGCTTGCCGCCGATGATAGCCTTTTCATCCTTAAGGTCGTTGGGAACGGTCCAGTCAAGAGTGATGTTGGAGAAGGGAGCCTGTGTACCCCAACGTGAAGGTGTGTTTACACCGTAAACGAAGGATTCAATGCACTTTTTAACTGCATCGTAGGAAAGGTTATCGTACTTAACAAATGGAGCAAGGTGTGTATCAAAGGATGAGAATGCCTGTGCACCAGCCCATTCGTTTTGCATAATTCCAAGGAAGTTTACCATCTGGTTGCAAAGTGTTGCAAGGTGCTTTGCAGGTGCAGAAGTAATCTTTCCGGGGATGCCGCCAAGACCCTCTTCAATAAGCTGCTTAAGTGACCAACCTGCGCAGTAGCCTGTAAGCATTGAAAGGTCGTGAATATGGATATCGGCATTTTTATGTGCTTTGGCTATTTCGTCATCATAAACCTCCGAAAGCCAATAGTTTGCTGTAATAGCACCGGAGTTATTAAGGATAAGACCGCCTACTGAATACGTAACGGTTGAATTTTCCTTAACACGCCAGTCAAGTGAATTAACGTACTGGTCAACTATTTCCTTATAGTCAAGGATGGTTGACTTCATATTTCTTAACTTTTCCCTCTGTCTGCGGTAAAGAATATATGCTTTTGCAACGTCAGCATAGCCTGCCTGAACAAGAACGGTTTCAACTGAGTCCTGAATATCCTCAACCTGAACGATCTGGTCCTTAATCTTGGGCTCAAAATCTGAGGTTACTTTAAGTGCAAGGAAATCAATGATATTGTCATTGGTCTGTTTTTCACAGGCTTCAAAAGCCTGGCTGATAGCATCGGATATCTTTTTGATATCAAAATCTACTATCTTGTTGTCGCGCTTTAAAACTCTGAACATAATAATACCTCTCTCTATTCTTCGCCCCGCAGTGATGCACGGGGAATATATTTTTGTACTTCTTTTAATATGTCAAGCATTTCCTCTCTTGAAAAAGCGCTTCCGCCTTCAATCAGGTTGCCCGAATCCGTAAATTTCTGTATGAAATAACGCTCCTCACCCTCAAGCATACGCGCTATCTCAATAAAGTCTTCCTTAGTATGAAGTCCCTTCACCGCGGTGGTGCGGAACTCGTATAAAACGTTACCGTTTCTGATTGTATCTATGCTTTCCTTAAAGGTTAACGGGTCAATTTCGCTGCCTGTAAGCAGGGGATAGGTGTTAAGCGAGGATTTAACGTCCATCGCCACGTAATCCACAAGTGGAAGAATTTCCTTTAACCTTTTAGGTAATGCACCGTTGGTATCAAGCTTTACCTTAAAACCCATTTCCTTTATTTTTAAAATGAATTCTTTTAAATCGGGTTGCAGAAGCGGCTCACCACCCGTTATGCATACACCGTCGATAAGACCTTTGCGCTTTAAAAGATACCCAAGCACCTCATCCGTTGCGTTGGGATTTTCGGTAGGCTTTTTTACAAGTGAAGCGTTGTGACAGAACGGACACCTTAAATTACAGCCTCCCGTGAACACCGTGCACGCAGTATGCCCGGGAAAATCAAGCAGCGTCAGCTTTTGAAAGCCTTGTACGTTCATTAAACGCGCCCACTCCCATTTTATATTGCTTGGTTAGTATATCATATAAAAATACCCCTGTCAATACAAAAAACACAATATCTTGTGTTTTTTTAAAAATAATTTTTACAACATATTGTTATATTCATATATGCTCATATGTCTAATGTGTGCATAGGTAAATAAAAGAAAAGGGTTTTTAAAACAAAAAACGGTAAAAAGCGCACTTTGTAAAATGTTTTATGCTTTGATTGACAAAAGCCATATATATAATGTATAATAGTAAAAAATAAACACAGGAGAAAATGTAATTATGGAGCAAAAAAGAGCAAGCTTTACCGGCAAGCTTGGTTTCGTGCTTGCGGCGGCAGGCTCGGCAGTTGGCCTTGGTAATATATGGCGCTTTCCTTATCTTGCAGCAGAGTACGGTGGGGGAATATTCCTTCTTGTGTACATCTTGCTTGCAGTAAGCTTTGGCTTTGCGCTTATGTGTGCCGAGATATCTATTGGCAGAAAGACGGGTAAAAGTGCTATTGCGGCGTTTGGGTCGCTTAATAAAAAGTTTTCGTTTGTTGGCTGGATAGCCGCAATCGTACCTGCGATAATTTTACCGTACTATTGCGTTGTAGGTGGTTGGGTAACCAAGTATTTTTCGGTATTCGTATCAGGCGGAATGAGTGAGGCGGCAAACCCCACGTATTTTTCCACGTTCATTGCTAAATCGGGTGAACCGTTAATATTCTTTGCAATATTCCTTGGTTTAACTGCGCTTATAGTTTTATTGGGCGTTGAAAAGGGTGTTGAAAAGGTTTCAAAAATAATGATGCCTGTGCTTGTAATACTTACCCTGTTTATTGCGGTGTATTCAATGTTTATGCCCAATGCAATGGAAGGCGTACTTTATTATATCACACCTGATATTTCAAAATTCTCGGTTAAAACCGTGCTTGCGGCAATGGGACAGCTGTTCTATTCAATGTCACTTGCAATGGGAATTATGATAACCTACGGCTCGTATATGAAAAAGGACGTTAATATTGAATCCTCTGTAAGTCATATAGAAATATTTGATACAGGCATTGCGTTTTTAGCAGGTCTTATGATCGTGCCTGCGGCGTATCCCTATCTTACGGGCGCAAAGGAAGGTGCAGTACAAGGTGCAGGTCTTATGTTTGCCACGTTGCCCGAGGTATTTTCGTCAATGCCCGGCGGTGCAATAATTGGTGCGCTGTTCTTCATTCTTGTGTTCTTTGCGGCACTTACCTCGTCAATTTCGCTTATGGAAACGGTTGTCTCCATATTACGCGATAAGTTTGGCTGGAAAAGAAGCATATCCTGTATTGCGGTGCTTTTGTTCTCGATAGTGTTAGGTGTGGCTTCCTCGTTAAGCTACGGTCCGTGGAGCGAGTTCAAGATATTAGGATATAATCTGTTCGATTTCTTTGATTTCTCTGCAAACAGTATTATTATGCCTATCGTTGCACTTCTTACCTGCATATTTGTAGGTTACGTACTCAAGCCTAAGGTTGTCAGTGATGAAATTGAATCAAGCGGTTGTAAATTTAAGCGTAAAGGATTATTTAACGTTGTTATTAAGTATGTTGCGCCAATTTGCATTGTACTTATTCTTATATCCTCGCTTTTGACTGCGTTCGGCTATCTTAAATTATAATTTTAAGGCATCCTTGGGATGCCTTTTTTTAAAGGAGAGTAAATTATGAAGTTTTTAATAATGATAATCATAGTTGCATTACTTATCTCGCCAATGGCTGTAAGGGCAGAAGGCACGATTTCTGCTACCGATTCAAGAATAAAATACGTTGGCAGATGGATAGAAAACCAAAAGGGATATATGGAAGGCTCGTTTGAATGTATGGCTGAAATACGTTTCAGCGGTACTTATTTAAAGGTAACAAAGGGCTCAAGCGGCAAGCTTTACGTTAGTGTTGACGGTGGCGAATACGTTGAAATGCAGCTTGATTCAACAAAGAGCCTTGCAAAGAATCTTGAAAACGGTGAGCATACCGTAAAGATATTTGCCCGTGCACAGCAGGCGTTTCCCATATTTGCAGGCTTTGAAACCGACGGTGACCTTCTTGCACCCATCGAAAGACCTACAATCGAATTTATAGGCGATTCTATTCTTGAAGGCTACACGGTTGATCCTGTAAAGAATGCATCAATCAATTCATACGGTCATCTTGTGGGCGAAATGCTTGGCTTTGACAGAAACATCGTTGCCTTTGGCGGAATCACCATTACACCCAATTACGGCAATCCCGATAAGCAGGGTATGGTAAACAGATACTATATGCGTAAGGAATATCAGCCTGCGCAGCCCACAAGCGAAGCGTGGGACACAAGCTTGTTTGTACCCGACCATATCGTTATAAACCTTGGCACAAATGATTCAAATGCGCAGGCAGGCGAATTTTTAGGCAGCTATATAACATTCTTAACAAACTTAAGAAAAAGCTACCCCGAAACAAATATATTTATAATGACTCCCTTTAACGGCAGAAAGAACGAAGAAGTCAAAAACGTGTATAACGTAGCAAAAGATGATAAGATGTTTCTTATTGATTCGTATTTGTGGGGCGTTTCAGGCGGAAGCGATAACCTGCATCCTACGGTAGAAGGTCACAAAAAGGCGGCAGAGCTTCTTGCAAAGGAAATAACCGAAATACTTGCACCTAAAGCAACCGCCACACCCGAAGTAACACCGCAGGCAACACAAGAGGATAGCAAAAACAATATGGGCACATATATTGCCGTTGGTGCATCTGTCGCAGTTGTTGGCGCAGGTGCGGCGGCAGTAGCAATTGCAAAAAAGAAAAAGGACGAATAAAGTTTACAATTTATAATGCGAATTTTGTTGTTAGATAAGTAAAAGTGTGCTATTATAATATTTGACAATCATTGTGTATCTGTCAGTAACATTAGTGTGAGAAAAAGGAGAAAATAATGTTTACAGAATTGATAGGCAGTCTTATTTGGCTTCTTGCAGGCGTTGGCGTGTTTATCGTGGGTATGAATTTTATGGGTGATGCCCTTGAAAAATGTGCCGGGAGCGGTATGAAACGTTTGCTTGGCAAGA
>JAZQTV010000091.1:0-1698 GCA_045630945.1 Clostridia bacterium
TATAAATTCCGGTATTAACTGTATCCGAAACAACGTTTTCCCATGTTGGTTTTTCTGAAAAAGAAGTAATTTTACCGGATGAATCGGTTAAAACTACACCGTATTCCAAAGGCTCTGTTTGTCTTGACAAAACTAACGTAACGTCTGCATTTATATTTTTATGATATTTTAGAATTTTTTCGATATTAATATTTGTAAGCGCATCACCGCTTATAACGACAAACGTATCGTCAAGTTGATTTTCTGCTAATTTTACCGAACCTGCTGTTCCTGACGGAGTTTCCTCTTTAAAATAGGAAATATTAACACCTAACTCTTCCCCATTTTTAAAATAATTTTGTATATACTGAGGTAAAAACATAAGTGTTACACCGATGTTTGTAATATTATGCTTTTTTAGAAGTTCGATTGTGTACTCCATTAAAGGTTTGTTCAATACCGAAATCATTGGCTTTGGCAGGTCTTGAGTAAGTGGGCGTAAACGTGTACCTTTTCCACCGGCTAAAATAATTGCTTGCATTTTTAATCTCCTTTTTTATGCAATTAATCTGCAATTATTTTGAACGTTTTATATCAAAATATACAAAAAAAGCCGACTTTTCAGTCGGCATAACTTTATATGATATATTTGCGTAAGTCTTTATCCGATGCGTTTTCGCCAAGATGTTTTTCAATATATTCCTTATCAACAATAACGTCGTGCATGGGAATTTCATCAGTTGCAGTAAAGGATACTTCATCAAGAAGTTTTTCCATAACCGCAGTAAGACGACGGGCGCCTATATTTTCCTTTACTTCGTTTTCAACGTATGCGTAATGAGCAATCATATCAACAGCTTCGTCGGTAAATACAAGATTTACGTTATCAACACTCAGAAGCGCTTTATACTGATTAATAAGAGCGTTATCGGTACGTACTAAAATATCTTTTAATTCCTTTTCACCTAAAGCGCTTAACTGCACGTGTAAGGGGAATCTACCTTGTAACTCAGGTATTAAATCAGTGATTTTTGATAAATGGAAAGCACCTGCCGCAATAAAGAGAATATAATCAGTTTTGATTGGACCGTATTTTGTATTAACGGTGCAACCTTCAACTAACGGAAGAATATCTCTCTGTACGCCTTCACGACTTACGTCAGGACCTCTGCCTGAAGATGAGCCTGAAGCAATTTTATCAATTTCATCAATGAAGATAATACCGCTTTGCTCTGCCCTTTCAAGTGCTTCCTGCGTAACTGCATCCATATCAAGAAGTTTGTTAAGTTCTTGCTGGGATAACACTTTACGAGCCTCTTTTATGGGCATTTTACGTTTCTTTGTCTTCTTGGGCATCATATTGCCAAAAAGGTCGCCGATAACTATTTCAGGCTGACCGGGCATTTCAACGTTCATACCCTGAGGTTTGTCTTCAACTTCAATTTCAACGGTCAATTCTTCGATTTTACCGCTGTCAAGGTCGTTTTTTATAGCATCGCGTCTTGCTGCTACATCATCGGCTTCTTCTTCTTTTTTCTTGCGCATAGGCAGAAGAATATCTATAAGTTTATTTGTTGTAAGATTTTCGAGTTTATCGTGAAGCTGTGCAGTTTTTTCTTCCTTAATTAACCTGATAGATGCTTCTGCAAGGTCACGTATCATAGAATCAACATCACGGCCAACGTAACCTACCTCGGTAAACTTTGTAGCTTCAACTTT
>JAZQTV010000092.1:0-15276 GCA_045630945.1 Clostridia bacterium
GGTAGAGTAGCGGTCTCCAAAACCGTAGGTTGCGTGTTCGAATCGCGTCTCCCCTGCCAAAAGCAAGTCGAAAGACTTGCTTTTTTTATCCGTAATGTTGTTGCGGTGCAATCAAATTATAGCTTGTTGGTATTAAGGAGCTTATATGGTAAACATAGGTAACGATTGGGATGAATACTTAAAGGGTGAATTTGAAAAGGAATATTATCTTAACTTAAGAGAATTCCTTAAAAAAGAATATTTTTCGACCACGGTTTATCCTAATATGCACGATATTTTCAATGCGCTCAAATATACACCGTTAAACGACGTAAGGGTGGTTATAATCGGGCAGGATCCGTATCACGGACCGAATCAGGCACACGGACTTTGCTTTTCGGTAAAGCGGGGTGTTGAACCGCCACCATCGCTTAAAAATATTTATAAGGAAATGAAATCGGATTTAGGCATTACACAGCCTGAATATCACGGTCAGCTTACTACCTGGGCAGAAGATGGAGTACTGCTTCTTAATGCGGTGCTTACCGTGCGTGCAGGTATGGCGAACAGCCACAAGGGCAAAGGGTGGGAACAGTTCACTGACAGGATAATATCCATTGTAAACGAAAGTGCCGATCCCTGTGTTTTCTTGTTATGGGGCGCAAATGCAAAGGCAAAACAGACACTTATAACAAACAAAAAGCATCTTGTGCTTAGCTCTGCACATCCAAGTCCGCTTTCTGCATATAACGGCTTCTTTGGGTGTAAACATTTTTCTAAAGCAAATGAATTTTTAGTTAAAAACGGAAGAAGACCTGTAAATTGGCAGCTTCCCCAATAAAACGTTAAATATCACAAAAAGAATATTTTTTAACCGTCTGTATTACAGGCGGTTTTTTTGCATATAATGTACTACTTTAAAAGGTAGGGGATATGTATGAAGGAAAAAATCAAAGAAGCACTTGTAACAAACGTAATAATCGTTGTGGTACTTTCACTGCTTGCAGGGTATTCCTTTAGGGAAAGTGTGGCGGTGGGTGCTTTCAGCGATATTGATGAGCCGATTTATCGTATTGAAACCGAAGAAAAAAACGTTTCATTTATGATAAACGTGTATCAGGGCACCGAATACGTGCTTGAATATTTAAAGCTTTTTGAAAAGGAAAATATCAAGGCAACCTTTTTTATCGGTGGCTGTTGGGCGGAAAAGAACAAGGATACGCTTAAAAAAATATACGATGCAGGTCACGAATTGGGCAATCACGGCTATAATCATAAAATGCATACAAAGCTTAATGAAAAACAGGCAGAGGAAGAAATTATGCGCACGCATACCTTGATAAAAGAGGTTACGGGATACAACTGTAATTTGTTTGCGCCGCCGTCGGGTGACGTTAATAAAAACGTGGTGCTTACTGCGAAAAATTCAGGGTATGAAACGGTTATGTGGACGGCTGATACAATAGACTGGCGCGATCAGGATTGTGAAAAAATAATAAACAGAGTTAAAAGAAATCTTAAGCCGGGTGCACTTGTGCTTATGCATCCCACAAAGGCAACTCTTGAGGCACTTGATGAGATAATTCTGTATGTAAAATCGCAAGGATATACCGTAAAAACGGTTGGTGCGCAGTTAAAATAATAATTGCAAATATTCTGCCAATAATATATAATATAAATATAATATAACCATTGGGAGAATTTTTTTGTATGGAAATTTATACATTATCAAACGGTGTCCGCGTTGCTATGGAAAGTCTGCCACACTTAAGGTCTGTTTCCGTAGGTATATGGGTTGGTGCAGGCTGCTATGCGGAAACCGATAAAAATAACGGTATATCGCATTTTATTGAGCATATGCTTTTCAAAGGTACAAAAAAGCGTACCGCTATGGAAATAGCAAACTGTATCGATGCACTTGGCGGTCAGCTTAACGCTTTTACCGCTAAGGAATGCACCTGCTATTACGTTAATATTCTTAATGAACATTACGGCGTAGCGGTTGATCTTCTTTGCGATATGCTTCTTGATTCCAAACTCAATAAGGATGATATCAAGCGTGAGCAAGGCGTTGTGTGTGAAGAAATTTCTATGGTTGAGGATACTCCTGACGACCTTTGCCACGAGCAGCTTGCCAAAGCATATTTTGGTGAGCATACTTTAGGCAAAACTATTCTTGGCACCCAAGAAACCGTACGTAGCATAACAAGTGCAGATATGCGCACATATATGAATGATACCTATGTGCCTGAAAATATCGTTGTTTCGGTTGCGGGAAGCTTTGATAAAACAGCGGTGCTTCAGATGCTTGAAGAAAAGCTTGGCGCAAGGCTTAAGGGCGGTAAGGCACCTGCGAAGGCTGAAGCGTTAAAGGCACCCAAGGGTGATATTATTTTCATTAACAAGGATATTGAGCAGGTAAATCTGTGCCTTGCCCTTCCCGGTGCATCACAGACAAGTGACGATTACTTTGCACAAAGTATGGTAGCAAACGTTTTCGGAGGCGGAATGTCAAGCCGTTTGTTTCAGCGTGTAAGAGAGCAGAACGGTATGACGTATGCAATTTATTCCTATCTTTCAACAAGCGTAAACACAGGTATGCTTACCGTTTATGCAGGAATGAATCCTATGCAGTCCTGCGACGTGCTTTCGCTGATTGTTGATGAAGCGGACAAGCTGTTAAAGAATGGGATTACGGAAAAGGAATTCCACGAGGCAAAGGAACAACTTAAGGGGGGCTTTGTACTTGGCCTTGAAAGCGGTGTTGCACGTATGAGCCGTAACGGAAAAGCGCTTCTTTTAAACGGAAGAGTGCTTACTGTTGATGAGGTTATAAATGCAATAAATTCGGTGACGTATGAGGATATTGTGCGTAATATAAATTCTATGTTCGACCTTAAAAAGATAAGCGCTTGCGCAGTGGGGAAGGTAGAAGAAAACGGTGCGTTGTACAATGCAATTAAAAACTTAAAATAACGCATTATTTTATTACTAAAATATGCTATAATATATATTAACGGATTTTTAGTCGACAAATTTTTTATAAATAAGCTACTGAACGGAGAACGTAAATGCCTAAAAAGAAGAAAAAACAGGTAAAAAAACAAGAGCAGAAGGAAATAACAAGGGGAAATGAGGTAACGGGCGTTATTGTCATTTTAGTTGGTATACTCCTTCTTATATCGCTTTTACTTAAAAATTCAAGTGCGCTTAAGACGTATATCGCCGATGGCTTTATGCGCGGAACGTTCGGTATAGGTGCGTATATTATACCCGTGCTGCTTATGGGCATAGGCGTTATGCTGATAATGGTAAAAAAGCCAAAGCTTAACGCACTTAAAATAACGATGACGGTTATTTTATCACTTTCGTTTGTGGGGCTTGTACATATGTGCTTTTCGTGGTTTGAACCAGTTGGAACAAACGAAAGCGTAGATACCTTCAACCAAGCGGTAAGCGAAGCATACGCTCAAGGTAAGGTGCATCTTGGTATGGGTGCTTTTGCCGCACTTTACGTGTATCCCATAACGATGCTTGTAAGTGATATCGGTGCGTTTTTTGTGTTCCTTGCCTTTATTATAATTTCGTTTATCGTACTTTTTAATCTTTCCTTGAAGGACGCAGGCGAAAAGGTTTCGGTAAAGGTTAAGGATACGGGCGAAAAAATGCGCCAAAGCTTTAGTGCCGCCGCACTTCGCCGTAAGGAAAAGAAAAAAAAGAACTACGATTACGATATCACCGATGAGGATGAGGAGCAGGAAACACAGGAAGAAGAAACCGACGATTTTGGTGAGCCTATTGAAAATAACGGCTTTGAGGTTACAGAGGTAAAGGAGCCCTCGCTTACCATTAAGCGCAGAATGCCCGTAATAAAGGATTATGAGAATGACGGTGAGGAGATAGAGGAAGATCCTCTTGACGATTTTGCTGAAGAGAATGTTGACGTTAAGAAGCCTGAGGTCAAGGTTAGCACTGAGTATGCAGTTCCACCTACAACACTTCTTAATCCGCCTGTTCAAAGCAAGCGTTCAGCTACCGACCATTCTGAAAAAATAAATATGATGGAATCCACTCTTGAAAGCTTCGGCATTAAAGCGTGGGTAGAAAATATAACCATCGGCCCTGCAATTACAAGATACGAGCTTACGATTGAAAGAGGCACAAGGGTTAATAAAATACTTAACCTTGCGGATGATATAGCGCTTTCAATGGCGGCAACAAACGTGCGTATCGAAGCGCCTATTCCCGGTAAATCAGCTATCGGTATTGAGATTCCTAATGAATCAGTTTCAATGGTAACTCTGCGTGAGGTGCTTGAGGGTGAAAACTTCACCGCGCATAAATCGCCTGTTGCAGTTGGCTTGGGTAAGGATATTACAGGCAGTATTATCGTGGCAGACCTTGCAAAAATGCCTCACTTGCTTATTGCGGGTCAGACGGGTGCAGGTAAGAGTGTATGTATAAACTCAATAATTACAAGCCTTCTGTATAAATCGTCACCCAAGGATGTTAAGCTTATTCTTATCGATCCCAAAATGGTTGAACTTAACGTGTATAACGGAATACCACATCTTATGACGCCTGTTGTTACCGATCCCAAAAAAGCGGCGGGTGCACTTCAGTTCGTTGTACGCGAAATGGAAAAGAGATACGAAACCTTTGCAAAGCGCAAGGTAAAGGATATATTCAGGTATAACGAGGTTGTTGAAGCGGCAGGCGAAGAAAGAATGCCCCGTATCGTCGTTATAGTTGATGAGCTTAATGACCTTATGCTTGTTGCACGCGGCGAGGTGGAAGATAGCGTTATGCGAATCGCACAGCTTGCACGTGCCGCAGGTATATATCTTATTCTTGCAACACAACGTCCCTCGGTTAACGTTATTACAGGTGTTATTAAAGCAAACATTCCTTCAAGAATCGCTTTTGCGGTTGCTTCGGGTGTGGATTCAAAAACCATTCTTGATGCAGTAGGTGCCGAAAAGCTTGTTGGTAAGGGTGATATGCTCTTGCACCTTAACGGTGAAAACAAGGCAACACGTGTACAGGGGGCTTTCGTAGGTGAGCAGGAAATTGAAAAGGTAGTAGAATTTATTAAGGCAAAGAACGCGCAGGCACAGTACATTGGCGAAGAACAGCTTGTTATGCGTGAGCTTAAGCCTACTCACGGCGGAAGCGGAGATAATCCTAACGATGTTGATGATTCTGACGGTGAGGACGATCTTTTCCCCGCGGCAGTTGAATATGCTATCGAATGTGGTAACATTTCAATTTCTGCACTTCAGCGCAGGTTTAAGGTTGGTTATGCACGTGCAGGAAGGCTTATCGATACCATGGAAATGAAAGGAATCGTTGAAGCATCGCAGGGTGCAAAGCCGAGGGCAGTGCTTATGTCAAGGGAACAGTTCTGGGCAATGTATGACGAAAGATTGGACTAATACTAAATGATAAATGTTGCAATTATTTCCTTGGGCTGCAATAAAAATCTTGTGGATTCCGAGGTTATGGCAGGGTATCTTAAAAACGGCGGATATCAGCTTACCGAAAATGAAGCCGATGCAGACGTTATAATTGTAAACACCTGCGGTTTTATTGAGGATGCCAAGGTGGAAGCCATTGATGCTATTCTTGAAATGGCAGAGTATAAGGCTAAAAGGCTTAAGGCACTTCTTGTTTCGGGTTGTCTTTCACAGCGCTATCCCGAGGCAATAAGTGAAATGCCCGAGGTTGACGGCACGATTGGTACGTATAGGTATGAAGATATCTGTAAAATAGTCGAAGATGCACTTAAAAACAAGCATCCCCTTGATGTTACTGGTGACCCCAAGTATCTTGATAAGACTGTTAAAAGAGTGGTTTCTACTAAATATTACGCATATCTTAAAATTGCAGAGGGCTGTGATAATAAATGTGCGTACTGTGCAATACCTTCAATACGCGGGCCTTACGTATCACGCAGTATGGAAAGCCTTTTAAGTGAAGCGGCGTATCTTAAGGCACAGGGGATAAAGGAAATAATTCTTACTGCACAGGATACAACCCGTTACGGTATGGACAGGGGCGAAAATCAGTTTGCAATGCTTCTTGAAAATATTGCAAAAATGGGCTTTGATTGGGTGCGTATAATGTACGCATATCCGTCCACCCTTGATAAAAACGTTATTGCCGTAATGGAAAAGTACGATAATATTTGTAAATACGTGGATATGCCCATTCAGCACACCGAGGATAAAATGCTTTCCTTAATGAACAGGCATTATACTAAGGCTGGAATGATTTCCGTAATAGAAAATATCCGCGCGTCAGAAAACGATTGGTCATTAAGAACAACACTTATGTGCGGTTTCCCCGGTGAAACGGACAGGGATTTTAAAGGAATGATAGATTTTATAAAAAAATATCCCTTTGATAATCTCGGTGTGTTTGCGTTTTCTGAGGAAGAGGGCACCGAAGCGGTAAAATTGCCACACAAGTGCAGAAAAAGCACTGCGGAAAAGCGTGCTGACAGCGTAATGCTTGTGCAGGGCGAGATAGCACACGGCTTTAATAAACGCCGTGAGGGCAAAGTATACAAAACTCTTGTGGAGGGCTTTGATGAGGAACAGAATATGTTCTTCGGCAGAACGTGGTTCCTTGCGCCCGAGGTTGACGGAAGAGTATATTTTACAGGTGAGAATATAAATATCGGCGAATTTAGGTCGGTATATATAGATGAAGTATTCGGTTACGATTTCTTTGGGAGGGTATTATGAATTTACCAAATAAGCTTACGGTTTTACGAATCATTCTTATGCCGGTTATGGTTGTGTTGTTCTATCTTGAACTTTACATAACTGCGGCGGCTGTGTTTGTTATTGCGGCATTCACAGATATGCTTGACGGAAAGATTGCAAGAAAAAACAATCTTGTAACAGTCTTTGGCAAGTTTGTCGATCCTTTGGCAGATAAACTTATAAATATTGCGGCAATCACAATTCTTTCGGCACAGATATATGCTGAGCCGGGCGGATGGTACGGTGTGTTTGCAGTTGTTACCACGGTGGTTATCATTGCACGTGAAACCATCATAACCTCGTTGCGTGCGCTTGCGGCAAACGAAGGCGTGGTTATTGCGGCAGATAAGCTTGGAAAGCTTAAGACCGTTATACAGGATGTTGCTATCGTTGCGATGTTCATTGACGAAGCATCATATCTTGAAGGAACGTTCGTTCAGCACATCGTGCATTGGACGGCAGTAGTATTACTGTTTGGCGCATTGGCACTTACGGTTATTTCGGGTGTGAATTATTTCACCTCTAACAAAGCGATAATGGATAAGATAACCAAGGATATATGAAAAAACTTATAGAATACTTAATAAAAAACAATATAACCGTTGCAACTGCAGAATCTTGCACAGGCGGAAATATATCTGCCGAGTTTGTAAGTTTTTCAGGTGTATCCTCAATTTTTATGGGCGGCTTATGCACGTATCATAATTCTGTAAAGGAAAACGTGCTCGGTGTTAAAGCTGAAACACTTGAAAAATACGGCGCGGTAAGTAAAGAATGTGCTTCCGAGATGCTTCTTGGCGCAGTAAAAATAACGGGTGCGCAGGTGGCGGTATGTACTACGGGTATAGCAGGTCCGGGCGGCGGCACAAAGGAAAAACCGGTAGGCCTTGTGTACGTTGGTGCGATATATAAGGACAAGCTTACGGTGGAAAAATGTAATTTTTCGGGCACTCGTGAGCAGGTAATTGAACAAGCTAAAAATTATGCGATAGAATTGCTTTATAAGACGGTAGGAGGAAATTGATATGAGTGAAAAAATCGAAATGACAGACGTTATGGAAGAAAAACAAAAGGCACTTAAAACTGCGCTTCAGGGCATTGAAAAGCAGTTTGGCAAGGGTTCGATTATGCGCCTTGGTGATGCAGGCGATAAAATAAACGTGCAGGTTATACCCACGGGATTTATTCAGATAGATTCTGCGCTTGGTGCAGGCGGAATACCCAAGGGAAGAATTACCGAAATTTACGGTCCTGAATCATCAGGTAAAACAACACTTACTCTTCATATTATTGCACAGGCACAAAAGAGCGGCGGTATTGCTGCGTTTATTGATGCCGAGCACGCACTTGATCCTAACTATGCAAAAGCATTGGGCGTTGATATTGATAATCTTTATGTTTCACAGCCTGATACAGGTGAACAGGCACTTGATATCTGCGAAGCGCTTGCACGCTCAAACGCAGTAGATCTTATTGTAATCGACTCAGTTGCCGCACTTACACCTAAGGCAGAAATTGAAGGCGATATGGAAAGTGCAACCGTAGGTATGCAGGCAAGGCTTATGAGCCGTGCCTTAAGAAAGATTACCGCAGTAGTAGGTAAATCAAATACCGCAGTAATTTTCATTAACCAGCTCCGTGATAAAATCGGTGTACTTTACGGCAACCCCGAAACCACTACGGGCGGTAAGGCACTTAAATTCTTTGCTTCTGTACGTATTGATATCCGTAAGGGTGAGCCTATTAAGAACGGAAGCGAGCTTGTAGGTAACAAGTGTAAGATCAAGGTTGTAAAGAATAAGGTTGCGCCTCCCTTTAAGACGGCTGAGGTTGATATGCTTTTCGGTAAGGGTATTTCAAGAGAAAGCTCGCTTATGGATTTTGCCATTGAATCGGGCATTATTACCAAAAGCGGCTCATGGTTCTCTTATCAGGGTGAACGTATCGGTCAGGGAAGAGATAACGCAAAAGAATTCCTTCTTGCACATCCCGAAATTATGGAAGAGGTTGAAAATCTTTTAAGGGATGCAATAAAGAACAACACTGCGCCTGCCGCAAAGGATGACCTTGACGGAGACGATTGATATTTTTTTGAGGTAAAACATGGGAAAATGGTATAATAAAATCTTTGTTGGAAATCCCAATAAAGAGGATTTTTCAAGTAAAGACCTGCCTAAAACAAGATTTGAGCAGTTTGTAGACGTTTTAAAATTGCGCTTTGGCGGCCTTGTTGTGGTGAACCTGCTGTTCGTGCTGTTCGCCATTCCGCTTATGTTGTGGGTAATGTATTTCTGGTTTATGCTTACGTACGCAGAGGATCCTGCAACTGCAATGGGATACGTTAACGATCCTAATTTGTGGATGCTGTTCTTTGTTGTAAACATTCCGCTTTATATGCTTATGGGTCCCGCGCAGGCAGGCTTGTACTACTGCTTAAGAAACTGGATTTGGAATGAACGCGCTACGGCGGGGGAGCATTTCTGGAAAGAATTTAAACGTAGCTGGAAGCGTTCCATAGCGCTTAACTTCTTTAATTCAGCATTGTTCTACGCAGGGTTCTGGTGGCTTGTTCTTTGCGATATGAATATGGATAAAAGTCCGACGTTATTTAAATTTATTTCGCTTACCATCATCGTTGTTCTTGTTTTGTATTATATGTCAACCATATATCAGTACCCCCAGCTTGTAACGTATGATCTTAAGGTGAAGCAGATAATAAAGAACTCGTTTATCTATCTTATCGTGCAGTTTCCACGCACGCTTCTTGCAACCGTTTGCTATGGCGGTCTTATGGTCTTAAGCGTGGTGTTCGGTCAGGTATTATTGGCAGTTGCGCTTGGCTTGGGTATATCGGTAGTATGCCTTGGCAATATGATATTATCGGATTTTCTCTTTGATAAATATGTTAATGCTCCTGAAAAGCGCCGTAAGGGTATGGCGCCCAAGGAATAAAGGAATTGATAATGCAATACGGTGATATAGCACTTGTGTATGATGCCCTTATGTACGATATACCGTACGAAAAATGGGCAGAATACGTTCATAAAAATTCTAACGGTGCACAAAGCGTGCTTGAACTTGGTTGCGGTACGGGGAGTCTTACCGTGCATATGGCATCAAGGTATGAGGTTAAAGCACTTGATATTTCCGGGGATATGCTTGATGCGGCAAGGGTGAAGCTTGCAAAAAACGGCTTAGGGGCAGGGCTCATAAGCGGTGATATGTGTGAGTTTTCACTTAATAAGCCCGTTGATATGGTGGTTTCTGCCTGTGACGGAATAAACTATTTAATAACGCCTGAAAAAGTAAAGCAGGCGTTTTTAAACGTTTATAAGTCTCTTAAAGCAGGCGGAATGTTTATATTTGATATAAGCACTGCATATAAATTAAAGGCAATGGACGGTCAGCTTTATTCGGAGGATACTGACGAGGTAACGTACATATGGCGCAATAGCTTTGAAGGCGACGTTATAAGTATGGATATAGCATTCTTCGTGCGTGAAGAGGATGAAAATTATTTTAGGTTTGATGAAAATCATCTTCAGCGGGCGCATAAGCAAGAGGAAATAGAAGAATGGCTTAAGGAGTGCGGCTTCGATATAATATCCGTAACGGATAATTATACGGATTCTCCCGTAAAGGAAGACACTCTGCGCATAACTTTTTGTGCAAAACGTAAGGAAAGGTAATAAAATGGAAGATCAGATACTTCGTGCGCTTGTATGTGATTCACAGGCGCAAATGTTTATAGTTAATGCATCCGAAACGGGCTTAAAGGCAAAGGAACTTTTGGGACTTTCTACGGGTGTTTCGTATGCAATTGCAAGGCTGATAAGTGCATCTGCTATGCTTTCGCAAAGAAACAAAAGCGAAAGTGAAAAGCTCACCTTAATGGTAAACGGCGGCGGTGCGGCAGGCAAGCTTTTGGTTACAAGCGATAATCTTGGTAACGTTAAAGCCTGCGCAGATAAGCCTGATGCAATAACGCCCTCAACCGAAATAAAAATTCCCGAGCTTGTGGGCAAAGCAGGTCAGCTTACGGTAATTCGTGACAATCCTTTAGGCAAGGAACCGTACGTTGGTATGTCAAATTTAGTTTCGGGAGATATAACCCGCGATTTTGCCGCATATCTTGTTACAAGTGAGCAGCAGCCTGCGGCAGTTGCGCTTGATGCAGGTGAATATGAGGGTAAGTTTACTGCAGGTGGTATAATGGTTCTTCCACTTCCGGGATGCAGTAAGGAAGCGCTTGACCAGATAGAAAATAAAATAAACGGAATGAACGATATATTAAAGCGTCTTAATTACCATTTGTCCCTTGAAGAATTGGCTTTTGACGGCTTTTGGGACGTGGGTGTAAAGCCGCTTGAAACTATTTCGCTTAAATATAATTGTGATTGCTCACGCGAACGCTTTGAGCAGGCGCTTATATCGTTAGGTAAAACAGAATTACTTTCCCTTGCGTATGAGGAAGAAGATACAGAAATATGCTGTCGTTTCTGTAATAAAAAGTATGTATTTAAATCCGAACAGCTTAAAGAATTAGCAAAAGGACTGTAATATGGCAACAATAACCACAGGCTTAAAAAAGCGTGGAAGCAAAAATTTGTACGACGGTAATTATCCTGCGGCGGTGGAATGTTTCTTTCGTGCGTATATGATGGATGCAGAAGATACTAATAACGTTATTGATACGGTATACGCACTTAATCAGAATTCTGATTATGTAAAGGCACTTACGTTCGCGTATGCGCTTTTAGGTGAGTATCCCACGCTTGAAAAGAAGGATTCGCTCTACTTTCTGTGTGCTGAAGCATTTGGTGGTGCAGGGTGCATTGAAGGCTGTGCGCAGATGCTTGAACGCTGTCTTAAGGTTAATCCCGAGGGTCCAACGTCAAAGGATGCGCAGAACTTTCTTAATGAACTTAAGCAGAAGTACGAGATTGATGTGTCCGATTTCGATACCGATACGGTAGCAATGACTATGCCCAACAGTATAACCGATGCACCGTTTTTAAACTATGAAACGCTTTTGTGTATGCGTGACGTTTCCGAGGCAATAAAAGAGCATAATGTTGAAAAAGCAATAAAGCGTATTGATCAGGAACTTGATACAGGTAACGTAACAGTTTCCCTTTTAGGCGTTGCAATTATGATGGGCGCGGAGGCAGGAGATACAACGTATATCAAACGCAATGCTGAACGCTTCAGGTTTATCGAGGACTATACCGTTTCCGAGCTTATGGCGCTTGCGTATAATTTAAGCGATCTTAATGATGATGACGTTGCATATACCGTTTACCGTGAGCTATATAATAAGGAAAGCGGTGAAAGGGATATTGCATTCGGCTTTGCAGTTGCCTGCGAACGTATAGGCGAAAACAGGCGTGCGGCAGAAATAACGTCTGCCGTTTTGCAAGGTGACGGGGGAATAGGTCCTGCAAGCTATTATATAAATGAAATAGGCACGCGAAGCCATTCGTATATGCTTAAATACGAGGGCGAATGTGAGCAGAATATTTTAAAGCGCAAGGATGAAGGCGGTTATACCGATAACAGAATGATAACGGAAGCCATAGATTATTTCCGCTTTACCGATATTTCAACTGCAACACAAATGCTTGAAAAACTTGACGAAAACGATCTTTTTACCCGTCTCGAATTAAGGCGTGCGGCAATTGAACCCAAGGTAAATCTTGTTGTGCGTGCGCGTGCTGCGGCAAAGGTAAGTAAGGTATCCCCCAAGGTATTTCTTAATACCGGCTCTGATATTATTGAGTTCACACCCGAGATGGAAAGCGTAATAAACAATTTTTTTGAAAGAGGATTAAATGAAACAGTTAATTGATTTTGATGCACAGTTTAATGAATATATGGATTCATGGGCGGATGCGCTTCTTAAAAAAGGCAAAAAAGCAGAAGAAATTGAAGAAATGATTCCTGAAGCATATCAGAAATGGGCTGAAAAGGCAATCGCGTATTTTGAAGATATGGATGCTGATGAGCTTGTTCAGATGCTTAGTGCGTATCTTGATGAAGAAATTAACGTACCCGATATTTTGCTTGATAAAATTACTGAAGATTCTGCTTGCGAAAAGGGCGTATATCAGCTTTTTGTGGAAGACAGAAACGATAATGAACGTGTAATGCTTATGAACGTTCTTGCAGATATGGGTTCGCTTCTTCCCATTCAGGAGAATATCAATATTCTTTGTATGTCTGAAAGTGAATTATTAGCTGAAGCTGCTGCAGAATCACTTAAATATGCAGGCGTTGAAGCGCAAAATGAGCTTTTGCGTATCTATGATGAGGAATACGATCTGGATACACGTGAAAAGCTTATATACGTGCTTGTGTATAGTGAGCCTAAGGTGGCAGGGCTTGCAGATAAGCTTATTGCGCTTATGAATGAAACCGAAAACCGCGGTATTATCGCAGGTATGATGGCGTTCTACGGTGACGATAAATGTCTGCCCATACTTAAAATAGCCGAGCAGGCAGAGGGCATCAGCTATATCGATTACGTTGAAATATGTGATGCTATCGAATCCTTGGGCGGTGAAACCGACAGAAAAAGAGAGTTCGACGGTGACGAATACTACGAAATGATACATAATGGCGGTCTTGACGAATGAAATTTTTCGTAACAACACCGTTTTCAATGGAAAAACCGGTAAAATATCAGCTTGAACGTATGAATATAAAATGCGAAGGCGTAACCGAAGGCAAGGTGTACTTCACAGGCGATCAAAGCACGCTTGCACAGGTGCTTGTAAACGTGCGCGCAGGTGATAGGGTGTATTGGGAAATTGCTTCCTTTGAAGCCGTTACCTTTGATCAGCTCTTTGATAATACCGTAAAAATTAATTGGGCTGATATAATTTCAGCGGACGGAAAGATAAACGTAAGTGCAAAATGCGCCCGTTCTAAAATTATGAGCGTGCCCGATACACAGCGTATCGTAAAAAAAGCCATTGTTAAGGCTATTCAGCGCAAGGTTAAAAGAGAAACATTGAGCGAAAAGGGCGAGGAATATCCCATTGACGTTCATATACATTCGGACAAGGTTACCGTTGCGATAGATTGCGCAGGTACAGGGCTTCATAAAAGAGGTTATAGGGTAAAGAATGCAGTTGCGCCGTTAAGGGAAACTTTTGCATCGGGATTAATCGATATTGCAGGGTATAGGGGACAAGTACCTTTCTGCGACGTGTTCTGCGGTTCGGGTACACTTCCCATTGAAGCGGCAATGCGTGCGCTTAATATCGCACCTTGTATGAACCGTAGCTTCGTCTGTGAAAGCTTTAAGGGCTTTAATAAGTCCGTTTTTGATAATGCGCGTGCGCAAGCGAAAAATGCGGTGCAGGATATTGATGTTAAAATTTATGCATCTGATATTTCAAATGAAATGGTTGATATGGCAAAGTACCACGCTATGCGTGCAGGCGTTGATAAGGTGATAGAATTTTCCGTTAAGCGTGCAGGTGAATGTATACCCAAATGCGAATACGGTATAATGGTAACTAATCCGCCTTACGGTGAACGCATAGGTGACGAAAAATATATGCGCGAGCTTTGTGATGAGATAGGTGTGCTTCTTAATAATTTTTCTTCGTGGAATAAATTTATTTTAAGCGGCTATAAAAACCTTGAAAAAAGCGTGCATTTAAGGGCAGAAAAAGCGCGAAGATTTTATAACGGAAACATAGAATGTAACCTTTATAATTTTTTTCAAAAAAACTAAAAAAAGTGGTTGACAAGAATTAACCTTTTAAGTATAATAAGCAAGTAATCAAGAAGGTTGTTTGCTTTATGGCGCCTTGGTCAAGCGGTTAAGACATCGCCCTTTCACGGCGGTAACAGGGGTTCGATTCCCCTAGGCGTCACCATATATCTGGGCTTTTAGCTCAGCCGGTCAGAGCGGTCGGCTCATAACCGATTGGTCCGGGGTTCGAGTCCCTGAAGGCCCACCAAAAAAGCGCAAACAGCCTAATATATGCCTTGGTAGCTCAGTCGGCAGAGCAGGGGACTGAAAATCCCCGTGTCGGTGGTTCGATTCCGCCCCAAGGCACCACAATTGCTGGTGTAGCTCAATTGGTAGAGCAGCTGATTTGTAATCAGCAGGTCGCGGGTTCGAGTCCCATCACCAGCTCCATAAATACGGAGAGATTCCCGAGTGGCCAAAGGGAGCAGACTGTAAATCTGCCGTCTTCGACTTCGATGGTTCGAATCCATCTCTCTCCACCAACAAAGAAACCTGATTTGTCTACCTGACAAACCAGGTTTCTTTGCGTGATGCGTTCCTTGCGGAACGTGATGCACACTGCGTGCGTGATGCAGGCTTCGCCCGTGATGCACGCCTTCGGCGCGTGTGTGGAACGCATCGCATCACCTATCACAGCGAAGCTGCATCACTTATTTGCAAAATAAATTAATTTGTGGTCTAATTTAATTAGACAAACTTGAATTTGGCGAGGAGATAACAAATGATTCAAATATCATACACATCAATGGTAGTGTTCATCAG
>JAZQTV010000093.1:0-2881 GCA_045630945.1 Clostridia bacterium
TAACATCTGCCCCAATGCTAAGGACGGCAAGTCAAGCTGCCATTCCTGCGGCGGCAACTGCTCATGCGGTAAGGGCGGCAGCGTAGAAACTGATCTTGTTGCTGAGATCACCAAGAAGGTTCTTGAATCCTTAAACAAGTAAGGATGATGTTTCTTGAAAAATAATATGTCAGAGGCTATCGCAAAGATAGTTAACGCATATATGAAAAGCTCCGACGAAATGTCACTTGAGCTTGCAATGGCACTTGCCCGATACGTTCGGGTAAAGGCTTGCGAAATGGGTGTCAATGCGGTGGTTGCAGTTTCAAATTCAGGCGGCAATCCCGTTACGGTGCAATGTATGAACGATTCCTACATTGCATCCTATGACATTGCATTAAATAAAGCCTTTACGGTTGTGGCACTTAAGATGCCCACAACAACGCTTAAGCAGCTTGCGCAACCCGGTGAAAGCCTTTACGGAATTCAGTTTACCAATAACGGCAGAATCGTTATATTTGGCGGCGGCATTCCGTTATATAATAAGGAAGGCAAAATCATTGGCGGTTTAGGTGTTTCGGGCGGCAGTGAGGAGCAGGATACGCTTCTTGCTGAGCTTGGCGGTAAGCTTTTTGATACGTGCATTCAAAATATATGAAAGGATTAAACTGAAATGGATATAAATTCAGTAAATGTAGAAGAGATCGTAAAACAGGTGCTTTCATCCATGCAGGGCGGCGAGGCTCCTAAAAAGCCTCAGGGTGCTATACCCAAGACTGCAAGGGTTGCAATGCTTACAGGTCTTGAGCATTTTGACATTAAAGAATATCCCATTCCCGCTTTAGGTGATGATGATATTCTTGTTAAGGTTGAAGGCTGCGGCGTTTGCGGTACTGATGCTCACGAATTCAAACGCGATCCCTTTGGTCTTATTCCCGTAGCGCTCGGTCACGAGGGCACAGGTGAGATCGTTGCAATGGGTAAGAACGTTAAGAAGGACAGTGCAGGTAAGCCCCTTAACATTGGTGATAAGGTTGTAACCTGTATGATATTTAAGGATAACCCCGATATCACAATGTTCGATCTTAATAAGCAGAACGTTGGCGGTGCTGACGTATTCGGTCTTCTTCCCGATGATGACGTTCACCTTAACGGCTGGTTTGCCGATTACCTTTTCGTACGCGGCGGATCCACAATATTTAACGTAAGCGATCTTGATCTTGATTCAAGAATTCTTATCGAGCCTTGCGCAGTTCTTATTCACGCAGTAGAGCGCGCAAAGACAACAGGTATTCTTCGCTTTAACTCACGCGTAGTTGTACAGGGTTGCGGACCTATCGGTCTGATCTGTATCGCAGTTCTTCGTACAATGGGTATTGAAAACATCGTTGCTGTTGATGGCGACGATAAGCGTCTTGCCTTTGCTAAGGAAATGGGTGCCGATAAATCGGTTAACTTCAAGAACTTCAAAGGTCAGGAAGAGCTTGCAAAGGGCGTTGAAGCAGCATTTGGCGGCTATCTTGCGGACTTTGCGTTCCAGTGCACCGGTTCACCCGTAGGCCACTCAAACATCTATAAGTTCATTCGCAACGGCGGCGGACTTTGTGAGCTTGGCTTCTTTATTAACGGTGGCGATGCAACTATCAACCCCCACTTTGATATCTGCGCAAAAGAAATTACAACCGTTGGCTCATGGGTTTATACCTTAAGGGATTACGCAACAACGTTCGATTTCCTTAAGCGCGCCAAGGCAATTGGTCTTCCCATGGAAAAGCTTATTACACACCGTTATCCTCTCGAGGAGATCAACGAGGCACTTAAGACCAATCTTGCTATGCAGGGCCTTAAGATAGCGATTGTTAATAAGTGAGAGGATAGAAAATGAAAGCAGTAGGTATTATTGAGGTTTACGGTCTTGCGGCAGCCTTTGTTGCCTGTGATGCAGGTTGTAAGGCGGCTGACGTAACAAGTGAACCCTTTGATAAAAATAAGCCGGGCAATCCCGAAGGGCTTAAGGTACCGCTTATCGTGTGCGTTAAGTTCCGCGGACAGGTTGCTGCAGTTGAAGCGGCTATTGAAGCCGCAAAGGAAGCCGCATCAAAGGTTTCAGGTGTGATTTGTACCCACATTATCCCCAATCCTGAGGATGGTACTGAAAAAATGCTTAAGCTTAACGCTTTTGATAAAAAGTAAATTATTGACGGAGGAAATATATTATGTCAAACGAAGCATTAGGAATGGTAGAAACAAGAGGTCTTGTTGCAGCTATTGAAGCAGCAGATGCTATGGTAAAGGCAGCTGAGGTTGTTCTTATCGGCACAGAGAAAATCGGTAGCGGACTTGTATCCGTTATGGTACGCGGTGACGTTGGCGCAGTTAAGGCAGCAACAGAAGCAGGCGGCGCAGCAGCAGCACGTTTAGGCGAGGTTGTAGCAACACACGTTATTCCCCGTCCTCACGGCGATGTTGAGAAGATCCTTCCCAAAATCTAAGTTTTTAAGAGGTTTATTATGAAGTCTTTAGGACTTGTAGAGGTAGAAAGCGTAGCAGCCGCAGTTGATGCACTTGATATTATGTGTAAGACCGCTGATGTTGAGTTTGTTACCTGGGAACGCAAATTAGGCGGCAGACTTGTAACGGTAATCGTTCAGGGAAGCGTATCAGCTGTTACACAGGCAGTTGAATCTGCTGTGGAAAAATGTATCAAAAGTGTGGCGGCACACGCTGTTATAGCAAATCCTCATGAGGAAACTGCAAGAATCCTTGAGCTTTCAGCACAAAGAACTCGCAGGATTTATGAGGAACGCTTAAAGCAAAAAGAAGATGAAAAATATCTGCAAGAGGTATAAAGAAAGGATTGTAACAGAAAATGGCTGAAACAAAGAAAACAACAACTAAAAAG
>JAZQTV010000094.1:0-18703 GCA_045630945.1 Clostridia bacterium
AAAGTGGGAAAAGAATGAAAACAATAATTAACTTTTTAAAGCCGTTTTTTAAAAGAATGGCGATGGGGTTTTCGATAAAGGTGACTGCAACTATGTTGGAACTTGCCTTACCCTACATTTTAAGCCATATTTTAAAGAACGTAGTAGTTAAAAACGATTTAAAGCAAGTAATTATGTGGGGTGGACTTATGATCGTTTGCGCCCTGCTTGCTTGCATGTGCCATATTACCGCAAACAGAATTGCAGCGCGTGTATCCAGTAACTTTTCCGAGAATATGCGTCATACGCTTTTTGAACGCACGCTTATGCTTTCTGCGAGGCAACGGGACCGTATTACCATTCCATCCCTTGAATCACGAATAACAAGCGATACGTATAACGTGCATCATTTTGTTGGCGTAATGCAGCGTATGGGCGTACGCGCACCAATTCTTCTTATAGGCGGAGTTGCAATAACGCTTTTTATGGATAGCTTTCTTGCGCTTGTTATGATATGCGTGCTTCCGCTTATATTTATTGCGGTATATTTTATATCCAAAAAGGGTATTCCGTTATATCGCCGCGTACAGCAATCCGTTGATAAAATGATAGGCGTTGTGCGTGAAACCGCACAGGGCATACGCGTTATAAAGGCCTTATCCAAAACTGAATACGAGCACCGCCGTTACCAAAGGGTAAACGATACGCTTGTAGGGGATGAGGTAAGGGTAGGCAGATTAATGAGTGCCGTAAACCCTGTAATGAACCTTCTTATGAATATCGGACTTACTGCAGTCGTTGCTTTAAGTGCAAATATGGTGGCAAAGCATCGCTCCGATCCGGAAACGGTTGTTGCGTTTATGCAGTATTTCACAATGATTTCTATGGCGATGATGAGTATAACCCGAATATTCAATATGTTCACAAAGGCGCTTGCATCGGCAAACCGTATCGAAGAGGTTATACAAAAGAAGCAGGAAATTACGGTAGAAAGTGAAGAAAAATATCCGCCGTTAAAGGAACACGGTTTTATAGATTTTAAAAACGTAAGCTTTTCATATAACGGCATAAAAAACAACGTTGAAAATATAAGCTTCTCGCTTAAAAAAGGCGAAAGCTTAGGTATTATCGGTGCAACGGGAAGCGGTAAATCGTCGGTAATAAGGCTTCTTATGCGCATTTACGATGCTGACAGCGGCGAAATATACGTTAACGGCAAAAATATAAAAACAATCGATAGTCATACGCTTTACAGTATGTTCGGAAGCAGTATGCAACAGGATTTCCTCTATTCTGAAACAGTAAAGGAAAACATTCTTTTTGGCAGAAGTGCAACTGACGAGCAGGTATTTGAAGCGGCGAAGGCGGCACAGGCACACGAATTTATCGTAAGCTTTCCTGAAGGCTATGACCGCGTGCTTTCGCAAAAGGCAACAAATATTTCGGGCGGTCAAAAGCAACGGTTGCTTATTGCACGCGCACTTTTAATGAAACCGCAGATTCTTGTGCTTGATGATAGCTCAAGTGCACTAGACTATAAAACTGACGTTAAGGTGCGTAAGGCAATAAAAGAGTTCTTGCCCGAAACTACTGCAATAACGGTTGCGCAAAGGGTAAGCACCATAAAGGATTGTGATATTATTCTTGTACTTGACGAGGGTAAAATAATTGCGCAGGGCACGCACGAGGAACTTTTAAAATCCTCGGTTGAATATTTGGAGATAAGCGAATCCCAGATGGGAGGTGCTTTCGTTGACTAACGGCAAGATAAAAGAAAAAAAGGATACCAAGGGTATATTTTTGCGGCTGTGTACTTACGTATTAAAGCATTGGCAGTTATTTGTGCTTGCGTTGATTCTTACGCTTGTATCAAATCAGCTTGCACTTATGGGACCTAAGTATTCGGGTGATGCAATAGATGCTATTGCAAATAAGAACGGTGTTAATTTTGAGGTTGTTGGTATAAACGTTGCCAAAATGCTTGGTTGCTACGTGTTTGCAGCACTTTTGACGTATTTTTTACAAATTACAATGATAGCGCTTAGTCAGAAAATCGTTCGAATGATGCGTAAACAACTTTACGAAAAGCTTACCTCGCTTCCCGTCGGCTTTTTTGATACTCACGCAACGGGCGATATAATAAGCAGAATATCCTATGATATCGATACGGTAAACGCAAGCCTTTCCCATGATCTTGTGCAGGTAATGACAAGTGTTTATACGGTTGTAGGCTCGCTTATATTTATGTGGAATATTTCAAAGCCAATGATATTGGTGTTTGCAATAACCGTACCCATATCCATACTTTTTACACAGTATCGCTCAAAGAAGGTACGTCCGTTGTTTTCCGAGCGCTCACGCAAGTTAGGTGAGCTTAACGGCTATGCCGAGGAAATGCTTTCAGGTGCCGCGGCGATAAGCGCGTATGACAGGCAGAAAACTATTACAGAGCGTTTTGATGAGAAAAATAAGGATACTATGGAAGCATATTACCGTGCAGAATATTACGGCTCGGTAATGGGTCCGTCGGTTATGTTTATCAATAACCTGTCCTTATCACTTGTTATGATGCTTGGCGGAATACTTTTTATGTATTCACAGTCAGGGGCAATAAAGGAAGCCTCAATGTTCTTTATTACCATAGGCGGTATTGCACAGTTTGTGCAGTATTCAAGAAAGTTTGCGGGTCCTATAAATGAATTTGCAAACGTTTTGCATGAGTTTCAGTCGGCGTTTTCTGCTGCGGAACGAGTTTTCCGTGTAATAGACGAAGAGCCTGAAAAGGCTGACGATGAAGATGCAGTAAGCTTTGATTCAGCAAAAGGTGAGGTTTGTATTGATAACGTAAGCTTTGGCTACACCAAGGATAAACAGATTTTAAATGAGATTTCCGTGTGTGCAAAGCCGGGGCAGACGGTTGCAATTGTTGGTCCCACAGGAGCAGGAAAAACCACCATAATAAATCTTTTAATGCGTTTTTATGACGTTACTTCAGGCGAAATACTTGTAGATAACAATAAAATAAACAAAATAAAGCGCGCATCGCTTCGCAAGCTTTACACAATGGTGCTTCAGGATACCTGGCTGTTTAACGGCACGGTTTTTGAAAACATACAGTACGGCAAGGAGGGTGCAACACTTGAAGAGGTAAAGGCAGCGGCAAAGGCGGCAAGAATAGATAGCTTTATCGAAAGCTTGCCAAACGGCTACGATACACACCTTACCGATGAAGGTGTAAATATTTCAAAGGGTCAGCGACAGCTGATAACTATTGCGCGTGCGATGCTTTCCGATTCTACGATGCTTATACTTGATGAAGCTACCTCTAACGTAGACTCAAGAACAGAAATAAAGATACAGGAAGCAATGAATAAGCTTATAGAGGGAAGAACCTGCTTTATAATTGCGCACAGGCTTTCAACTATAAAAAATGCCGACGTAATTCTTGTGCTTCAGAACGGTGAAATAACCGAAAAGGGCACTCATGATGAGCTTTTACGTGCCAACGGCTTTTATGCAACGCTTTATAATTCGCAGTTTGACTAAAAGCAACAAATTGAGGAGAACTTCAAACAAAAAGCGGTTGCGCTAAAAAGTATATAGTTATATAATTAATTGAATTTTCAAAACGGAGTATACTTATGATTAATTATGACAGTGGTGAATTAAAAAGAAGCCGTGTATCCTTTCTTTTTCAGGCGGCATTCGAATGGCTGATAGCTATACTTATTCAGTCAACGTTTTTTGCAGAACTGACAAATAGTGGGTTAGGCTTTAATGATGCGGAAATAGGCGTTCTTAATTCAATAATTTCCCTCGGTTGCTTATTTCAGGTTTTATCAATGTTTTTTAGGCGGTTTTCTGCTAAAAAGTTCTTGATGATTATAAGTGTATTGAATCAGTTGCTATTTATGCTTCTGTATATGATACCTGATGTACCTATTGCGCCTGAAATCAAACGAGTTGTATTCGTTATATTCATCGTGCTTGCATACGCAGGCTTGTATATCGGAAATCCTCGGATGTCGTTCTGGCGCTATTCGCTTGTTGAGCCTACAAAAAGGGGAAGATACAACGCTTGGATGCAGATGCTTTCCATTGTTATGGGAACCATATATGCCTATGCTATGGGTGCGATGGTTGACCATTTTAAAGCAATCGGGCAGATTAACGTTGCGTTTAGAATATGCGCGGCAACCATCTTCGTGCTGATGCTTTTACATTCCTTAACGTTGCTTTTGATAGTTGAACTTCCTAAGGAAAAAGAAGAAAAGGTCAATCCCATAAAAAATATGCTTAAGCTTATCAAGGATAAGCGTGTACTCAGGCTTATGGTGGTGTTCGTGTTCTATAACATTGTGCAGTATTCTGCAACACCGTTCTATTTTACGTATCAGCTTGAAGAGCTTCAGATGAGCCATGGAACCGTACAGATATTAAGTGCAATTTTAGGCGGTGTGGCGCAGCTTTTGATAGCGTTCCCACTTGGCTGGGTTGCCGACAGAACGTCATTCTCAAAGATGATGTTCCTGTGCTTCGTTTCGGCGTTCTTAAGAACGTTTGTGGTAATCTTTGCAACCCCTGCAAACGGCATAATATGCTTTGCACTTTACAACGTGTTTAATTCACTTATTTCTATCGGTGCGTTGTGTGCTATGCTTAATATGACCTATGATTTATTACCCGAAAAGGATAGGGCTGATGCTTACGCACTGTGTCAGTCTGTGGGCGGTGTTTTAGGCTTTTTAACTACCATTGTGATGAGCTCACTGGTAGGGAACATACAGGCAAATGGAAATATGTTCCTTGGTATGAACGTTTATGCACAGCAGGTCGTATCGGTAATTTCGCTGCTGCTTACTGCCGCGGCAATGTTGCATTTGTTTTTTGCGTTTATAAAAAACGAAAAGAAGAGATAAAAAAAGGATGGTTTATAACCATCCTTTTTTTGTGACTAAAAAAGATCACCGCGTATAAAACGCGGTGAATTAAAAATTATTGAACGGAATCCTTAAGTGCCTTACCGGACTTGAAAACTACTGCCTTGCTTGCGGGAATGTCGATAGTCTCGCCTGTTGCAGGGTTCTTACCTGTTCTTGCAGCACGCTCTTTTACTTCGAATGAACCAAAGCCCATAAGCTGAACCTTGTCGCCATCCTTAAGTGCACCTGCAATAAGATCAAGTACAGCGTTAACAGCCTTCTCAGCATCCTTCTTTGTTAATTCGTTCTTTGCAGCCAATGCGTTGATTAAATCTACCTTATTCATTGTAAATTCCTCCAAAAATTTTTTATATAATTTTTTCTACACACAATACTGTGTGTTAGACAACATAGAAATATTAGCATATTTTGGGTTAAATGTCAATAGGACAGTTAAGAAAATATGCTTTTTTTATGAAAAAATTCAAAAAAATACGTAAAAATGCCTGTTTTTAGGGTTTTAAACTAATTTTCTTCAAATTTATCAATAAATTGCATTATGCGCTTGTGTAATGCAGGCTCGGGATGAATGCCGCAAGCCATTGCAAGCTCAACCATTTTTAATAAAAGCTCGCCTATATAATCCTCGGTATCAGCAACGTTTTCAAGCATCATAGCAATGCTTTTTATAGTCTGTTGCCTGTCACAAGGTTTTATACCTGACTTATACAGTGTTTTTTCGCTTCGTGCAAGTGAAGCAAGGTTTTCAGGTATATCAAGAAGCACGTCCTTTTTTGAAGAAAGGCATTTTTCTTCCTTCTTCATATCTTCCCAGGATGTGCCGTCAACCGCTTCGGGATTAAAAATAGAGGGGTGACGGTGAATCATTTTCCTTGCAATTGAATCAGTAACGTCAGTTATGTCAAACTCACCGTACTTCTTTCCTATTTCAGCGTGAATAGCTATCTGGTACAAAACGTCACCAAGCTCATCGTATAGTCTATACGGATCATCCTTGTTTATTGCATCAACTGCCTCGTATGCTTCTTCGATAAGAAAAGGGCGTAAGCTTTCGTGTGTTTGTGCCGAATCCCACGGACAACCGTTTCTTGAACAAAGAATTTCCACTATCTCAAGCAAGTGATAAAAATCATATCTGTAAGCGGTGTTAAGATCGGTTTTTTTAAGAAATATACACGTGGTGTGATTATAGTTCTCAAGCATATCCATTTCGTAAAGCATAATGCTTTTTGCCGACTGATTTCCGTCAAAATCCTCAGTGTAAAGCTGAACGGGATATTCGTCACCGTATATTTCTGTCAGGATGCATTTAAGGTCGCCTGCAATAAAAGATGAATCAATGCACGAAATCATAACGTCAGCGTGTTGTGTGGGCATAAGTCCCTCAAGCACCTCGGTAGAGGTGTAGCACTTTACGTCTGAAGAAATACCCATAAATGAAAGCGCACTTGATTCAACCGAAATACCGGGTATAACCGTCGGGCTATTTAATTCGCGCACGGACGTATCGTCAAGTGCAGAGCCGTGCACAACGTATACGGGTTCGTTTTCATTTTCGATAAATGCTTTTATTTCTTTGTTCAGTTGGTCAAAATCCTCTGCATTTTCATATATAGCATCAAGGGTACGGTAAGAAATACCCTCGGCCTTCAAAAAAGAGGATAGGGGCATTTTTTCTGTTTTTAAAATAATGTTATTTGAATTTTTGATAATGTTAAACGCCTTTAACGAAAGGCTGTCTGCTCTGCCTGAGCCTGCGCCGATTACCGTTATCATATTACTGTCCTGAAGGGCGAACCTTCACGCCCACCTTATTTAAAAGTTTTTTAATTTTTCTTCCACCGGGCATAAACTCGAGGTCGCTTTCGTCAAATACGTTGAAAATGCATATGCCTGCAAAATAAACGATTGCCGCAACACCGATTATACCAACGGTAACAAGTCTTGAGGTGCTTCCTGCAAGAATGAATTTTAAAAGATATATAGCGCCTGCCATCAATAATGAAGCAGCAACAGGGCGAAGTACTTCGCTTATCCGAAGCACCGTTTTTGTGTGTTTTATAACAAATATAACGTCAAGCACAGCGGCAATAAGGTAGCAGGTTACCGTACCGATAGGTACTGCGTAAATACCAAGCGTGGTAGGTATAAGCACTATGTTCATAATAATTTTAACAAACATACCGATAGCAAGGTTTATAACCGGGATAGAAACCTTTCCAAGCCCCTGCAAAATACCTGCCGAGGTCTGTATAAGCGAAAGAAACAAAACGCCGACCGCAAGAATCATCATAAAAATTCCCGTTGTATGAAGCTTTGCTTCGGCACTAAAGAACATACCACCGTGATCCTTATCAACGTAAACGTACAAAAGCGAAAGTATCTTTTCGCTTAAGGTAAATAAGCCTACCGTGCAGGGAAGACCGATAACAAGCGAAAGCTTTAAGCCGGTAGAAGAAATCCTTTGTATCTCGCGCGTGTCCTTTGCGGTAAGTGCTTCGCTTACAGCGGGCACAAGCGCCATTGAAAGCGCAACGGTCAGCACCGACGGCATATTGATAAGCGTACCGCAATCGTTCTTTAAAAAGCCGTATAATGCGTTAATGTATTCGATGGGGTAGTGGAACGATTCTTCAAGAATAGAACGTGCCATTATTGAGTCGATTGAGTCAACGAGCGGTTTTACCGCACCGCCTATGGTCATGGGTATTGCTATCATCAAAAGACGCTTTATAAACTTCTGCGTCGCACTTGTTTGGTCGGAAAAGGTTAAAAACGTTTTCTTGTTTGCCTGATACGTAAAAAAGATAACGATAAATGCAAAAAGCTCGGAAATAGTAATACCAAGAAGTGCGCCTGCCGCACCCATTGAAGGATTATCTTTTCCTAAATATATCGCAAAGAAAAAGCCTGCCGCAAGCTTTATTATCTGTTCAATAAGCTGTGTTATTGCGGTGGGTACCATATTTAGCATACCTTGATAATATCCGCGGTAAGCAGAAAGCAAGGAAACAAAAAGCAACGACGGTGCAATAGCAACTATTGGTTGCCATGCGCCTATTTTTAATAATCCTGCAATAGCGGGAGCGCCCGCAAGCATTAAAAGGGTGGTAAAAATACCGATAACGGTAAGCATCTTAAGCGAGGTGAGAAATACCTTGTGCGCGCCTGAATTATTGCCCTTTGTGCGTTGTTCGGCTACAAGCATAGAAATAGCAGTAGGAATACCTGAGGTTGAAAAAACAAGCAAAAAGGTATAGATGGGATAAACGGTGGTATAAATACCCATTGCCTCCTCACCAATGAGGTTTCGCAACGGAATTTTATATACTGCACCTATTATTTTACAAATAAGGCCTGCAACGGCAAGAATAGCCGCGCCGCCTAAGAATGATTTCTTTTTATTAGACATAATAACACCTCGTTTCAAATATTATATACTTTTTTTTATAATATGTAAACATTAAAAAGATAAAATCGTTTGCCACAGTGAAGATTTAAGTATATAATATTATAAAATAAAGTATTATGGGGTATTTTATGGAAGAGACGATAGCGGCAATTGCAACGCCTGCAGGCAAGGGCGGTGTAGCCATAATTCGCATAAGCGGTGATGATGCACACATCTGTCTCGACAGGGTGTTTAGGAAGCCGCAAATGGAAATGCGCAAAATGTATTACGGCGGCGTTTACGATAATGAAACGCTTATAGATAAGTGCCTTTGCGTAAAGTTTGATAAAAATGCTTCGTATACAGGCGAAAAAACGGCAGAGATTCAATGCCACGGCGGATACGCTTCGGCACAGGATATTCTTGAAACGGTTCTTAAAAACGGTGCGCGCCTTGCGCAAAGCGGTGAGTTTACAAAGCGTGCTTTCATAAACGGCAGAATCGATCTTTCGCAGGCTGAAGCTGTAGGCGATATAATTGAAGCGGATACAAAAAGCGCTTCGCGTGCGGCGGCTCGTCTTTTAAGCGGTGCGCTCGGTAACAAGATATCGGGCTTTCAGGACGTTTTGAAGGAGCTTCTTACCGCCATTGAAGCAGGTATAGACTATCCCGATGAAATTGATGAACAGCATACCTCCGAAAGCATACGCGAGGAGGTTGAAAAGATGCTTCCCGAGATAGATGAGCTTATTTTAGGATATAAAAAGGGCAGGATTACCAAGGAAGGCTTAAAGGTGTGCCTTATAGGTAAGCCCAATGCAGGTAAATCATCAATTATGAACGCGCTTTGCGGTTATGAACGGGCAATAGTTACTGATATTGCAGGTACAACGCGCGATACGTTGCACGAAATACTTGATTTTTCAGGTGTAAGGGTGCATCTTTACGATACTGCCGGAATACGCGAAAGCGAGGACATAATTGAAAGAGCAGGCGTTGAAAGAAGTGCGCTTACCGCAGAAGAAAGCGATATCGTGCTTTGCGTAATCGACCTTAATGAAGATATTGATTTTTCGTTTTTTGATGCCGAAAAGTTAAGCGGCAAAAAAGGAATGTTCGTGCTTAATAAGTGCGATCTTAATGCAAAAGAAATCACGTCGTTTCCTGCCCCGTGGCAAAGTGTTTCAGTTTCTGCCAAAACGGGTGAGGGTATAAAAAGTATAACGGATTTCATAAAAAGTGAAGCTGAATCGAACGATGCGTCTACTGCGCTTTGCGTAACGTCGGCAAGGCATTGTGATGCGCTTATAAATGCTAAAGCTTCCCTTAAAAACTGTCTTGAGGATATGCCGCCCGACATTTTAAGTATTGATCTTACTAATGCGTGGTGTCAACTTGGTATTATTACAGGGCAGACGGTAACAGAGGATATTGTAAATAATATATTTGAAAAGTTTTGTGTAGGAAAATAATATGACTTATTTTGACGGTGAATTTGATGTTGCGGTTGTGGGTGCAGGTCACGCAGGATGTGAAGCAGCACTCGCTTGCGCAAGAATGGGTTTAAAAACTCTTTTGATGACGCTTACCAAGGATGCTATTGCATTTATGCCTTGCAACCCTGCTATCGGCGGTACAAGCAAGGGGCATCTTGTTCGTGAAATAGATGCTTTGGGCGGTCAGATGGGTATAAGCGCAGATAAAAACTCAATACAGATGAAAATGCTTAACACATCCAAAGGTCCTGCGGTGTATTCGTTAAGGTCACAGGCGGATAAAATGGAGTATCAGCTTTATATGCGTCGCGTTGTGGAAAATGAGCCTAATCTTACTGTTGTTCAGGATGAAGCATCGGAAATTCTTGAAGAAAACGGCAGGGTAACGGGTGTTGAAACGGCAATAGGTGCAAGATATAGCGTAAAAGCACTTGTAATTGCAACGGGCGTTTATATGAAAAGCCGTATAATTACAGGCGAGTGGGAGCGTGAATGCGGTCCTTCAGGCTTTGTAAACGCAAGATTTTTATCCGATTCTCTTAAAAAGCTTGGTATTCCGCTTCAGCGCTTTAAAACAGGCACGCCTGCCCGTCTTGACGGTAATACCATTGATTATTCAAAAATGGAAGCTCAATGGGGCGAAAGGGTTCCGTATAGCTTTTCATATATGACTGATGGTGAGGTGCAGTCACCCGTACCGTGCTATCTTACTTATACCAATGAAAAAACGCACAAGATTATACTTGATAATCTTCATCGTTCGCCTATGTACAGCGGAAACATTAAGGGTACGGGAACACGCTATTGTCCAAGCATTGAGGATAAGGTGGTTCGTTTTTCGGATAAGGAACGTCATCAGCTTTTTATTGAGCCTGAAGGACTTTATACCAATGAAATGTATCTTCAGGGGCTTTCCTCGTCACTTCCTGCCGAGGTTCAGCGTGATATGATACACACCATTGCAGGTCTTGAAAATGCAAAGATCGTGCGTTCGGGATATGCCATCGAATACGATTGTATCGATCCGTTGGCACTTAATCCTACGCTTCAGGTTAAGGCGGTAAAGGGTTTGTATTGCGCAGGACAGATAAACGGCTCATCAGGCTATGAAGAAGCCGCCGCACAGGGTCTTCTGGCAGGTATAAATGCAGCGTTGTTCGTTAAGGGTGAGGAGCCGCTTATTCTTTCAAGGTCTGAAAGTTATATAGGCGTGCTTGTTGACGATCTTACCGTTAAAGGTACTAATGAACCGTACCGTATGATGACTTCGCGTGCAGAATTCCGTTTGAGCTTAAGGCAGGATAACGCAGATATGCGCCTTACACCCTACGGCAGAAGAGTAGGTCTTGTTACGGATGAAAGATACGAGCGCTATTTAAAGAAAATTGAAAAGCAGCAAGAAGCGTACGAAAAGCTTAAAAACACCAAGCCTACGTATGAGGAAACGAAGGCAATATACAGTAAAAAAGGGCTCGAGCAGCCTACGGGTCCCGTTTCGTGCATAGATATGTTAAGAAGAAAAGAGTTCTCGTATGATGAGTTAAAGCAGCTTATTCCCGAGCTTTGCGACCTTACTTCAGCCGAAGCAATGACTGTTGAAACTGATATAAAATACGATGGCTACTTAAAAAAACAGGAAGCACAGATAAAGGAAATGCAAAAACTTGAAAAGAAGCTGTTGCCGCAAAATACGGATTATACAAAGATTGCGGGCCTGCGTCTTGAAGCAAGGCAGAAGCTTACTAAAATGCAGCCTGCATCCGTTGGGCAGGCAAGTAGAATAAGCGGTGTTTCGCCTGCAGATATTGCGGTGTTGCTTGTTGTGCTTGAAAAGGGAGAACTTTAATGAGTGATTTAGCAAAAAGGATAAGTGAAGCCTTTGAAAAAAGTGGAATAACGCTTTCGGAAAAGCAGGCAGAGCAATTCAAGACGTATCTTGAATTCCTGCTTGAATATAACGAAAAAGTAAACCTGACTGCGGTAACCGACGTTGATGAGGTTGTTGAAAAGCATTTTGTCGATAGCTGTCAGGGTGTAAGTCTTATAAAAGAAAACGCAGTATGCGCCGATATTGGCACAGGTGCAGGCTTTCCCGGTGTTCCGCTTGCGATATTAAGGCCCGATATTACGGTTGCCCTTGTAGATGCCTTAAATAAGCGTCTTGTGTTCTTGGATGAATTAAAGCAGAAGATAGGCATTAACAACGTTTATACCGTCCACGGCAGAAGTGAGGATCTTTCAAAGGATAAGAAAATGCGTGAAAAATTTGACTGCGTGTTTTCACGTGCAGTTGCAAGAATGAACATTCTTTCTGAATACGATCTTCCCTTTGTAAAAAAAGGCGGAGTTATGCTTGCATGGAAGGGACCTCAGCTTAATGAGGAGCTTGAAGAAGCAAAAAATGCCCTTAAGGTGCTTGGAGGACAGCTTGAAACCGTATTTAACGCTGAAGTGATGGGGGTAGAGCATTACATTGCAATAATCAAAAAAATTAAGGAAACTCCGTTAAAATATCCCCGCCAGGCAGGTATCCCCAAAAAGAAACCGTTATAATTTGTAATATATTTTTAATATTTATTGACTTTTAAACATAAGTTTGATACAATAGTGTTGTAAAAAAACATTGCGAGGTAATTTTAAATGATCTTTACGTTAGGCACAACAGACGTGCGCACTAAAACATATTCCAATTTTGAAAGTCTTGAGAAGGATCTTCTTCTTTGCGAAGCAGGCAGTGTATATGCAGGTCAGAAGAAGGGTACGGAAAGCGCATGGAATATGGTTGCGGTTACCGATCACGATACAGGCGAATATTTCGGTGTAGGTGTTCTTTGCGCAACTAACCGTGAGCCGCATATTCTTGCTACTGAAAACCATATGCTTTTTATCGGCGCAGATAACTTTGTAATTGCATTTGATATCGTAGCAAAACAGGTTCGTTCAATTATTCCTATGCCCAGCGATTTTGTTGATTTCTTCTATCTTCCTAATCGCTCAATGGTAGTTATGGTGCATAAGAAGGGCGTGTTCGTTAAGGATGATGAGGCACAGGATATCTGGCGTGCATCCAAGGGCAATATGACAGGCTATTCACTTGAAAAGAACCTTTTTGTTATGGAACTTGCATCAGGAAAAACAGTTGCCTTCAAGATTACAAACGGTAAAGAAGTTAATTTAAAATAAAAAAATAAACGGCCCGAAAGATTCGGACCGTTTAATGTTTTTACATAAAAATCCTGCAACGAATTGCAGGATTTTTTTCTTAATGCTTTTTGCCTTTATATATTTTTACACCGTCATCGTCGAACTCGTCGGAAGCATCCTTTCCGTATTCTTCGTCAAGCGTACTTTCGTCAAGGTCTTCTATTTCGGCCTCATCATCGTAATAATCGTCGTCATAGCTGTCGCTGTAACCGTTATCCTCCGTAAAGCCAACGCCAACCTTACGTCTTACTGTGGTGGGGGTGCCTTTGGGACTTGACTTCTTCATCATAAGGATGATAAGTATAACTATCAGCGCAAGTACAATAAGCATAAACAAGGCGGCAAGAATTATTGTTAAAAGAAGTTTGTTTCTTTCACCGTTATCGTTAGAATTGATTTGATTATCGGGTGTAGGCGTGGGTGTTGCGGTATCAACAATTTTAATAAAGTGAACGGTGTGGGGAAGCGCTATCGTTGAAAACTCACCGTTTGCCTTATATTTAAGACTGAATAACACTACCGTTTCGTCTTTAGGAACGTTTACCTTAACGTCAAATTCACAGGTGCCTGCTTCACCGTTTTTCATAGCGGGAACGATGATATTGTTAAGTGTTATCTTACTGAAAAGACCGTTTTCCTCTGAAATAGTAATATCTCTTAACTCGTTTAACGTACTGTTTTCAATAAGAAGCGTAAACGTAAGCTCGCCTGCTTCCTTAAGGTTTTCGGGGGATGTTTTCTTAATCTGCACCGAAACCTCATTGGGCAATTTTAACGTTTTATCAGTCTTATAAGTCTTTGAAATATCGCTGTCTGCGCCCTCGTAAGAATAAACTATTTTAAACTTGTAGAACCCACTTTTTTCGATGGGAATTTCATAGCTTCCTGTAATTTCCTGATCTATTTCAAGTACGGGAATCTCTTCAACAAGATTGGCTGTTTCACTGTCGGAATCGTAAATTTTAATATTGGTAATTGTAATTTGGCTTGTGTTTTTTATAAGGTAATTAAACTTGTGCTTTGCGCCTTTTTCTGAAACAATGTAGCTGTCGCACGTAAGTGAAACGGTGGGCTCAACCTCTTCGGTTGCAACAACTACCTGCTTACCTTCGGCGGTATAGATGTTCTCATTGTAAATGTAAGAAACGCTTGGTGCAAGGGTGATTTCACCGTCAAGCACAACCCATATGTATTTTGTTATTGTGCCGCCTACTGAAAGATAACTGTCCCGCGTAAACGTTTCTTCTCCGTTGATTCCCGAAACCGTGGGGTCCTCAATAAGAATGTTTTTTACGGGAACGTTACCAACGTTTTCTACCACGTATTTAATCTGTACAAGCGAGCCGGGCACAATGGATTCGGATTCAACCTCTGCTTCAACCTTAAGCGAAGGATTGGGTGCCTTAATTTCTACCTTGGCAGAAACCTTTAACGTTTTTGTGGGGGCAGAGCTTTTTGTGTAATAAAGCTCAAAAGTAACGTGTTCACCGATTTTATCAAGGGGAATAGATATGGCTTTTTCAAACTCCCACAACGAATCGCTTGTTGTTGCGGTGGCGGTTGTAAAATCGGTGTATTCGGCAAGGGTTGAAGTATTAACTATTTTTTGAACGGTAAAGCCTTCAGTAAACTTATTGCTTCTGCTTTTTGCACTAAAGGTAAGCGTTACCGGCTTTGCCTCGGTGTTATCCTTATCGGATTCAAGCACAACCTCGTTTTTGCCGCTATTAGCAGTAACGGTAAATATCATAGGCGGCTGATCGGATGAAGGCGTGCTCGACGGGGCGGGCGATACCGCACCAAACGTGCAAAAGCACGAAACGACCAATAAAACTGTAATTACAGTAAGTAATATCTTTTTCATTTAAAGACCTCCTGAATGGAAGATATATACGTTTTTATTTTAATGTATTATTGATAAAAAGTCAAGTATCTATGTATTACACCGTTCATCAAACTGCGACAGATTGATATAAAAAGCGGTTACAAGGAATTTTATCAACAAAATAAGCATACTATTTTTCAGGTGATGTTGATTTTGAAAACGGTATTAAAGGCACTTGTTGCTATATTTCTTGTTGCTTCGGTATTTTTGATTCCTGAAAAAATGTATTACGGGCTTAACAGTGATAAAATAACCGATGAGCTTATGCGGCGCAGGGAAAAATATTATTCGGGCGTAATAAACGTGTGGCAGATAGATTGCTTTGAAGGGGGAACAGGCAGCAGGGCGAATTGGCTTAAGGGGATTACCGCAGGCTTTGAAAGAAAAAATAACGGTGTGTACGTTAACGTTGAAGCTTATAGTATTGAAATGGCGCAAAAGCTTATAAAAAGCGGACAGAAAAAACCTGATATGATATCCTTTGGCGCAGGCTTTGAAATAGACCGTTCAATGCTGTTAAGCCTTGAAGCAGATATTCCCGAGGTGATGGGTGAAATATATCCCGAAGCGGTACCGTGGTGTATGGGCGCGTATTTTATGCTTGGCGACGGGGATAATTCACTTTGGGGAATCGACGGAAAAACGGTTACCTCGAAAAAATCAACGTATACGGTGTTTTCGGTTGGATATCCTCAAAAATACGGGTATAACGCACTTGAGGCGTTAAGTAAAAATTGCAATAATACGTTTAACGATGAAAAATCGCTTTTTACAGGAACTCCTCAAGATGTGTTTGAAGCGTATAATTATTCACAAAAGCTTAACCGAATGATAGGCACGCAAAGGGATTTTTACCGATTAGCTGCCGCGGAAAGTAAAGAAAGGGCACGCAAGGGTGAAATACGGTATCTTGGGTATTCCGATCTTTTTCAGTATGTTTCAATACTTAAATGCGACGATCAAAAAAAGATATACGCAATGAATGGCTTTGTAAGCTACCTTCTAACTAACGAATGCCAAGACAAATTAGGCAGTATAGGAATGTTTCCCGTGGTGCTTAATTCTCAACCGCAATACGACAATTCGTATGCATCGTCAGGGTGGAAAAGCATAGTAAACGAGGGTATTTTATGCACCTCTTACCTGTTTGAAGTCGAGAACGCAGCCGAGGAACAAAAAAACACCCTTGAAAAATTACAAAAACAGTAGTGAAATGTCAAAAAATGATTGAACTTTTTCGGATTTTAGGGTATAATATTTCGGAGTATATGGTAGGGAGGGACAGTATGTCCGTTTGTAATTTAAAACAATACCTTACAAAAAATGGTTTTGATTATATATTTGATGCGCCCATGGCGGAATATACAACGTTCAAGATTGGCGGAAAGGCAGATATTCTTGTTCAGCCGCGTTCGGTGGATGAACTTAAGGAAATCATCGTTGAAGCCAAAAAAGAAGACGTTCCCGTTTGTTTTATCGGTAACGGCTCAAACCTTCTTGTACTTGACAACGGTATACGCGGTTTAGTGGTGCGCTTTGGTCAGAATATGGCGAACGTAACCAAGGAAGGCAACGTTATAACTGCACAGTGCGGTATAACGATGGCACGTCTTGCGGCGTTTGCGGCAGATAATTCTCTTGAAGGCTTTGAATTTGCTTCAGGTATTCCCGGTACCCTTGGCGGCGGTATCGTTATGAACGCAGGCGCTTATAAGGGGGAACTTAAGGACGTTGTTACCGAGGTTACTGCGCTTTTAAGTGACGGTACTGTAAGGGTGTTTAATGAGGATGAACTTGATTTTTCTTACAGGCACAGTGTATTTACACACAGCGATATGCTTGTGGTTGAAGCAAAGATAAGGCTTAAGGAAGGCGAGCAGGAAGCGATTCGCGCAAGGATAAGGGAGCTTTCGCAGAAGCGCCGCACAACACAGCCGCTTGAATATCCAAGCGCAGGCAGTGCGTTTAAGCGCCCAAGCAACGGTTATGCCGCGGCAATGATTGATGAATCAGGCCTTAAAGGCTATTCGGTGGGCGATGCACAGGTTTCTTTAAAGCACGCAGGCTTTGTTGTTAATAAGGCAAACGCCAGTGCGAAGGACGTAAAGGAATTACTTGAACACGTACAAAAAGTGGTTTTTGAAAAATTTGGTACTATGCTTGAAAGAGAAATAGTTATCATTGGTGAAGAATAAAATAAAAGGGGGATGCTGGAGTGAAATTTGTTATACTGACAGGTATGTCGGGCGCAGGAAAAACAACTGCGCTTAAGATATTTGAAAATCTTGGCTTTTTCTGTGTGGACAATCTTCCCAGCATTCTGCTTACAAAATTTGCAGATTTGTGCTTTCAGGGCAATACCGAATTCAATAAGGTTGCAGTAGGTATTGACGTGCGCGGAAGAAGATTCTTTGATGCGCTTGAGGAAGCACTTGATTATATGGATAAAAGCAACTACGATGTGGATATTCTGTTTCTTGATTGCGATAAGGAGTCACTTGTAAACAGGTATAACTTTACACGACAGGTGCATCCTATGCAGGATGAATGCGGTACCATTCTTGAGTGCATCGAAAAGGAAAAAGCGGTGCTTGATCATATAAAATCGCACGCAAGCTTTATGATTGATACCTCGAAAATGCAAACGCGAAATATTAAAACTGCACTTGAAAGGCTTTACGGTGAAAACGAAAGCACAATGGTAAGGCTTTGTATATCGTCATTTGGTTTTAAGCGCGGTATTCCCGTTGATGCCGATTACGTGTTTGATGCAAGATTTCTACCCAATCCCTATAACGTTACTGAATTAAGACCACATTGCGGTCTTGAAGAATGCGTTGAAAAGTATTTATACGGCTTTGAAAACTTTAATCAGACTGTTGAAATACTTTATAAGCAATTAAAATATATAGTTCCGCTTTATTCCGCATCAGGAAAGCAAGAACTTTCTTATGCTGTGGGTTGTACAGGCGGTTATCACAGATCGGTTGCCATTGCAAACGCACTTTATAAAAGGCTTTCCGCTGAAGGCTTTGATGTTGTGTGCGTGCACCGTGATCTTGAAGCAGAGGGCGAAAAATGGAAAAATCCTATACCACACTGACAAAGGACGAACTTTGTAAATTAAAGTTTTCAAAGGATACGCACCTTTTGGCAGAGCTTTCTGCGTTCGCATTTTCCTCGGGCAATATAAAGCTTGGCAGGGGAACACTTGTGTTACAGCTTTCAAGCGAAAACGAAAACGTTATTATTCGTATAGCGTCAATAATCAAGCGCTTGTATAATGCTTTTCCCGAAATACGTAAGGTGGAAAAAAATCAACCTAAAAAGCATACGGTGTATATGATGGATATTGCACCAAGCGACCAAACGGGGCAAATGCTTTTTGAAATTGGCTTGCTTGCGGGTGTTGCAGAGGATTACAGCTTTGGAAGCATAAACAAAGGTGTGTTTGAACCTGAAGGCTGCTTCGAGGCTTCATTGCGCGGTGCATTTTTAGGCTGCGGAGTGCTTTGTGACCCAAGCAAAAGCTATCGTCTTGAATTTGTGCTTTCGCACGATGAGTTTGCTGAGTTTTTATACACCTCTCTTTTTGAAAGAGGGATGCAGGCAAAGTTTGCACACAGGAAAGAACGTAATGTAATTTTCTTTGAGCAGATCGAATACGTTGGCGATACTCTTATTATGGCAGGTGCCACCAATACAATGATGATGATCGAAAGTATTTCGGTCAACAAGGCAATGATGAATATGATGAACCGTTCAAGTAACTGCATCGTTGCTAATATAAAAAAGGCAGTCAATG
>JAZQTV010000095.1:0-14337 GCA_045630945.1 Clostridia bacterium
ATGCAGGTTGCAGTAGGCGGTCCCTATCCCCGCTTTATTGACTTTGTAAACGGCTCTTACCGTTACGTTAAGCTGTTTATAAATTCAACTGCACCCCACGATCCTAAGCGTCAGCTTACGAAGGTTGCATTCTATAAAAAAGCATAAGCTACAAATTGCCTCGGTGATTTTGCATCGAGGCATTTATTAAGGAGATTATTATGAACATATCGACAAATGTTTATAAACGTTGTGAGATCGTTCTTCACAGCACAAAGGATTACGAAAATCCTTTTATGGACGTTAATATTGATGCAGTTTTCACTCACGAGGACGGTACGGTAATTACTCTTCCCGGATTTTGGAATGGTGATAACGAATGGAAAGTTCGTTTTGCTTCGGAAAAGACGGGTGTATGGAATTATTCGGTAACCTGCACCGATAAAGAAAACGCCTCGCTTTTTGATAACGGCACTATAACGGTAGAATATGCCGAACCTAAAAACGAGCTTGAGGAGCACGGCTACGTTACCTTAAGAAAGGGCGACCGTTATTTATCTTACGCTGACGGCAAGCCGTTCTTCTATCTTGCCGATACACATTGGCAGATGCCCGACTATGAGCATTTAAACGAATGTAACTATCCCGGCTGTAACTGCGGCAGTCAGTTCAAGCACGTTGTTGACGACCGTGTTAAGAAGGGCTTTACTGTTTATCAGACGTACTTTGATTCAGCAAACTCGGACGGCGGCGGAAACGAAAGGCTTCACCCCTGGTGGATAGACAGATTTACAAAAATCAATCCCCAATCCTTTAACGAAACTATGGACGTTATGATAGAATACCTTGCTGACAAAGGTATTACCGTTGCCATGGGCTTTGGCGTGCACAGAAGCACCATAAGCGCATTTAATGAACAGGCAGAGCCTCTCTTTATGTTTGCGCGTTACTGTGTTGCACGTTATGCCTGCTATCCTGTTGTATGGATAACTGCGCAGGAAATTAACATCGGCGGCCCCAAGGGCTTTGAAATCTACCGTGAGGTTGGTGCACTTGTAGGCAAGCTTGACGGATTCAAGCGCCCCAACAGCGCGCACATCTTCCCCATGAATGCTGATACCGATGCCGCTAAGGCTATTGATAGCTGTGATTGGCATCAGTGGTGGGCACTTCAGGCAGGTCATACAGGCGACTATAATACCGTTAAGGAAAGATTCTACTATGAAGGCTATTACAATTTAGCAACCGCAAAGCCTTTTATTGAAACAGAATGCAGTTATGAGGATCTTTCGGGAACAAACGGCAACGACGCCCCACGTATCGGTGCATATCAGGCAGTAATTTCAGGCTCGGCAGGCTTCACTTACGGTGTAACGGGTATCTGGGCAATGCGTTGGGATACCGACAGGCGTGGTTGGACAGGTTATTCACCTGAGCCGTGGTATATCGGCGTAGATAAACCCGGTTCATCAGAAGTCGGCTATATGCGCAGATTCTTTGAATACGTTGGTTGGACAGAGCTTACCCCCTCATTCGACCACGCGTTTGGCACCTTTGAAATGCGTAAGCACGTTTCAATCTGCCACAAGAACGACGAAATTTTCATTTACTATTTTTACAGTCCCTTTGATGAAAGAGGCACTATCACAGGCCTTAAGAAGAACGTTAAATATCAGATGCGTTGGTTTGATACCGTTACAGGCAAGTTTGTTGAGCTTGACCCCATAGTTACAGAGGACGGCACGTTCCCCATTCCCAAAAAGCCTTCAAAGCGCGATTGGTTGCTTCTTCTTAACTGCTCAGACCTTGGCGAGTTTGATACTGAGGTATATCCCACCATCACTCCTCCCGGACCCCCGCAAAGCTTCACCCTTGGCGCTGAAATTAAAATTAAGGCTTTAAAGGCATCTTCATTTGAGGAAGGCTATCCTGCAGAAAACCTTATTGACGGCAATGACGAAACCTATTGGACCTCATTGTGTCAGGGTACAAGCCAGACGTTCTACTTTGATTTTGAGAAGGAAGAGGATTTCGCCTTTATCGAATTTGTATCAAAGAACACCGACATAATATACATCCGTTTCCGCATTTTCGGTTCAAACGACGGCGTAAATTACGATCTTTTGTCGGAGCGTGAAGGCAGAACAGTTGCAGTTGGCGCTAAATATTCAAGATTTATTGATACGTTCAGCGGCAAATACAAGCACATTAAGCTGTTTATCAATTCAGGCTCACCCCATCAGGCTAAATGGAAATTCTCAAAGCTTGCATTCTATAAAAAACAATAAAAAAAGTAAGGCGCTTCAAAATGAAGCGCCTTGTTTTTTTAGCCTATGCTTTCTAAAATACATTTTGCAAGAAGCGTATATCCCGCCTCATCAAAATGCACGCCGTCAGGAATGTGACGTTCGGGATTATTTATTGCTACGGTATGCAAATCAATAACGGGCAACTGATATTTTTGTGCCAGCTTTTTTGCAACCTCGTTTCGCTTAACCACCGTTTCGTTTCGGCTTTGATTACCAATAACGTCGGTAGAAAGCAACACGTACGTAGGCTTTTCCTTTTTCATAAGGAACTGAAGCATATCGTCATAATGCTTTTCATATTCTTCCTCACTAAGATGCCAGCCGTGAAGACCGTTGTTAAACAAAATAACGTCACAGCTACTCTGCTGTGCAATAAACAAATCAACACTTGGCTTAAAGTAAGGATTGTCTATTGCCTTTGAAGTGCCAAAGCCGTCACACATAAATTTGGAATCTGACAGGCTTGTAATAAATCTTCTTGTTCCGCAGGATATTGAATCGCCTATATAAAGAACACGCTTTGCGGTAAGGTTATTAGTCTGCTCCCACCACACGTTATCCCATTCGTACGTTTCAAGCTTTCTTAAAGCATTCTCTGCTTCATACGTAAATTCACCCATATACCTGCCAACCTTATCTTAAGAAATATTCGCTATCGTCTTTATAAATCTCAAAAGCGGCACAGGGAAGATCTGAGGATGAACCGAGGTTTGCAACATCCCACGTAGCATCGTGCATATAAGCATAACGAAGTGCAGTCGCATTCTTTACCCCCTTAAACACTACGGTATCATCACCTACGATACGCGCACGAACCTTTTTGAACTTACCGTTCTCATCCTGCGCTTCAAATCCAACGAGCTTTTCGCCCTTAAGAATTTTAAGACCGTCGCCAACATAATCAAAGTGAACGGTAATCTGATCCTCATCAAAGCGCCAGCAGCAAGGAATGGGGCTGTGATTATATTCAGCATCACCTACGCCGTATTCGTTTGCAAGCGCCGCCATCGCAAGACGCTCACCAACAGGCTTTTTATACGGGGGATGTGCCCAGTCAGCGTTATTTTCTCTTCCGCCAACGTCCATAGAAACAATCATATATGCATTATCAAGAATATCAAGCATTTTGGTTTGCGTAAAGCGAACCTCTTCTATCTTCTTCCAACCGTCGATAGCCTGACCAACGTGACCTGAAAGCTGAACGAAATAGAACGGGAAATCGCAATCAAAGCGTCTTCTCAATTCCTCAACGTACCACTTAAGCTGATATGCATATTTCTTATAGCGCCACTGCTCGCTTTCGCCCTGATAGAAAAGCATACCCTTTATGGTCATTTTCTGTAACGGTGCCATAAGTGCATTATAAATACCTGCAAGCGGAATTGCTTCCTTTTCGGGCTTAAGATAGTTCAGGGGCTCAATCAATTCGGGCATAATAAGTTCCATCATAGGTGAACCGCCCGAAGCCGCCTGCATAAGACCTATCGGAACGCTTCCGTTAAGTGTTCTTGAAATATGTTTTGCAAAGAAGAATCCCATTGCAGAAACGTTTGCCCTGTTAGGCGCAGTTGCAAGATCACGCCACGAGCTATCCTCAGGCTGACTCATATCAAACTGAGGCTTAAGCATTGTTTCGGGATGGCTGGTTGCGTGCGCTCTTGCCTGAAGCACAACACGGATATTGTCCCCGGGTGTAAGTGCATCAAACTCATCCTCATAAATTCCGTTGCCGTTTTTATTGCAAGCTGCAAGGGTTGCTTCAGCATTGGACTGACCGTTGATTACCCATACGTCACCTACAAGCACGTCCTCACACACTATTCTTTCTTCACCATTGGAAACAACAAGTGTCTGCGGTTTTGTATTTGCAGGCATCGGGGGCAAATAAAGTTCCCAATCAAGCTTATTATCTACTATGCCGTAGCTTTCGTATGCGCCCATTACAGCATAGATTACGTCACCTTCTTTATTACCCTTACCCCAGATACGAACATCGGTTTCTCTTTGAAGCACCATATGATCGCCAAGGACGTTTGCAAGTCTGAATTTTTCCATTTATTTTACTCCTTTATATTCAATAAGTTCGGGATAAACCCTATTATTTTCAATATTAAGCACGCAATACGTTTTAACTGTACTGCCTCGCGGCCGCGTAAGCGAGCCGGGGTTTATTACAAGCATTTCGGGATAATACGTTATTTCAGGAACGTGTGTATGCCCGTATAATGCTACGGTTGCGCCTACTTCCCTTGCACGCGCTATCAACATATTAAGCGAATTTTTTACGCCAAGCATATGCCCGTGCGTAAGATATATCTTTACACCGCCTAACGTTACGGTATCTTCCCATTTTAACGGCAGATCACAGTTGCCCGAAACGCTTATAACGGGGCAGTTTAAAACGCTTTTCAAATCATCCGCATCACGCGCACCGTCACCTAAATGAATTACCGCATCGGCATCCTGCGCTATCTGAAGAAATTCTGCAAACAAGCAGGAGTTATGACTGTCACTTAAAACGTACACCCTCATAACTTTTCAACAAGTTCCCTTAACGCCTTACCGCGATGACTCATACTGTTTTTTTGTTCGGGACTCATTTGTGCCGAGGTCATATTATATTCGGGAACAAAAAACAGACTGTCGTACCCGAATCCGTTTTCGCCTATTTCCTCAAAGCCTATCTCACCGTAAAATCTGCCCTCGGTCTGATAGCTTGTACCGTCGGGCATTGTGAGGGCAATTGCACAGGCAAAGTATGCTTTTCTGTCGGCTATGCCCTGCATATTCTTTAAAAGAAGATCACGATTTGCCTGATCGGAAGCATTATTATCATCAACCGATGCATACCTTGCAGAGAACACACCAGGCATACCACCCAACGCCTCAACGCATAATCCGCTATCATCAGCTATTGCCGCACAGCCTGTAATTTCAGTTATTTCGCGGGCCTTTTTAAGCGCATTCTCGCTAAAGGTAGTGCCGTCCTCAACAGTTTCATGTGTAATACCTGCTTCCTTAAGCGTTATCATTTCCGAAAAATGATTGCCAAGTATTTCACGGAATTCACGTACCTTATGTTCGTTGTTGGTTGCAAGAATAAGTTTCAAATTGTTTTACCCCCGAAAATTGTTTTCACTTAAACTATTATATGATATAATCTTATTAATTTCAATAGAAATTTTACATATTTTGAGGTAAAAATCTTGAATATTTTAAATTTTTTACTGCGCACTATTTTTCCCGAAAACGTTACCTGCATAATTTGCCGCGATGAAGACACCTACAAATACGGTTTATGTAAGAAATGCTTTGATAAACTTAAAAGAACTGACGGCAACAGATGCAAAATCTGCCTTGACGCCATAAACACAGAAGGCTTGTGCGCTGCCTGCTTTAATTCTCCGCCCGACTACAAAAGACTGTACTGCAGCTTTGTTTACGGTGAACCCATAAAGAACTGTCTTCTTTTATTAAAATCGGGACGCGGCGGATTTCTTAAGCATCAGTTCAGCGATATTGCCCTTGACACAATACCCGAAGAAATTCTAAAATCCTGTACGCTTATTACATCCGTGCCTGCTTCGCCCGCGCGCCTAAGAGAGCGTGGCTATAATCAAGCCGCACTTATAGGCAAGGAGCTTTCAAAAAAGACGAAAATTCCCTACCGCGATACACTTAAGCGCACAAACGATACAAAGACTGCCTTACTTGATAAAGCAGAGCGCTTAAAAAGCATAAAAAATCAGTTTGCCCGTATTTTAGACGTTAAGGATGAAACGGTATTACTTATTGACGATATCTGTACCACAGGTTCAACCTTGCGCGCCTGCGCGCACCAATTAAAGCTTGCAGGAGCAAAGGAAATATTCTGCTTTACCGTTGCGCGTACAGACAAGAAACTGTGATTTTACGGCTTGACCAAGTATTTAATTTATAATATAATATACTAATATGCAAATTCTGTTTCGGAGGGTGTTTTATGACGCTGAACGATATTTTAATAAAGGTTGATAAGCCTGCACGATACACAGGCGGTGAAGTGAATATGGTTTTAAAGGAAAATGCACAGGTGAACTTTGTATTTTCCTATCCTGACACGTACGAAATGGGTATGTCACACTTAGGCGGAAAAATCATATATCATCTTCTTAACGAGCGCGAGGATACTTTTTGTCAGCGTGCATACGCACCGTGGGTTGATATGGAAGCACTTATGCGTGAAAATAATATTCCGCTTTTCACGCTTGAAACAAAAATGCCCGTTAAAAATGCTGATATTTGGGGATTTACACTTCAATACGAATTAAGCTATACAAACATTTTAAATATGCTTGATCTTGCCGGTGTAACGGTTAAAAGCGCAGAACGCACTGCAGACGAGCCTTTGATTGTTGCAGGCGGTCCCTGTGCAAACCACGCAGAAATGCTTGCCGATTTCGTTGATTGTTTCCTTCTTGGTGACGGTGAGGAGGAGTTAAACGAGCTTATTGATATTTATAAAACGTGGAAGGCAAGCAGCAAGGATAAAAAAGCATTACTGAAAATGCTTTCCGAAAACGAGGGTATATACGTTCCCTCATTATACAAACACGAATATGACGAAAGCGGCAAGCTTACCATCACACCCATAGATAACGCACCCAAGACAGTAAAGCGCCGTGTGGTTGAGGATTTTGAAAACACGTTCTCACCAACAAAGCTGATCGTGCCCCTTGTTGAAGTAGTTCACGACAGAATAATGCTTGAAATCTTCCGCGGTTGCACCCGTGGTTGCAGATTCTGTCAGGCAGGTTTTTTATACAGACCTGTTCGTGAAAGAAGCGTTGATAAGCTGATTTCACTTGCGCGTGCATCTGCCGATGCAACCGGCTATGATGAAATTTCGCTCACTTCCCTTTCAAGCGGTGACTATTCGCATCTTGACGAGCTTATTAAGAAGCTTTCCTGCGAATTTGAAAACGAGCATATGGATATTTCATTGCCTTCATTAAGAATCGATTCCTTTAACCCTGACTTTGTTAGCACGCAGATGCGCAAATCGTCACTTACCTTCGCACCCGAGGCAGGCAGCCAAAGAATGCGTAACATCATTAACAAAAACGTTTCCGAGGAAGATCTTTTAAGAACTGTACGCGGTGCGTTTGAAGCAGGCTACAAGGCTATTAAGCTTTATTTTATGATCGGTCTGCCCTTTGAAAATATGGACGACATAAAGGGTATTTACGAGCTTGCAAAAAAATGCAGTGACGTTTTCCGCGAGGTTAACGGCAACAACAAAAATATGCGTATTACCATAAGCACCTCAGTATTTATCCCCAAGCCCTTTACCCCGTTCCAATGGATAAGACAGGATAACGAGGAAAGCGTTAAGGAAAAACAGAGATATCTTTCCGATCTTATACGCACCCTGCGCGGTGTTGAATACAAGTATCACGATTCCACCACTTCAAAGCTTGAGGTTGCCTGTGCACGCGGCGGCAGAGAAATGTGTAACGTTTTATATTCCGCCTGGAAGAACGGTGCCAAAATGGATGCGTGGAGTGAGCATTTCAAGATTGACGTATGGGAAAAGGCATTTGAAGAAAACGGCATTTCTATGGAAGAAATGGCGCAAAGAGAGTATTCGGTTGACGACGTTCTGCCCTGGGATACGGTTGACGTGGGTGTAACGAAGGCATACTATAAAAACGAGCTTAAAAGAGCGATGAATGAAGAGGTTACCCGTGACTGTCGCGGCGGATGTACAGGCTGCGGTATGATGGCGATATGTAAAAAGGAGGTTAAAGGCTGATGCGTTTACTTATGCGCTTTGAAAAAAATGAAGACGTAAGGTTTATTTCACACCTTGATATGCAACGGCTTTTTCAGCGTGCATTAAGGCGCGCAAAACTTCCCTGCCAATATTCACAGGGTTTTAACCCACACCTGCTTATAAGCTTTGCTTGTGCGTTGCCCGTAGGTGTATGCTCCTGCGCTGAATACGTTGAGGTTCAGCTTGAAAAATTCGTACACCCGCAGGAATGTATGTACCGTCTTAACGAGGTGCTTCCTTTAGGAGTGCGCATTTTAAATGCAGTTGAGCCTGACGATAGCTATCCTAACGTGGGAAGCGTTATTGCGCTTGCAGAATACTGTTTTACACCAAGTGAAGATAAAGATTATACCGATACGTTAAAGGGTCTGCTTATCCTTGATTTAATAGAAATTGAAAAGAAAACAAAAAAAGGTATGGCAAACGTAAACGTACGGCCGATGATACATCGCTTATCCTACGTTGACGGTATGATAAAGGCTACGCTTTCGTGCAGTAATTCGGAAAACCTGCGTGCCGACAAGCTTCAGGAAATTCTTGAAGCTAACGGTATAGGTATTATAAAGGCTGAACGTACTGCGCTTTTTATCCTTGATGGCAACACCATATGCGAGCCTGTGGGAGCAAAAAAATGAAAGAAATACTTATAAACTCGGGCATTTTTAAAAAGACTGCCGTTATTTTGGAAGGTAATGAGCTTACGGACGTGCTTGTTGAGCACGCAGAACTTAATACCGCAAGTGTCGGCAGTATTTATAAGGGTACGGTAGATAACGTTGTACCCGGAATGCAATCGGCATTCATTGACATAGGTCTTGATAAAAATGCGTTCCTTTTTCTTGACGACATTGTTTCGGACAGCAAGGAAAGCGACATAAGAAAGCTTTTAAAGAAGGGACAAGAGGTAATCGTTCAGATTACCAAGGAAGCACAGGGCATTAAGGGGCCGCGTGTTACCACTTCCCTTACCATCCCAGGTCATTCGCTTGTGCTTATGCCCTCATACGACTACGTGGGCATTTCAAAGAAAATAGAAAGTGAAGAAGAAAAAACACGTTTAAAGGACGTTATTACTTCTTTAAAAAGTGAAGAACACGGATATATTGTGCGCACGGATGCTCAAGGCTTAAGCGAAAAGGAATTAAAGCACGAAATGGATTTTCTGCTTGAAAAGTGGCAGGATATTCAAAAGAACGCAAAAATCAAAACTGCGCCCTGTCTTTTGCACAGCGAGGACAGTTTGCTGTTGACGGTAATAAGAGATTTCTTTGACGAAACGGTTGACAGGCTTGTTTTAAATAATAATGCCGATTTTATTGAAGCCAAAAAGCTTGCTTCCGTAATGACACCGCAAAGCGAAGGTAAAATAGTATTTAAAGACGGAGATATCTTTGCATTAAAGGGCATTGAAACTAAAATAAAAAAGCTTTTGGATAGGCATATATGGCTCGATAACGGTGCTTATCTTGTTATCGATACCACCGAGGCGCTTACTGTAATTGACGTAAACACAGGCAAATTTACAGGCGATCAGGACCTTAATAAAACCATTCTTAACACCAACATTATGGCGGCAAAGGAAATTGCACGTCAGCTTCGCCTGCGTGCAATAGGCGGAATTATAATAGTTGACTTTATTGATATGGAAACCGACGAGGACAGACAGAAGGTGCTTACTGCTTTAAGCGAGGCTTCTGAGGGCGATAAGACTAAAACAAACATTTTAGGATTTGTTCCCTTAGGCTTATGCCAGCTTACACGAAAGAAAACAAGGCTTAGTCTTTCAGCTTCAATGCAAGTGGTTTGTCCTTACTGCGAGGGCGACGGTAAGATACTTAACCTTACCTCAATTTTAAACGCTTTATCCGATGAATTAAAGCGTATGGTGCAAAACAATATTGCCAAAAACGCTGTTTTAAGGCTTAATCCCCACGTTGCAACCGCACTTAAAAGGCACGTTCACGAATTAAAGGAAGCCTTTGAGGGTATTTCGATTTTTATTCGCGAGGATGACGGAATTCACGTTGAGGATTATAACATCAGTATGGTAAACGATATTCAGGATCAAGAAAGGTTGATTAAGCTTATATGATCACCGAACTTTTAAAGCTTGATGAGGCTTCCTTAAAAAAAGCCGCCGCACTTATTAAGCAGGGACAGGTTGTTGCCTTTCCCACCGAAACAGTATATGGTCTTGGTGCGGACGTTTTTAACGAGGATGCAGTAAATAAGATATTCGAGGCAAAGGGCAGGCCCAACGATAACCCCCTTATAGTTCACGTTGCAAAAAAGGAGGATATAACCAAGGTTGCCAGAGAAATTCCATCAAATGCACGTGTGCTCATTGATAAATTTATGCCGGGTCCCATTACCATTATACTTCCGAAGCGTAAAGAAATACCTTATTCGGTAACGGGAGGCATGGATACCGTTGGTGTAAGAATCCCCTTGCACGAGGGTGCACGCGCTTTCATTGAAGCCTGTGGATGTCCTGTGCCTGCACCAAGTGCAAACTCATCAGGAAAGCCTTCACCCACCGAAGCAGTACACGTTTATGACGACCTTAACGGCAGGGTTCCGCTTATACTTGACGGTGGCGAATGTGACTGCGGTGTAGAATCTACGGTAATTTCCCTTTGCGGTGAGGTTCCCCTTTTATTAAGACCCGGTATGGTAACATACGAAATGCTTACCGAGGCATTAGGAAGAGTAGATATTCACCCATCGGTGCTTGAGGACGGTCTTGTTGATAAGGCGGCAAGTCCGGGAATGAAATACAAGCACTATTCGCCTAAAGCGCGTGTTATTATTCTTGATGCTTCAAAGGAAAAGGCAAAAGGGCTTTATGATTTTGCTTTGGATAACGGTAAGACTCCGCTTATCATATGGCAAGATGAGGAGCTTGAGTTTTTTGAAAGCAGAAGCACGTATTCATTCTTTAAGAACGGTAATACTGATATTGCGGCAAAGAACCTGTTCAGGCTTTTAAGGCGCGCTGACAAGGAACAGTTTGACGTGGTATTTATTATGGGACTTTCCACAAAAAACTCGGGGCTTTCGGTTATGAACAGAATGCTTCGTGCCTCAGCCTTTACCGTATTAGACGAAAACAGCACCCTTGACACGTTAAAAAACGTATTACAATTAAACTGATTATTTGTGGTTATTAACTGTTTTCCATTAAAATCGCCTATTATTTTTTAAGATTTATAGGTTTTTATATAAAAAAAGAACTGACGGTTTACCTTTACGGTATACCGTCTTTTTGTTAATATATTAACGAGGTGGTTTTTGTGAGGGCTGGTATCGTTTACATAAAGGTACCTATTGCTTCCATAAGGTACGAAATGGTGAATGACGACGTTTCTTCCCTGAAGGACAGCATCAGGATGTACGGGCTTCTTCAACCCGTCGGAATCATAAAAATGGATGAAGGCTATAAGCTTATTTTTGGGAAAAGACGTATAAAGGCGTGCTTAGAATTGGGACATAAGTATATTCATTCGGTTTTGCTTTCGGTGCGTGAGGACGAAGAAAAAAGCGTAAGCTTTTCGGAAAACATCCACAGAAGCAATAGGGATTTTCTTCTTGATGCGTTTTTAGCATACAAGGGTCTTGATATCCGCGAGCTTTTATGCCTTGACGAAAAGCAGATGGACTACATAAAAGCGCTTGCACTACTTGATAAAAATGCGCTTTCCTTGATAGATGCCATTACGAAGAATTTTGCCGTGTGCGCCGAAGGTGACAGTAAATATTTTATGCGTATGTGCGATATAATACGCAACGTTCCGCTCACCGCAAAGGAAAAAGTACGGCTTTCCGTTTTAAGCGATAAAAGAATATTTCTTAACGAAATACAAAAAATCCTTGAGCTGATGCGTCTTGGCGGATTTAATGATACCGTATTTGAGGACGGTGAAAAGATAGTTATAAATAAAAACGCGTGTTAAAAAACAGGAATTTTTCCTGTTTTTTCTTGCTTTGTGTTTCGCGCTATGGTATAATAATAAAAAATTTTCAGGAGATTTATTATGAATATCAGCACAAAGCTTTATAAGCGCACGGAAATCGTACTTAAAAGTAACAAGATATACGAAAATCCGTTTATGGACGTTGAAATCGATGCAATATTCACCCACGAGGACGGCACGGTAATTACCTTACCAGGATTTTGGAACGGTGAAAACGAGTGGAAGGTTCGTTTTGCGGCAGAGAAAGTTGGTAAATGGACTTATTCCGTTACCTGTACAGACAAGGATAATGCTTCACTTACCGACACGGGCGTTATTGAAGCTGAGGCTATCGAACCTAAGAATATGCTTGAAAAGCACGGCTACGTAAGGCTTGAAAAGGGCAAAAAGCATATGGTTTACAACGATGGCACACCCTTTTTCTACCTTGGCGATACACATTGGATGATGCCCGACCACGAAAGATTACACGAATGTAATTATCCCGGTTGCACCTGCGGCAATCAGTTTAAGCATATTGCTGACGACCGCATCAAAAAAGGCTTTACCGTTTATCAGACTTATTTTGCAAGCCAGCGTGTTAAGCCTGCGGCTTCAGGTGTTGAGGGTTGGTGGACAGACGATACGTTTACTGTAATTAACCCCAAGCCCTTTAACGACACTATGGACGTTATGATGGATTACCTTGCCGATAACGGAATTACAATTTCACTTGGCTTTGGTACGCATTATGCATCTGTAAAAGTATATAAGCAAAACGTTACCGTTATGAAGGCATTTGCCCGCTACTGCGTTGCAAGATATGCTTGCTACCCTCTTATCTGGATTACCGCACAGGAAATCACCAACTACAACGAAAACGCTTTTGATTGTTGGAAGCAGGTTGGTGCTTACGTTGGTAAGCTTGACGGCTATCACCGTCCCAACGGCGCGCATATGCACTGCCATACCTATGAAGAAAAGAGAAGTCAGGAGCTTGATCAGGAGCCTTGGCATCAGTGGTGGACCGTTCAGGCAGGTCACGGTGGCTATGATAGATTAAGAAGACGCTCATATTATCAAGGCTACTATTACGATGACAAGATGTTTATCGAAACGGAAAGCCAGTACGAAGATATTTACTGCTCAGGCTTCTGCGGTCACGATGCACCGAGAATGAGCGCTTGGCAGGCACTTCAGCTTGGAAGCGGCGGCTTTACTTACGGTGTTACAGGCATTTGGGTTGCAGGCTGGCATCAGAAATATTCACCTGCACAGCTTTCATATTCACCTGAATCATGGTTTACGGGCGTTGATAAGGATGGCTCAATGCAGGTAAGCTATATGAAGAAATTCTACGAATACGTTAAGTGGTATGAACTTGAACCTTGCTATGACTTTAAGTTTGGTAACTTTGACGACAGACGTCACATTTCCATATCACACAAAGGAAACGACGTTGTTATTTATTATTTCTTCTGCAATGACGTGGATATGGGTATCTTTACAGATCTTAAGCCTAACACTGCATATAAGGCACGTCTTTTCGATCCTATCTGCGGTAAGTTTATTGATATTCCCGATCTTGTTACAAATGCTGACGGTACTGCAAGCATCCCTGCGTTCCCCATTCAGCGTGATTGGGTATTGCTTATCAACGTTAAGGAAATCGATTTTGGCCCCTACGAGAGCTACGAATTCCCCACTATGTTACCGCCCATTCCTGCAAGTGCCGCTGTAATTGATAAAGAGCTTGAGATTGTAAGCATTAAGGCAAGTTCGGAGGACGAGGACTTCCCCGCTACAAATCTTATTGACGGAAATCCCGATACATATTGGCAGGGATTTGCAAAAAAGACAAGCCAGACAATTATCGCTGACCTTGGCACAACGCAGCATTTTGATTATCTTAACATAAACTGTCCTGATACGCAGCGCTTTATTCAGTTCCGCATCTTCGGCTCAAACGACGGTGAGAACTATGATCTTATATGTGAGCGTCCCTCAGGTCAGGTTGCTGTGGGCGGAAAGTACGATACTTATTTTGATCCCGTATCAGGCGATTACCGCTTTATTAAGTTCTTCCTTAACTCCGACTACACACAGGAAGCACCCGTTAAATTTTCAAAGTTTGCGCTTTTCACAAAGAAAAACGATTAATAACAAAAGCACTCTGCAATACTGGACCGTATCCAGAAAAACAGACATTGAAATAAAAATCCCCCTGTTGTAGAATATCTACAGAGGGGGAATTTTTTATGGCAAGAAACTATACCAAAAT
>JAZQTV010000096.1:0-5206 GCA_045630945.1 Clostridia bacterium
ATCATAGCAGGAATGTACAACTATACGCTTTATATCAAGCATATGACATATTTCAATAGCACGGCAGAGCGCACGGATATTTAATTTGTATTCATCATCATTAAAATCTATGGGCTCATCAAGGCAGGGTGCGTGGGAAACCACGAACGTAACCCCTGCTTTTTTTGCCGCATTTCCCCAATCGTCAGCAAGATGCTTCCAATCATCGTTATCCTGCATAAATTCGGGGATATTACCTGTCTGCTCAAGATTGATATACTTAAACTTGCCGCCTGCAAAATTTTCTATTTTCTTTGTAACGTTTTCAACGTAAAAGCTATAATCACCCGTTGAGGTAGCTAACTTCATATTATTTTCCCCTTACCCTTGCGCAGTTTCGATGCACTTGTTCAAATATTCAAGAACCGCTTTCTTACCGTCCGCTGTGCTTCCTAAAGGAACGTACTCGTGCGCGGCAACGATTTTTTCAATATCCATTTTCTTTAATTTGTTTACAGAGGCTATATACTGCTCACGGTTGCCGATGCCGTAAATATATTTGCCCACACCTGCAAGTTGTAAGCAATCACCCGAAAGCAACGTTTTAGTTTTAGTATCATAAAACCCGAACGCGTGCTCGGTATGCCCCGGAAGATGCACCGCCTTAAGATTGCCTAAAACCGTTTTACCGTCAGTTAATTCAAGTCTGTCTGAATATTCAACGGGAAAGGAGGTGCCTATCCTTGCACCGTTAAACACCGCCTGCAAGCGCTTCATTCCCCCTGAATGATCACCGTGATTATGGGTAAACAATAAATATTTTACTGCATCCTTTTGTATATTCAGTTCATTTACTGAAGGCACGATATACTTATCAACATCAGACGCATACGTTGCGCTATCAATAATTGCAGCACCGTTTTCGCACACGTATAAATATACCGTGGTAGTTAATTCTTTAAACGGAATCAGTATTTTAAATAAGCCTTCGGCTATTTTTATAGGTTGCATATTACACCTGTTTTAACGTTTTTACTGTTTTTATTCATTATAACATACATACATTTACAGTGCAAGATAAATACGCACATACAAAATAAAGAGGGATTGTTTTATCCCTCTTTATTCATTTAAAAATTTATTTTCCCGCTTTGCTTTCTTCTTTATTCAGATACATTGCATGGTCAGCCTTAGAGAATACGTCTTCATACACGCGGTCAATCTCCGCATCATAAAGTGCAACGCCCCTTGCCACCATAATGGGAATATGTTTTTCGCAAACCGTAATATAATCGTGTGAGCACGCCTTATCCATTTTTTCAAGCAATGAACGGTACTTAAGGTAATCATCACCCCGTAATATAACGGCAAATTCATCACCGCCTATACGGTAAACCGCACTGTTTGCAAACGTGCTTGTAAGAATTTTTGACGTATGAATAATAAGATCGTTGCCTATATCGTGGCCGTACTCATCATTAGTTTCCTTAAGATTGTTAATATCGGCAACCAATACGCCAAAGATAGGCTTACTTGTCATAATCTCGCGGTTAAGCTCAGCAATAGCTTCAGAATACGCCGTACTGTTCTTTATACCCGTAAGCGAATCACGGTATGCTAATGCATTGATATACGTGGTATATTCCCTTATCTGCGAATACGTGTTAGAAAGTGCCCTTGACAACGTACCGATTTCATCGTTTGATTGCACCGAAATTTCGGGCATTTCTACGTTATCAGTACCACCTGAAGCTATACCCTCTACTGCGTTGGTAAGTCGCTTAAGCGGCTCAACTATCTTTCTTGTAACAAGCACGGTATATACAATTGCACAGAAGAATACCACTATAAATGCAATAACTATCTTGCTAAGCATGGGGTGAATATCTTTTTGGATATCCTTATAATCGGCATGCATAACCAAAATCATACCGTTCTTTAATTCTACCCTTGCTTCAGCTTGGGGATTCTTTGAATTTACGATGGGCGTATCGTTGTATCTTGATTCACCATCAGCCGCAATCAAGGATACGTATCCGTATTCGTAAACGCGTATCTCGTTTATCCTTGACAAAAGATAGCTGAAATTCATATCAAAGCCAATTACACCTATAAGCTCGTTATTAACGTATAACGGTTGTGCAAACGTAATAAGTTCATTCTCTGTTCCCGGAAAATAGTACGGATCAAGCCAGACACCGTCCATTCTATTTGTTGCTTCGTAATACCAGCCTACGTTCCTTTTATCGTCTTTTTCGTAATTGTTAAGGTCGGTAACAGGCATATCCTTAAGACTGTCATCATTCTCTATAGTTTTATAAAAGCCTGTGGTGCCGTTTGATATTTGAGGGTCTATTCGCATATAGAAGCCTTCAACACCCGACGTGTTTAAGGCAACTTCGGCAAACATTGCTTCTGCTTTTGAAAGATATTCTTTACGGAAGGTTTCATCCTTCATCTCAGATGCGGAATCTATCTCGGTCAACGCATAATGCTTCATAATTTTGCCTGACTTCATAACGTCGCCTAATACGTCGTTGATTTGTGCCGCTTCCTTTTGTGTGGCGTTTTGCAAGATACGGTCAGCATCCTTATGCATAATCTCGTGTGTCATATTAACTGCAATCGCAGATACCACTGCCGTAATAACCAACAAGCCTGCAATAACAACGATTAAAATTTTACTTTGAATCGATCTCACGCTTTTTCTCCTTCCGAAACTACAATATTGGGTATATTTCTACAATAGCCTTCCAACACAACAAAATCACCTGAGTCTTTTACACGTTTACCGCTGAAGCGTACAGAAACGTCCCCCTGCGGATGACACCATACAAATTCAATTTGAACTGCGCAGTCGCCTAACATCATTTCATTGATGCAATCCTTAACCTTGTCCGAATAATCGTTTCTTACGTTCGAAATCCAAAAGTCGAAGCGCTCTGTGGGCGATAATCTTTCTTCTGCCGCCAATATCTTGTCCATAACGGCATCGGCATGCAGTTCATAACGCTCTTGTTGGGTATTGATTCGCATCATCCAAAGCCCCACTTCATTTTCATGCAAAATGTGCTTGGGATCAAAATGCACAACGCCAACCTTTTCCTTTAACTCGTGAATTTTATTGATAAACTTCAACCGTTCAGCATATTCCTCGGCAGTTGAATCAATATAAGTTCTTTCAATAACGTCCGCAGTATTAGGCCTGTCAAACAAATAACCCTGAAAAATATCAGGAAGCAACGTTTCAAGCGCCACAAGCTCTCGTGTGTTTTCAACGCCCTCGCAACAGGTTCTTATATCATTGCCCTTTGCAAATTCAATAACGTTATCGATAAGCTTATGATTATACGTTCCCTTTTCAATACCGCTTACAAAAAGACGGTCAATCTTAATCTCATCAACATCAAGTTGCTTTAAATAACCAAGGTTAGAATATCCCGTTCCAAAGTCATCAATTGCAAAATTAACGTTGTATTCCTTAAGCGCCATTATGGTATTGATAATCTGGGGACTGTTACGAAGCTCAATGGTTTCGGTAATCTCTACAGTCAGCGCATCACCGGGAAGCCCTGCCTCTTTAACCTTTTTTATTACCTTTTCAGCAAGGTCGGGATCTTCAAATTGCAATGCCGAGAAATTAACACTCATATGAAGTGCTGGCATATTCTCGCGCCATATTCTACATTGACGTAAGGCTTCCTTCAATACCCACAAGCCAACGTCCTTTATCAAACGGGATTCCTCAAGAATGGGAATAAACTCATCGGGAAATACTCTGCCGCGTACCTTGGAATTGTATCGCAACAAAGCTTCCACGCCGTAAATATCGTAATTTCCTGCGCTTATCTGCGGCTGATAATAAAGCTCAAAGCCATCGAAGTTGTTTTCAACACTTTGCTTTAATTCCTCTAACAGCTCTAACGAAGCTATTTTACGGCTCAATTCCTCTGCCGAGAAGAACTCAATACGGTTGTTTGAAACGTGCTTCGCTTTCTTAAGCGTCATATTTACCGAATCCAGCAGCTGTGTATCATCCAAAAACAGTGTATTATCTATGGGTACCGCACCGATTGTAAAGGTGCACTTGCCCTGCATTGCTTCCTTCATTTGTTTATGGAATTCGCGCACGCTTTCTTCAGAACAGGCATTTAAAATCAAGGCAAAATAATTGTGGTCAACGTGATATGCCTTTTCTACCTTTTCTGAGTTCTCGCACAGTTCTGCAAGCTCTTTCAAAAGATTGTCGCCATATTCCCTGCCGTGTGTAAGGTTAATGGTTGCCAATCCATCAATATCAAGAAGAAGCAAATATCTTTTGCCCTGTTCAAGATACGTTTTAAGGTCAAGACGAAGCTTATTCTTATTCCAAAGCCCCGTAAGCGGATTGTAAAGGTGGCGCAAATTTTCTTCAGAAACGCGCCCCATCATAAGATAGGGTTCGTTATCGTTATTGCGAATAACCGTACCGTGACAGTTAATCCACACCTTTTCGCCCTTTCTGTTTATCCAGCGATAATCCATATTATGCGTATCCTTTTCACCGCTTGCGATCTGCTTAAGGCTTTTAAGAACCGCCTTCCTGTCAGCAGGATGAATAATTTTGAGCATTTCTGTGGTACTGTTGGTTTCACTACCGTTTTTACGGATATCATAATGCTTATCTATATCGCCAAAGAACCATCTTGAATCAGCCTTGATATCCCATATAAACAGATAATCGTCAGTAGAACGGTTAATAGTTTCAATTAACTTTAAGGTTGTTTCAAACCCGTCTGCCGTTTTTAAAAAATTATCCATGATATTCACCATTATACTGAATCAGCGTTGCATCCTCAACACCTTCGGTATCGCGTATTTTGTCAAGGAAAAACATATTACTGTCCTTGCAATATACTTCAACTGCCATTTCAGTTTTTCCCTTGCGTACAGTTTTTGATTTTACAAAATGCTTCATTTTTCCAAACGCCCTGATAACGTTATCGCCAACCTCGTCACCGATATAATGGATAACTACAATGTATATTCTGCCCTTTTGCTGCTTGTGGTAGAATATTATAACCATTAAAATCATAATGATTGCCGTAACAACAACAAGTAAATACATACCTGCACCTGCAGTTATACCTGTTGTGATTGCCCAGAACAAGTATAATAAATCAAGCGGGTCTTTAACTGCGGTTCTGAAACGAACGATTGATAATGCACCGACCATACCAAGTGAAAT
>JAZQTV010000097.1:0-4146 GCA_045630945.1 Clostridia bacterium
CATCAGTATGTGCCTTTTCAACGGAAACCTTTTGTACCATTGCTTGGATAGGTGTACGTTGGTTCTTACCACCAAATGGCATAAGAACAGTTCCTGCACCGATTGTAGAGTCAAAGCGCTCGCTAAGACCTCTCTTTGAGCATACGTTTAGATCTGTTACAACATCTAAAATTCCCTTTTCAAATGAAGCAGGAATTGCTTTGCTGTAATTTCCAACCTTGTTACACTCAATATCTATATGCTTTTCAGCACCGTTAGAGTTTAAGAACTCACGGCTGATATCACAAATAATTTTGCCATTCCAAGTCATTCTAAGTCTTGGCTCAGCAGTGATTTTAGCTACAACTGTCGCCTCAAGGTTCTCGCTATTTGCAAGCTCAAGGAATCTATCTTTATTTTCTGCCTCAATAACAACAGCCATTCTCTCTTGAGATTCACTGATTGCAAGCTCTGTGCCATCAAGACCGTCGTATTTCTTTGGAACTGCGTTGAGATCGATGTAAAGACCATCAGCAAGCTCACCGATAGCAACGGAAACACCGCCTGCACCGAAGTCGTTACAACGCTTAATAAGACGGGTAACCTCGGAATTTCTGAAAAGACGCTGTAATTTTCTTTCCTCGGGTGCATTACCCTTCTGTACCTCAGCACCGCAGGTTTCAAGGCTCTGTGCAGTATGGCTCTTTGATGAACCTGTTGCACCGCCGCAGCCATCACGGCCTGTGCTTCCGCCCAAAAGGATAACAACGTCACCGGGTGTGGGAACCTCACGACGAACGTTTTCCTGAGGTGCCGCCGCAATAACTGCACCTATTTCCATACGTTTTGCCGCATAACCGGGATGATAAATTTCATCAACGATACCTGTCGCAAGACCAATCTGGTTACCGTATGAAGAATAACCTGCCGCCGCTGTTGTTACTATCTTTCTTTGAGGAAGCTTGCCCTTTATTGTTTCGCTAACAGGCTTTAAAGGATCTGCCGCACCTGTTACGCGCATTGCACCGTAAACGTACGCTCTTCCCGAAAGGGGATCGCGGATAGCGCCGCCGATACAGGTTGCCGCACCGCCGAAGGGCTCGATTTCTGTGGGATGGTTGTGTGTTTCGTTCTTGAAAAGAAGCAGCCAAGGCTCCTTTTTACCGTCAACCTCTACCTCGATCTTAACTGTGCAGGCGTTGATTTCCTCGGACTCATCAAGCTTATCAAGCTTACCCTGAGTTTTAAGGTATTTTACTGCAACGGTTGCCAGATCCATAAGGCAGATGGGTTTAGTTCTATTAAGCTCCTTACGAACGGCAATATATTCGTTATATGCGTCCTGTAAAAGCTTATCTTCAAACTTAACGTCGTCAATAACCGTAAGGAAGGTGGTATGACGGCAGTGATCTGACCAATAGGTATCGATCATTCTGATTTCAGTAATAGTGGGATCGCGGTCCTCTGTCTTGAAGTAATCCTGACAGAACTGAATATCATCAGCATCCATTGCAAGACCGTACTCCTTAACAAAACTTTCAAGTCCGCTTCTGTCAAGCTTAATAAAGCCATCAAGAGTTTTTACCGACGTAGGAATTTCGTAATTAACCTTAAGTGTTTCAGGCTTTTCAAGGGTTGCTTCCCTTGCTTCAACAGGGTTAATAACGTACTTTTTAATTTCTGCAATCTCGCTTTCGGTAAGCTGACCGTAAAGCACGTATACCTTTGCGGTGCGCACTACGGGTCTGTCACCCTGCGAAATTATCTGTATACACTGTGCGGCAGAATCTGCACGCTGATCAAACTGACCCGGAAGATATTCAACCGCGAAAACGTATGCATTATCACTTTCAACGCTATCGGTAACGATATCAAGCTGAGGCTCGGAAAACACAGTTTTCTTTGCATACTCAAAAAGCTCTTCCGAAATATTTTCGGCATCGTAGCGGTTAATAACGCGAACATCCTTTAAATTTGAAATGCCAAGAAGATTGTTTGCTTCGCTTAATAAAGCCTTTGCTTCATTGGCAAGCTCTTTTTTCTTTTCAACAAATACTCTGAAAACCATATTATACTCCTTTTGCCTTTAATGCTTTTGCACCGATATCGTTGCGGTAGTAAGCGTTTTCGAACGATATTTTCTTAACCTTTTTATATGCATCCTCAATTGCACCCTCAAGGGTATCGCCTACCGCGGTTGCACCAAGCACTCTTCCGCCGTTTGTCAACAGCTTGCCGTCCTTAATAACTGCACCCGCAACGTAAACGCTATCGTAAACCTCATCGGGAATGTTCATTTCAAAGCCCTTTTCGTAGCTTTGGGGATATCCCTTTGAAGCCATAATAACACAGCAAGCGTTCTTATCTGAAAAGCTTACGTCAACCTTGTCAAGTTCTCCGTTAGTTACCGCCTGCATAACTGTTAAAAGATCGCTCTCCAAAAGCGGAAGAACTACCTGTGTTTCGGGATCACCGAAACGACAGTTATATTCAATTACCTTGGGACCGTTTTTAGTAATCATAAGTCCGAAATACAGGCATCCCTTAAACGTTCTGCCTTCAGCCTTCATTGCCTCAATGGTAGGAATGAATATCTTTTCCATACATTCCTTCTGAAGTGCCTCGGTATAATAGGGGTTGGGTGCAATAGTGCCCATTCCGCCTGTGTTAAGACCTGTATCGTTATCACCTGCACGCTTATGATCCATTGATGAAATCATAGGCACAACGGTATTGCCGTCAGTAAACGAAAGCACGGACACCTCGGGACCTTCAAGGAATTCTTCAATAACGATATTATCACCGCTTGCACCGAACACCTTGTCCTGCATCATTGATTTAACTGCATCAACAGCCTCTTCCCTCGTCATTGCAATTATAACGCCCTTGCCAAGCGCAAGACCGTCAGCCTTAATAACTGTGGGAATAGGCGCGGTTTCAAGATATTTGAGCGCTTCTTCCATATCGGAAAAAACCTCATACTGTGCAGTGGGAATATTGTACTTTTTCATAAGGTTCTTTGAAAAAACCTTACTGCCTTCGATGATAGCCGCATTCGCTTTAGGGCCAAAGCAAGGAATGCCTTCCTTTTCAAGTGCATCAACAGCGCCTAAAACAAGGGGATCATCAGGTGCAACTACCGCATAATCAATTTTGCTTGTTACTGCAAAATCAACTATCTTATCGATTTCCTTTGCACCGATATCAACAAGAGTTGCATCCTTTGCCATACCGCCGTTTCCGGGAACTGCAAAAATTTCGGTTATGCTCTTGTTTTCTTTAAGCTTCTTAATGATGGCGTGCTCTCTGCCGCCACCGCCAACAACCATAATCTTCATTTATAAAACTTCTCCTTAATGGTGGAACAGACGCATACCTGTAAATGCGATTGCCATACCGTATTTATCAGCACACTCGATAACAAGATCATCCCTGATCGAACCGCCGGGTTCAGCAACGTATTTTACACCGCTTCTCTTTGCGCGCTCAATGTTATCTGAGAACGGGAAGAATGCATCAGAGCCAAGTGAAACACCGTCAATTGTCTGAAGATATGCCTTGATTTCCTCGTTTGTAAGGGGTTCAGGCTGTGAGGTAAAGTATTTCTGCCAGTTGCCGTCAGCGCATACGTCTTCTTCGTTCTTGTTGATGTAGCCGTCGATAACGTTATCTCTGTCGGGGCGTGAAAGTTCTGCCTTAAAGGGAAGGTTAAGCACCTTGTCGTGCTGACGAAGGAACCACGTATCTGCCTTTGTACCTGCAAGACGTGTACAGTGAATTCTTGACTGCTGACCTGCGCCAACACCGATAGCCTGTCCGTCATATGCAAAGCATACTGAGTTTGACTGTGTATACTTAAGGGTAATAAGTGCAATTATAAGGTCACGAACTGCCTCCTCGGGAAGTTCCTTATTCTTTGTAACAAGGTTTGTTAAAAGCTCTCTGTTAATTTCAAAGTTGTTTCTGCCCTGCTCAAAGGTGATGCCGAATACCTGCTTATGCTCAATAGCATCAGGTACGTATGAAGCATCTATCTTAACGATATTATAGTTACCGTTTCTTTTGGTCTTTAATATTTCAAGTGCTTCGGGCTCATATCCGGGTGCGATAACACCGTCGGAAATTTCCCTTTTAATCATCTTTGCGGTGGTAACGTCGCAAACGTCG
>JAZQTV010000098.1:0-2203 GCA_045630945.1 Clostridia bacterium
CAAAAAGCAGTCATAGAGCATAACGGCAAAAATCTCCTCGTTTCTGCCGCAGCCGGTAGTGGAAAAACCGCAGTAATGATAGAGCATATTTACTCTAAAATTGCATCCGGTTCTGCTTCAATTGACCGTATGCTTGTCGCAACGTACACCAATGCCGCCGCAGCTTCAATGAAGGAAAAGCTCATTAACAAGCTTGAAGAAGCATATGATGCGGACAAGAACGCCGAAATTTTAAAACAAAAGCAGCTTGTTGACCGTTCGGATATATCCACCCTTCATTCATTTTGTATTAAACTTCTGCGCAAATACTATTACTATACTCCCCTGCCGCCCGATTTTAGAATATTCAGCGGCACGCAGGAGGAAATGTTTATTAATGCAGCGCTTGAGCAAGTAATCGAGGAAGCGGCAAAACGCTATAATAACGGTGATTTTCCCGAATACATTGACGTACTTACACAGTTTTCATTCGCAAAAAGCGACATTTCATTAAACAGCTTATTAAAAAGCCTTAACGAATCGCTTGATAAGCTTCCGCATCCCGAAGAATTTAAGAATCGCACACTTTTGTTATACAGCGACAAAAATTCGACGGTGTGGTCAGATTACACGCTTGAATATTTGCGCGATCTTTTAAAAACTGCAATCAAATATCTTGAGCGCACTAACGAGCACTATTATTTAACAGAAGTAAGCGAGATGTGCAACACTTATACATCCGCACTTATTAATATGCTTTCTTCAGCATTACACAAAAACACCCTAACCGAGATGTATGAAGTGCTTTCTGCGAAGCTTACCTCTCCCCCTGCCTGCAAACATCCATTAAGGCAAAATGTAATAAATAACGCAGGTGCGGTTAAAATTATCCGTAACGAAGTTAAGGAAATATGTAAAGATATTTTACGCACAGATATAACTTTTTTACTTCCTGCGATAAAAGGATTGTTTGAGTTACATAGCCATTTTGCTTCAAGATTTGACGAGCTTATGTTAAACGAGGGCGGAACAAGCTTTGACGGTGTGCTTCACTATACCATCAAGCTCATAGAAGAATACCCAGATATTCTCGAAGAAATAAAGAATAATATCGACTATATTTATATTGACGAATATCAGGATACAAACGCTTTGCAGGATTATATTATTAATTCACTTTCAAAGGGCGATAATATGTTCTTTGTAGGTGACATTAAGCAAAGTATTTACGGCTTTAACTATGCACGCCCCGACCTTTTCTTGAAAAAGATGACGGAATATTCATCCACCGACAAGGGTGATCGAATTAACCTAATGAATAACTTCCGTTCATATCCCGAAATACTTGAGGGCGTAAATTTCATTTTTAAGAACGTTATGCGTGACGAAAACATAAGCGAGCTTATTTATGATAAAGATGCCGCACTTTACCCGTCGCCCGATCCCCTTTCGCCCCAACACAGCGACTGTCTTTATTCTGACGGAATAAAGGAATGTGCCAACGAGCTCTTATACGTTGACGGTGATATGGAGGATGAAGCAAATGCGGTAGCGTTGCGTATAAAAGAGCTTCTAAACACAACGCTTATTGATCCTAAAACAAAGCTTCAGCGCCCTGTAAGATTTAACGATATTGCCATTCTTGCAAAACAGAAAAAACACGGAAGCAAGCTCGAGGCGGTGTTTAAAAAACACGGTATTCCCATATCGCTTCAGCGTGAAGATAACACAAATAACATCGATAGCACCTGCACAATACTTTCTTTATTGAAGCTTCTGATATTGAGACGCAGTGATATCGACCTTATTTCTGTTTTATTAAGCAATATTGCAGGCTTTACGCCTTCGGAGCTTTCGCTTATACGAAACAAATCAAAAAACACAAGCTTTTACGATGCGTTTATAAGTTATGACGATAAGCCTTCCATCGTTAAAAAGAAGAATGCTTTTATTGAATTGCTTGATAAGCTTGAGCTTTTGCAAAAATCGATGTCTCTTGCAGATTTTATTGAATATTTGTATAACGAAACGGGATATATATACCATGCGGCATATCTTCCTGATAATGCTGATGAATTAAAGGCGTATAACAGCCTGCTTTCGTCTGCAAGAAGCTATTCGGATTTTGCTGACGGAACACTTCGCGGATTTTTGGAGTACTACGAAAATGCAGGAGTACTAAAAGAAGAAGACATCTTTGCATTGGATGAAAATGATGAGAGCG
>JAZQTV010000099.1:0-4733 GCA_045630945.1 Clostridia bacterium
AGGATAGCCTGCAAGCACACCCTTTTTCATACATTCAAGAAGTCCTTTTTCTACCGCAGGAATATACGACCTTGGAACTGCACCGCCTACTACCTTATCAACGAATTCGAATTCCTTATCACTGGGATTGAATTCAATCCAGCAATCACCGTACTGACCGTGACCGCCCGACTGCTTTTTGTGCTTACCCTGTGCCTTAACGGATTTTCGAATAGTTTCCTTATAAGGCACCTCGGGTGTTTTAAGAAGCGCTTCACCGTTGTACTTGTTTTTAAGCTTCTGCACCGCAATATCAAGATGGGTATCACCAAGACCCATAAGTATCATTTCATTGGTTTCGTTATTCTTTTCAAGCTTTAAGGTATTATCCTCTTCAATAAGCTTACGCAGTCCTGAGAAAACCTTATCCTCATCACCTTGTTTTTTGGGCACAACTGCCATACGCATACCGGGCCACGGAATTTCTACCGATTCATATTGAATCTTTTTACCCGAATAAAGCGTATGCCCCGTAAGCGTATACTGTAATCTTCCGATAGCACCGATATCCCCTGCATAAAGCTTTTGTACCGCTACCTGATTTTTACCCTTAAGTATATAGATATTGCCCGATTTTTCGGCTTTATCTTCATTTGCGTTATAAAGAGGAGTATCAGCACTTAAAACGCCCGAACGAATCATAAAAACTGAAAGCTTGCCTGCAAAGGGATCGGATATAGTTTTAAATACGTATGCCGAGAAAGGTTCATCCTCAGAACAAACGCGTATATCATCAACACCTTCAAACTCCTTACCCTCGCTCGAAGGAATAAAACGCATTATCGTATCCTGAAGCAGCCTTACGCCCTTAAGATCAAGCGCACAACCGCAAAGCACAGGAACTGCACTTGAATCGGCAACACCAATAGCAAGACCTTTAATGATTTCTTCCGAGGTAAGCTCCTCACCCATTATTACCTTTTCCATAAGATCTTCATCGTTTTCTGCCGCAGTTTCCATAAGCGCGGCATGCTCAAGCTCAATAGTATCGGTTAAATCAGCAGGAATATCTGCTTTTTCACGTTTTTCGCCCTTAAAGGTGTATGCCTGCTTTTCAACAAGATCAACAAAGCCTGTCATTACACCAGTTTCAATAATAGGATAAAGTATAGGTACAATATTTGAACCGTATTTCGCCTTAAGCTGTGCTACGGTATTATCAAAGGAAGTATGCTCCTTATCTATCTGATTTATAAAAATTACTCGAGGTATTTTTTTCTTTCTTGTAAGCTCAACAGCCTTTTCTGTACCTACGTCTATTCCCTGTGCCGATGCAACTATTACAGCACCGTCACACACGTTAAGCGCATTAAGTACACTGCCTTCAAAATCAAAGTAACCGGGACAATCCAATATATTAATTTTCGAACCGTCGAACTCTGTCGGAGCAACCGAAAGAGAAATAGAAATATGTCTTTTAATTTCTTCGGAATCGTAATCTGACAAGGTATTTCCTTCGTCAGTTTTACCCAAGCGTTCGATATTACCATTCAAAAACAACATCGCCTCTGTAAGTGACGTTTTACCGTTACCTCCATGACCGATAAAAGCAACATTTCTTACGTTTGAAGCGTGATAGTCCATTTTCAAAAACCCCTTTCTTTTATTAGAAAATTAATTACTGTCTATATTATACATTCTTTTTTCACCAATTTCAAGATAAAATTTAAAATTTAGTTCACAAAATTCAAAATTTTTTTATATTTTCCGTCATAAAAGCACAATTTGTAGTATTCATATCTAATATATGCCCATATTTTATACCACTTGAATATAATGAAACATTTAATGTTGAAAAATTTTTCTTTTTGTGCTATAATATGCGTAATAATTAAAGTCAGGAGGGTTATTTGTGAGCTTACAGGAATCAGGTGAAATGTACCTTGAAACGATTTTTCTTTTAACGAAGCGCAGCAACAAGGTACGTGCAATAGACGTTTGCGAACATATGGGTTTTTCAAAACCAAGTGTAAGCCGTGCAGTTAACCTGTTAAAAAAAGGCGGCTTCATTAAGATTTGCGAATTGGGTCATATCACGCTTACTGAATCGGGCTTGGATGTGGCACAGAAGATATACGACAGGCACCAGTTACTTACAAGTTTTCTTATAAAGCTTGGCGTTAATAAGGATGTTGCTTCAAAGGATGCATGCAAGATGGAGCATTGCGTTAGTGACGAAACGTTTACGGCACTAAAGAATTTTATTGAAAAGAATTAAAAAAAACGGCATTTGTTGATTTTAACTTCAACATCTGCCGTTTATTTTTTAAAGTTTATAATTTTTACCGTATATATAAGGACAAACACCACGTGCCTTTAAGGCTTCGTTACCCTCATGTGCAATGAGCCACTTATTTTTTGCGAAAAGCAATTTATCCTGTGCCTTCTTATCAAGAGGAGTATTTGTACCCTTGGGAAGACCTACGATACTTCCAAAGCCCTGCTCGCAACGGTTTATGGGGCAATAATGAAGCGTTGTTGCATACATTTCAATAACCTGTCCCTTTTTCATTTCAAACATCATTACGTTTGCAGAGTTAAATCTTCCGTCTTCCTCGATCATTCTGATATCACCTAAAATAAGCACAAGGTCTTCAGTTGCGATGTTAATTTCGCTTGAGGTGTGCCATTCAAGTGCATTCATAGTATTATTCCATCCCCAGCAGTAGCCAAGTTGCATAGGAAGCTGACCGAATATCTCTTCCTGAAGATAATCTTTAATTGCAAGCTTTTCAAATACTTCTACCGAAGGCAGATACTTTGTTCCGCTTTCGGGCATTTCGATTGTTTTTGCAACCTCGATAATTTCAGTTGCATCAATATCAAGCACTCTACCGAATTGCTTAAACTCTTTATCGTTTACACTGTATATTTTCATAAAATCTCTCCTATTTCATCAATATCGGCAACAATGCCGTAATCGGAATATTCAAATATCGGTGCGTTTTTATCTTTATTTATTGCAATAATCGTGCCTGCACTTTTCATACCTGCAATGTGATGTACCGCACCCGAAATACCGATAGCTATATACACGTTGGGGCTTACACTTCTGCCTGTCAAGCCGACCTGCATAGGATATATTGCCATATCACTGTCAACTGCACCGCGTGATGCAACGATTTCTGCATTAAGCTTCTCAGCAAGACCGTTTACCGTTTCCATTGAATTTCCTGCACCCTTGCCTATTGCCACCATAATTTTGTTGGCGTTTTGCTCTTTAGTCCTTACCGTTGCCATCTGCGGCATCGTAGTGCACTTTATTTTTGCAATTACGTTTCCCGAAAATGCAGGACGGTACATAAAAAGACTTTCGCCGTCAGTTTCAAGCTTTGTGCAGTCTGCGCAAAGACCTGTCTGAAGGATTACAGCAACCTGTGCAGATACCTCTTTACTTTCTAAAGAACTATCCCAAAGCACGCAGGAAGGACGCTCATTCATTATGCGTTCGGCAATTTTTTGAGGGGTGTCAAGGGGCACCACGGTGATATCATCACTTACCGTTTTTGCATATTCCATAGGCTTTTCGCCTATTACCCACATTTTTTTAATACGTGCGTCACATATGCTTGAACTAATCACGCTTTTTTCTTTTTGGACGCTTTCTTCAACTATACTAATAAGCTGTTCTTTTGTTATAAACGTGCATTTGCGCTTATCAGAATTGTTTTCAAAGCACTTTACAACCTGCGTTGGTGACCCCGATATACCGCATTTTTTCACATCAGCACCGATTTGCTCGGCATTCCATACGGTAACCGTGCCTTTAGTTGAACGAATGCTTGGCTTTCTTAAATCATTTATTCTTTCAACTGTTATAAGACAGGGAAATTCCTTTTTAACACATTCCCCCGCCCTGTTTATACATTTAAGCTCAGGTGCGGTATCCACAATTTCCATTACGTTAGTAATAAGATTAAAGCAAAGATATTCCGAAAGCCCCGGACCTACCTGTCCCGTATCACCGTCCACCGTCTGCCTGCCGCATATAACCATATCGGGTTGAAGCTTTTTTATTGCAAGCGAAAGCGTATATGAGGTTGCAAGGGTATCCGCCCCTGCAAACGCTTTATCACATAAAAGATATGCTTCTTTTGCGCCAAGACGGGTAAGGTTTAAAAGCATTTCCTTGCTTTTTTCAGGCGCCATAGAAAGAAGTACAACCTCTGCACCGCTTATTCTGAGAGCCGCTTCATACGCACAAGCATCAAACGGGTTTAACTCGCCGTCTGTCTTCTGCTTTACGCAAACAACAATCTTCATTACGTGCGCTCCTTATAAATCGGTGCAAGTGCATCGTGAATCCTCACGTATTCCTCAAAAAGCTTACTGTATTTTTCGTGATTTTCCATATTAGGTTTAACTGTTTTTACAACGCTTACGCACTTGCTTACCGCATCCGCCGGGTCGCCAAACACGCCCGAAGCAATGCCTGCAAGCATAGCGGAACCAAGGGATGAATCACCACTTGATGTCAAGGTAAGTTCCATTCCCAAGCAATCGGAAACTATCCTTTGCCATGCGCTGATTTTGGAGCCGCCGCCGATAAGAATAGCCTTATCGTTACAATTCATACCGATTTCACGAAGCTTAAGCTTTGAATGCAAAAGCGAAAACGCTACGCCCTCGAGAACGCTTCGCGAAAAATGAGCGCGCGTATGCGTAGACCTAAAGAAGTCGGATCGTAGCCATGT
>JAZQTV010000100.1:0-22699 GCA_045630945.1 Clostridia bacterium
ATGGTTATTTCTTCACCTGTCGGCACCCTTAAAAGCGGTGATATTCTTATGAATAACGGTTGCCGCTTCCGCAGTTTTTTTAAGGATGATTCTACCGCTTTAATAAAGCTTGCAAAGGTTGCAGGCTACGATACCATTCAGTACGGTATGCCCGATAACGAGGAAATAATTTTAGGCTTTCTTGACAATAAAGACGACGTACTCATTTCCACAACCGTGCTTTCAAACTTTATTACCGCACGCCACAACCCCAAGGTGCGTTGGAAAGCGTTATGGCAGGGTATTTTAGAGCTTTTAGGTATCAAAATACCTGTTTTTGACTACGAAGAAACCGTTTCGCTTACTTATTCGCCCAACGAAGCACTTGCTTCAAACGCGCCCCAAAATGCATGGGAAAGAAATATCAAGTGGATTAAGGACTATATGATAGATTATTCCTACAAAACGCCCATGGTGCTTGAAGGCTTTGCTTCTGCAATAGACGAAAACGGCAATCAGGCAGTACGCTGTGTTTTCCGCGGTGACTGCACGGGTGAGGTTGCTATGGAGCTTGCTTTAGGCGGCAATGCTTCTGACGATAAAACGCTTACCGAGCTTGCTTTTTCAGTAATGGATACTCTTTTTACGCCCGAGCTTTTTTATAACGATGACCCCCGCAGTTCTGCCTACGGACATATTAACTGGTTTGAAAATGGAAAGGTTTTCTACGGTGACGATAATGCCCGCGCTTTGCTTGGCGCATTAAGCGTGCGCGCAGTTACGGGTAATACCCGTTGGGATGAGCAGATTCTGCGTGCAGTATTCGCCAACCTGCGCACATCGGATAAGTACGGTGTAAGATGCCCCCGTCTTGATACGTCAAGCTTTAAGGATGCAACGTGGCTTGATTATTATAACGGTACCATGGAATACATTTCGCCCCACTATCAGTCATATCTTTACGCAGTATTTCTGTGGGCGTACGAGCTTACGGGAATTGAGGAGCTATTGACAAAAAGCATCAGCGCCATTGAAAAGACCATGGCGCTTTTCCCCGATAAATTAAGATGGCAAAACAGCCTTACGGGCGAAATAACAAGAATGCTTCTTCCTTTAAGTATTCTTGCAAGAATTGATCCCTCAAAAAAGCATATTGATTGGCTTGAATACGCGGTAAACGAAACGTTAAAGCTTCAGGAAGCCTGCGGTGCAGTTCGTGAGATATTCGGTGATATGTCGTTAGGCAAGTATCCGCCGCCATCCTCAAACGAAAGCTACGGCACCACCGAAGCATCGCTTATTCAAAACAACGGTGACCCTGCAACCGACCTGCTTTACGCGCTTAACTGGGCGTTCATCGGTCTTTGGGAAGCGTATCTTGTGCTTAAAAAGCCTTCCATCAAGAACGCTTACCTTAAATTAAAGGATTTTATGCTTCGCATACAGTTAAAGTCAGAGAAACACCCCGAATTTGACGGTGCGTGGATGAGAAGCTTTGACTATAACAAATGGGAATATTGGGGCAGCGCATCAGATATAGGCTGGTCTGCCTGGTCAATTGAAACCGGTTGGACAAATGCCTGGATAGCCGCCACACTTATTCTTGAAGCAAAGAATGAAAGTCTGTTTTCCACCGATCACAAGGAAGAATTGTTACGCATAGCACCCGATATTTACAAGGAAATGTTTACCTTTATACCCACCACAAGCGACGGTGACGGTAAGGTAGCCTCAATGGACGGTTCAGCAGAATAAAATTAAGCACCCCGCTTTATGCGAGGTGCTTTTTTCTATCTTTTCTGTCCCGTTATTTTCTCATCAATTATTCTTCTGTGTACGTGATTATGAGAAATTATTCTTTCAAACAGTTCATAACCGATATCGGTGCTAAGCTTATCCGCTTCCGAAAGCCACATCTGCACGTCTTTTTTTGTAAACTTCTCGGAGTGTGCACTACAGTAGGTAAAGAACGTATCTACTGTCTGTATAAGATTTATATCCCTTGCAATACGTGCATTGATGTTCTGCCCGTTAAAATACCCTGTCCACACGTTATAATAATGGGTCATATTGGCAACCTCAGGATAAGTGCCCTTAAGGAACATTTTCTTAAGCACTGCATTTTGCTCCTTCAATTCCCTTGTAGGCTCAGAAAGTGATACGTGCTTATCACCGATAATGCTTTCTGCCATATCGTGCACGATAAGCATATCCATTATCTCCTGCTTATTATAACCCTGTTCAGTATGCTCCTGTGGCAAGAACACCATTGCCATAAGCCAAGCCGAAATAGTATGCTCTGCAACACTTTCAGGATCGTCAATACCAAACTTAAGCCATTGTTCACGCTTAGTATCCTTCATTTTGCTTATATCGCTGAACAGCCTGTACGCTGCATCAAAACGCGGCTTTTCAATGTATGATGCAAGATCCTCTTCAATGGTATTGAAATAGCTCATAAGCTTTTCCGAAACGATGTTTCTTGGCCGCGTACGGTATTCCCTTATTATTTCAAGGCTCTTCTCACAGAACGGCGTAAGATTGAACGCAAGGCTTTCGGGTGCGCAATGCATTCTTGCCTGTATCATACTTAAAAGCGAAACGATATCCTTTTCAACAAAGCCTGCGCGCTTTTGGCTGAGCTTTGATTCAATCCTGCTGCAAAGAATCTTTATTGCCTGCTCACCTATATTGGGATCATTATCCATATAAAAATCGTTATGAACGTTAGTCTGATACGTATCACCGAAATATTCTATCACGTTACCTCTGTTTATAGCGTTTGCAACGTCGTTGATAACGATAAGACACAGATATTCATCAAGAATATTTGCCCTTCCCTGCGCAATAAGACCAAGGCACACTGAACGGAACAAATAGTGATTATAACGGTTTTCAAGCGTCATTGTGTTATTGGTTTTAACCAATGGCTTAAGTCGGATAAATTCCTTTTCAAGATGCTTTATAGCATCCTGCTTAATATCCTCAAACGTAATCTTACCAACCCAGTATGCCGCATTGCTCTTCTGGCGCACGTCAAACTGCTCGTAATTCTTTAAAACTATATTAAGAAGTGTTTCCTGTAAAAGATAGTTTTCTTCAAGTTCTGCTTCAAGAAAGTGGTTTTCCATCGAAGTCATAGTAGTACGCATAAACGAAAAATCGCCGTCGTTATTGTAGTTTATGACCTTGTGACAGAAGAAATACGCTATCATAAATTCAAGATAGGTGTTATGCTTGTGGGGCAAAGACCAAAGCACAGCGTTATATTCCTTTGTCCTTACGTTATGACGCTCGTTAAAAACGTACTCATAAAGCTCATTAGCGATATAAAGCATTTTATTTTCATCGCCCTTAAGCTCGTTTACCGCGAGGCGCTCATACATATCGGTAAGTGAAATATCCTCAACCGAGCTTCCCTGTGCAAGCTCAGTCGCCACCAGCCTTATGGTAAAAATGTCAACCGCGTGAAACTTAAGGCGGAAAAGTGCGTTATACACCGCCTGTGCATCCGAATTTTCGTACTGCTCCTCATACATATCAAGAATTGTCTGTATTACCTTTATACAGCTTTCCTTATTTGTTATGGGTACGGAATGGAACGTAAACGTATAGCCTGAATTATCGCCCATCAGCGGAATGGTACGTTTAATGCGCTGTCTGTTTTTTATAAGACCTACGTCCACAGCAACAATGCGGTTAAAATTACCTAACGGACGGCAAAGCTCCATAATAACATCCTCAGGCGCAAAGCGTGCAACAACGTGCTCACGTACCGCCTCTACCATAATAACGGGATGAACGTTATGATTTTTGCGTATATAACCAAAGAATTCTTTTGTATCGTTTTCTATTGTACGCGCCATATCCTCGCGGGGATTTTCAGCACTGTATTTTCCCTTTTCGTAGTAGCTTGACGAGAGATACAACGGCAGATAATCACTTATGCCTGTACGGAAATTTTCAAGCATTTTGTAATAGGCAAGCTGAAGCAGCATATTCTTTGCACATCCCGGCAAGCCCTTTACGTGAATGGAAACGTTATCGCCCTGTGAAAGCGTATCTACGATAATATCAACGTAGTCAAGACCGCCTGAGGTAAATCTGCCCTTATACTGCATTGCAAGTGTATTATCGAACAGCACTTTGGCTTTTTTCTTAAATTTTTCGTAATTAGCGCCGCGCGTACGGCTTTTAAGGCAGTATGGATATTTTTCAATATGCTCCTTATCAAGCAAAATATTAACTATTTCATCACGGGTAAGATCGGGAATATCTTCGATTTCCTTGCTTTTTACCTCAACGATTGGCTTCCTGCGCGTCGCTTTTTTTGTCTTTTCATCAGGTATTTCGATACGCACTGCATTAAGAAGCTGCTTAAGTGCGCCGTTCATATCGGGGAACGCATTTATCCATTGCGCCTGCTGAAGAAAATACGTATTATTCTTTGAAAGCGTAAAATTCTGAATGCGGAACGGAATTATCTTTTTACCTTCACCCAGCGCAAGCGAAAGCTCATTACTTACGTGAACGGAGTTGTTCGAGGTTTCCGAAGCTATCATAACAAAAGCAGAGCATTCGTGTATAGCATCTACTATCTGTTCTGCAAAGCTTTCTCCGCCCTGAATATTTCTTGAAGCTATCCAACAGTTTATACCGTTTCCTTCAAGGTAGCTGTATACAAGGTTAGCCGAATCTATTTCTTTGCTTGCATAACTTATGAATACGTACTTTTTCTTCATAACAAAACCTCGGTTCAAATCAAATATATATGTTAATTATACCATATTTTAGACTAAAGTGTCAAATTTGACTACCGCATAATAGCTTTAAATATTTTGCAGATTCGTACACGCCGTAGTATTTTTCTTTTAAAATGTTGCATTTGAAATTTTTTTATGATATAATATTATAGTTATTTACGGAATTACAAAAGTGAAGGAGGCTTACTATGCACGACGTATTTATTAGTTACAGTGAAAAAGATCACGACAGAGTGGAAAATATACGCCGTACGCTTGAAGCTAACGGCATTACTTGCTGGTTTGCACCCATTGATATTCGGGGAAATCAGCATTTTACCGAGGTTATTCCTCAAGCAATACGCGATTCAAGGGCATTTTTATTGCTTATGTCCCCGGGCGCACAGGATTCTAAATGGGTAAAACGTGAGCTTGGCATTGCCGATGACCTTGACAAGCCTATATATACGCTTTTTCTTGAGGACTGCCCCCTTAACGATCACTTTGATTTCGTGCTTCATTTCAATCAGCACTATCACGCATCGTTAGGTGAGGAAACACAGCTTTCAAGGCTTATAACTGATTTAAAGAAGGAGCTTGAACTTGATAACAGTGAGCCCGTAGTTAAGCTTCCCCTTAAAAAGCCTGAAAAGAAAAGTAAAAAATGGCTTATTCCCGTAATTGCGGTGGTTTGCGTTATTGCCATTGCATTGGCGGCAGTATTCATTTTCGCCCCCGAAAAAGAGATCGAGGAACCGACTAACCCCAACGGAACGTATATAATCTGGAACCCAACGTATAATATGGCGCTTTCTGCAAAGGAAAAAAACACCCACTATTTAGCAGGTGAGCAGCTTATGTTTAAGAACGGTGATATCACCAATTATTCTGACGTGCTCAAGTGGGACGTTAAGTTTATTGAGGGTGACGTTATTACCATCAGCCATAACGGCAAAAAGCTTGGCGTGCAGGAGGGTTATAACGGCATCGGGCTTGATGATAAGTATTCCTTAAAAAACTGGAAGCTTATTAAGAAGGATGACGGTACGTACCTTATCAAAAACGCAGACTGTGATTTCTACCTTGAGTGGTTTGTTGAAAAAAACAACTGGTCAACACACGATAAAGTAAACAGTTCAAACGAAGATCAGTTTTTACTTAAATTAGAAAAGGTTGCTTAATTTAAAGGAGTTTTATGAAATACGACGTAATTATTATCGGTGCAGGTCCCGGAGGCATTTTTGCCGCATATGAGCTTACACGCCTTGAGCCTGAACTTAAAGTTGCAGTTTTTGAAGCAGGGCATCCCCTTAATAAGCGCCACTGCCCCATTGACGGTGACAAAATAAAAACCTGTATCGGTTGCAAAAGCTGTTCAATAATGAGCGGTTTTGGCGGCGCAGGCGCATTTTCCGACGGAAAATACAACATTACCAACGACTTTGGCGGAACGCTTTATCAGTATATCGGCAAAAAGCAAGCGCTTGAGCTTATGCAGTACGTTGATAAAATTAACCTTGATTTTGGCGGACAGGATACAAAACTTTATTCCACCGCAGGCACACGCTTTAAGACGTTGTGTATTCAGAACGATCTTCACCTGCTTGATGCTTCCGTGCGCCACTTGGGTACGGATATCAACTATATCGTGCTTGAAAACATCTATACTCACTTAAAGGATAAGGTTGACTTCTTCTTTGATACCCCCGTAAACACGGTAAGAATTGTTGACGGTATTTACGAAGCAGTTACCTCGGACAACGTATATTCAAGTGAGAAATGTATAATTTCCGTTGGCAGAATCGGTAGCAAATGGATGGAAAAGGTCTGTGGTGATCTTGATATCAACACACGCTCAAACCGTGTTGACATTGGTGTCAGGGTTGAGCTTCCTGCCGCAGTATTCCAGCACCTTACCGATGAGCTTTATGAAAGTAAAATCGTATACCGTACCGAAAAATACGGTGACCTTGTACGTACGTTTTGTATGAACCCCAAGGGCGCGGTAGTAAACGAAAACACCAACGGCATTATTACGGTAAACGGTCACAGCTATGAGGACCCGTCAAAGCAGACAGAAAACACCAACTTTGCGCTTCTTGTTGCAAAGCATTTTTCCGAGCCGTTCAAGGATTCCAACGGCTACGGTGAAAGTATTGCCCGCCTTAGCAATATGTTGGGCGGTGGCGTTATCGTTCAGCGCTTTGGTGATCTTATCCGTGGCAGACGTTCTACCCCAAGCCGCATCAACGATGCATTTATTACACCCACTCTTAACGCTACACCCGGTGACCTTAGCCTCGTGCTTCCCAAGCGAATACTTGACGGTATTATCGAAATGCTTTATGCGCTTGATAAAGTTGCACCCGGCACCGCAAACGACGATACGCTTTTATACGGTGTTGAGGTTAAGTTCTATAATATGGAGGTAGAGGTTGACGAAAACCTTGAAACCAAGCACAAAAACCTTTACATTATAGGCGACGGAAGCGGTATAACCCACTCGCTTTCACACGCTTCGGCAAGTGGTGTTCACGTAGCAAGAAACATTGTTATAAAGGAGTAAATTTATGCGCAATATTACAATCAAAAGAGAAAAACGCTTTGTTGCAAGCCTTGTAGCTATGAAGGTATATATGGAAGATCAGGCTAATGCAGAGCTTATGATTTCAGGCATTCCCTGCCGCGAGGTTGGCAAAATTAAAAACGGTGGTGAGCTTACCTTTGAAGCACCCGAAAACGCAGTTAAGCTGTTCGTTATCGGTGATAAGCTGAGCAAGGAATTCTGCTCTGACGTATATCAGCTTGAGGACGGCAGTGAGGACGTTTTTCTTACAGGAAAAAACGTATTTCACCCCGTGCTTGGCAATCCGTTCCGTTTTGCAGGTAACGACACACCCACTAGTATAAAAAACCGCAAAAAAGGTTCAAAAATCGGTTGGTTGATTATTCTTATTGCCGCTATCATAGGCGCTGTTATAGGTTCAACTGCCTTTCCCCAAACCTTTACCTGCGATGAATTAAGCATTACACTTACAAACAAACATCAGAAGGTTGATCTTGACGATTTTACTGCCTGCTACGGCACAAAAAACAGTGAAGTATACATTATTAATGAACCGTTCGATGACTATCCTGAATTTGAACCGCTTTCCCTGACCGAATACCGCGATCTGTTTATTAAAATGAATTTGATCGATGATTATAAAACAGGTGTGGAAGGCGACCTGCTTTTTGTTGAATATGAAGGTCTTGCAGAAGACTCTGACTACTACGTAATTGCTTATTTCTATAAAACTGATGACAACTTCTGGGTAGTACAGTTTGCCGCAAAAGAAAATGTTTTTGATTCCTTACGCGATGATTTTAGCAAATATGCGGCATCCGTAAAACATAATTGAGGGGAATAAAATGGGCAATTTAAAGATTTTACCATTACTCAACAAGCGTGTTGAGCTTGAAAAATGTCCCATTCTTTTTAAATACTCGCCCGATGAGGATTTTGAAAAATATTGGAAAGTAATGCGCGGAAGCTGGAAATACGAGGATGGCTGGCTTATCGGTGCGCACAGGGAAAACAGCGGTGGAATACTGTTTTCACGCGAGGAGTTTGACGGTGACGTTATCTTTTCATTCACCGCAAAAACCGTACTTCCCGCCACACGTGACGTTAACGGCTTGTTCTGCGCCCATTGGGAAGAGGAAACCGATACACTTGGCAACGCTTACGTTGTAGGCTTTAATGGCTGGTACGATGAAAAAAGCGGTATCGAAAGAAGCCCCGAAACCCTTGTGCGTGCGCTTACAGGTGCATACAAGTACGTTCCCGGAAGTGAAATCCGCGTTACAACAGGCATTATACAGGGGCATACTTTCCTGTTTGCCGACGATATTTTTGTTGAAGAGCTTATTGATCCCGACTACATAATGGGTGGTCACGTAGGCTTTTCACCCTACTGTACCAAGCTTGCAGTAAAGGATATTGAGGTGCGCAGGGCAGTTTACGAAAAGCTTGACCAGTTCTACGAGCCTGAATTTTAATTTTTAAGCGGAGTTAAACCACTCCGCTTCATTTTTTATAAATCAAGCATTTTTCGCAAGAAATGCGCCCTGTATTAAGCACTTTTTACAATATTGCCGTATTGACTTAAGCTCGGCTTAATGGTAACATTTATAATAGAAGTTAACGTATAAAAGGAGTATTCGCAATGAAGCTTATTGATAAGCTTTGGAACTGGGGACATCTTGAAGGCTCACACAACAAATCACTTAAATTCAACTGCAATATGTCGCCCGAGCAATTTGCCGAGGAATACGGCATAAAAAATGCATTTATCGTTTCCTACGGTGGAAACATTCAACCGCCCTACGATGCGCTTGCAAAGCGTATGTCATCACTTAAAAACATCAAATGGTCTGTTCTTGGTGATGCTTCCACACCACTTCCCGATGCCCGTTTAGGTAATACCGAGGACGTAATTTCAACTGCAAAGCAGGTTGATAACATCAGCGGCGGCGTTGTTGACGATTTCTTTTCACCCATTCGACTCGAACGCTTCACCCCTGAAGTTTTAAGTGAAATTAAGAAGACGCTTAACGATAACGGGCTTGACTTCTGGTGCGTGCTTTACGCCCATGAGCTTGATAAGGATATTAACCTTGCGCAGTATCTGCCCTGCTTTGACGGCATAACGTTCTGGCTGTGGAACTGCTCGGACATACCCATCATTGAAGATTACACCAAGCGCATCAAGGCACTTGCAGGTGATATTCCCGTTATGATGGGTGCATATCTTTGGGATTACAGCATAAATAAGCCGATGGATTCCACCCTGTTTAAAAAGCAGCTTGAGTTTAGCTTTGACCTTATTATAAAGGGCGAGCTTGAAGGTGCGGTTATATGCTCAAACACCATCGGTGATGCCGATATTGAAACAAACCGCATTTTAAAGGAATATCTGAAAAAATACGGCGACGTTGAAGTAAAATCTTAATATAAAAAAGGATTGATACAACTATCAATCCTTTTCTTTTAACTCATTTAAAAGCTCAATATGCTCCTTTGAGGGCGCATCCTTTTCAAGCCGCTGTGCAATCGCTAAAGCCATTTGGTAATAAGCCCTTGCTTCAGCTTTATTTTTTTGTGCCGCCACGTCACCGCGCTTTAAAAGTATTTTCGCTTTAAGGAACGATACCTCAATGGTATCCTCGTCTAAAAACGCTATTGCCCGCTCCGCCTGTCTGAAGCATTCTTCAGTATCCTCGTTTAAGCCTATTAAGGCATCTATCATATCAAGTCTGCATCTTACCTCGATGCTCTTTTTCTTTTTTCTGCCTGCACGTTCATTTGCCGCAACGGCTTCATTAAAGGCATTTTTTGCTTCACCGTATTTTTTAAGTTTAAGCGTTACTTCACCTAAAAGTGCAAACTGACCGCAAAGCACCGCATAAAGTTCGTCTACCGCAGCAATAAATTCAATCGCTTCACCCTTTATTATCTGAAGCTCGTTTACCGCTTCAACCTTGCCTTTAACTACGCTTTCCCGTATAAACTCAACGTACTCCGTTGCCGATGCCGATATAATGCGGTACGCTTCCTCAAAATCGCCCATACTGCAAAGCACCTCGGCAAGCTTTGCTTCAAGCGAATACTTAATAATTTTTATATTCTTCTGTGTTGAATTTGCCTGAATTCTGTCAAGCCATTCCTTTGTCTTTTTTAAATGCTCGTGCGCAAATTCAAGCCTTTGCGCCTTGACAAAGCAATCCACAAGCATAATATTAAGGTCATAATACGAAGTATCAATGTTTGAATTTTCATCACCTATCATACCCTTGGGCGCAAGGCTGATGGGGAAATACTCCTTGTTATCCTTTGCGAATTTAAGTGTTTCAAGAATTACCCTTTCACCGTTACCTGAATCGCCTGCCGCAAAGTACATTTTGCTTAATTCAAGTTGTTCCTCGTACCAATTTTTGATGATTGCCTCAACGCTACTTCTTAGAAATCTTAATGATCTTGTTCTTTGATAGGATACTTCAAGTTCTTCCATAGTAGAAGCTCCGCTACGTGACGCAGCTTCATTTTTAATGGCATCCTGCGTATTTTTTACGTTTTCAGCCCCCCGCGCCACCCTTAAATAAAGTGCTTCGTTAAGCTTTTCCTTCCACCTTGCCGCCTCCTTACCATCACGTGCCACGCCTTTACCGGTAAGGTACATATTCATTAAGCTTTCCATTGCTTCTTCAAGCCCCGAAGAAGCCGCCGAACGTATAAGCTCCGCACCGCGCTCACGGTCCACCTCAACGTCGATACCGTCAAGATACGCAAGACCGATAAAATAATTATGCACAGGCGAATCGTCGTTCTCCTTTTTAGCAATTCTTTCAAGGTTCTTTATAAGCGACTGCGAAAGCGCTTCATCGTTATAGGCATCGGTAACCTCGGGAATCCCCTCATATTTTTCCTTAAGCACACTTCTGTCGGTAGGCACAAGTTCACAAGGCAGAACAGGCTTATTTTCCTGCTTTGCCATGGGGTATTCCTCTCGCATTACGTAGTTATCTTCATTTATAAGATTGGGCGTTACCGCCATAACGAAAAGGTCGCTTTTTTTAAGTGCCGCCTTAATGGAATCATTAAAATTCTCGCCCGGTGTAAGATATTCATCGTACCATATGGCAACGTCACGGCAGAATGGATTTTTATGAATAAGCCGCATAAGCTGATTGGCATATTTTCTGTCTTTTTTACGGTAGCTTAAAAATACGTACGCATCAAACGCACTGCGGATACGCGTCTTCAGCTGATCGCCCACAAGCACGGTTTGAAGATATCGCTTAAGCTTTTCCTCGTAATCTATTGCCGTGGGGTCATAGCTCTCGCTTAAAAACTGCAAATCACCGCATTTAATATTGAACGTTCTTTCTATCCCCTCTTCCTTTAATATTGGAAGTACGGGAATATTATTTTCGGTTGCTATTTTAAAATATACTGAAAGCGCCTCGTTTTCAGTTAAAAGCATCTTCGTGGTAACAGCCATAACAAAAAGCTGCATGTCCTTAAGTTGCTCATAAAATTCCGCATTATAGTCCTCATCGGCATACCATACCGCACAGTCAACATACTCAATAATTTGACGTGCAACCGAAGAAAAATACTTATCTTTTTCTTCAGGATGCGCAACAAAAAACACGTTAGGCATATCCTGTGGACTTGAATTTTTACGGGTTACGTACCTGAGCATAATTTTTCTCCCTGTTGTTTTGTGGCAATAAGGCAATTTTTCGTTTATATTTTACCATAACAAAAGGCGAAACGCAACCATTTCGCTATCACGTCAAATATGCAACAAAAAAGTAACCCCCGCAACAACTTGCAGGGGATCTGCTTAACTGAATATCTCTTTAAAGGCATTAAGTGCCTCTTCATCGGGCTTATCAAACACCTGCGGTGCTTTTCCGATAGCCGTATATTTGTTTTCGCCCATGGGGTGATAAGGTAAAAGCTCCACCTTTTCTGCCCTGCCGCCAATAAAATTACGTATTTTTTTGAAATCATCTATATTATCGTTTACGCCCTTTATAACGGGAATGCGCACCCACACGCGTGCATTTTTTTCAAAAAGGCGTTCAAGATTATCAAGTATCAACCTGTTATCTGCACCCACGTACCTTTTATGTAATTGACTGTCCCATATCTTTACGTCATACAAAAACAGATCCGTGTACGGCAGAATTTTTTCAAAGCATTCAAATGGTACGCTTCCTGCGGTATCTATTGCGGTATGGATACATTCTTCCTTTAATTTTTTAAGAAGCTCAAGCACAAATTCTGCCTGGAGCATACATTCGCCGCCTGAAAGCGTAACGCCGCCGCCCGAATTTTCATAATACGCCTTATCCTTTGTTACCTTGTTAAGAACCTCTTCAACGGTATACTTTTTTCCGCACACCTTTCTTGCATCCTGCGGACAAAACAGCTCACATTTGCCGCAAAGCACGCAAGCGTTTTTTGACGTACACACGCTTTGGCACTTACCGCAGCCGATGCATTTGTTTTTATATATCATCATTTCAGTGCTCGGCTTCTGGCTTTCGGGGTTGTGGCACCACGCACAATTAAGGTTGCATCCCTTAAAAAACACCGTGGTGCGTATTCCCGGTCCGTCAACAAACGAATTACGCTGAATATCAAAAATATTGCCGTAAAGCATTTACATCCCCCTACTTTTGTGTAGTTCTTCTGATGACGTCATCCTGAAGTTCTTCGTTAAGATTTACAAAATACTCCGAAAATCCCGATACGCGCACACGCAGGTTTTTATATTCTTCGGGCGTTATCTTTGCGTTCATAAGGTCTTCCTTTGAAACGTAGGTAAGCTGAAAATGTATGCCGCCCATTTTGAAATACGTTTCAAGCAGGTCTACGGTCTTTTCAAAATTATCATCGTTCCTGACAAGCTGTTCATCAAGAGTAATATTAGTTACGGTCGAGCCACATCCAATGCCTGTTGAATCTATCTTTGCAATAGAGTTAAGCAAAGCAGAAAGTCCTTCTCTGTCCTTGCCCTCACTTTGTCCTAAGCCAAACTTTAACACGTCACCGCTATATCTGCCGTCGGGAGTTGCGCCAAGCTTTTCACCAAACATTTTAAAATGCAGGTTGTATCCCGTAAGATTGCCGATAAGCCAATGATAGCCGTACAAGTTGGTTTTATCCTTCAAAAACTCGTAAAGGCTTTGATATAATTTTTGCGCAACGTAGTTCGAGCGCTCAGTATCGTTGCCGAAGAAATCACCTTTTTTGAGAATAAGCGTACGCAAATCCTCATAGCCTTCCCAGTTTTTATTAAGCGCCTCAATAAGCTGAGCCATGGTAACGATTTTTTCATCAAAGACGAACTGCTTAACGATAATAAGCGAATCGATTACGTTGGTTATTCCTATATACATAGGCGAAGCTATGGTGTAATCTGCCGCACCTTGCGTTAAGCTTTTTGCCTTTTCGATGCAACCTTGAAAGAATACGCCCGAAAGATAGTTAATATCCTTTGCCCTTACCGCATTATACATATCATCGTATTTATAACCGATTTCAAGGTCAGCAAAAAACTCCTTAAGAAATACCTGATAATATTCGTCAAAGTTTTTCACGTCCTTGATTTTGTCACTTTTTTCGTGAAAAAGCGTTGCGGTGGATTTTGCAAAATTTATTTTTGACGTTCCGCCCGAAATTGAACCGAGAAACGCAGGCTCATTACAGCCTACGGTTGTATAACCCACAGCCTGCTCATAGGGAAAGCCGCAAATTTCGGTGTAGCACTTAATTCTTTGCTCGTCATTCTGGAACGCAATACGCTTGTTTTTATCCTTTCTTTCAAGGTCAAGCACGTACTTAAAATCTTCCTTTGCCATCTTTTTAGTCCAGCGCAATGATACCTGCGGTATCCACATAGGAAGGTCAACAAGGCTTTCAAGAATAAGCTTTGAAAATTCATCAAACCCGTCGGTGCCGTCAGGCAGATATCCGCCTACGCAGAAATGCGATTCACCGCCACGGGTGAAATACATACTTTTTCTTCCCGTTGCCGACTGCACCATCATAAATAATTCCTGCAGATATTCGGCGGCTTCTTCTTTAGTTATAACGCCGTTTTTAATATCCTCAAAATAGAACGCTCTTAAATATCTGTCCAAGGTGCCCAAGCTGTCAGGATCGGCAGAAAAGCACACGTATATCGAAAGTACCGCTTCATAGAATGAGGACGGCTTATTTTCAGGAACGCGCATTAACGTTTCTGAAAGCTTCATCAAATTTTCCTTATACTCCGCATTTTCAACGGATTGCGCAAAAGCGGCGGCTCTTTGCGAGCATTTGTGCGCCCATGCAATAAGCGTATTTGCAACAAGCTTTAACGCATTAAGATATTCAATTTCTTCTTCCGCACTGTGCACCTTAAGCGAATCATCAATTTCTTCAATTATTCCCTTAATGCCCTTTTTAAGAAGCTTTTGATAATCAGCGGTTGCGTGCTGCCATTCAAACGTAGAAAGATTATCAACGGGCTTGCAGTAAAACGTTTGAAGCATTTCGCCCACGTATTTGTGACCGCCCCTGTGGAACGCATCGCCTACTATCGAGCCATCACAAAGGAACAGACCCGTCATTTTTGAAAATTCGGTTATCTTGGGCTCCTGCGCCATTATAAATTCGCAAAGCCGTTTTGATTCTAATTGCTGACGGGGCAAAAACAGATCGTGTCTGTCAAAGTCAATCTTGTTTACGGAAACCTGCATATCACCGTTTACGGTTAATTTTAAAAGCTCTTCAATTCTTTTGTTCATATAAATCGCCATCCTTTTAAAAATTTATACCACAAAAATATGCCTGCGTAAATACACTAACAATATTCATTTATACTTTTTGGTACAAAATATTGACTTTTTTATTATCTTCTGATAGCATATATTAAGGTGATGTTATGAATAAAGATTGTGCGATTACAAAAATATACTCCGTGCTGCTATTTAAAGCAAGTATGGCTGAAGAGCATTTTTCATCCTTCCGTGCAAGCCTGAAGTACAACGAATTGATACTTCATTTAACGGGAAATATCACGGTAGACTTCAACGATAAAACCTTTTCGTGTCCTAAAGGCACGCTACGGTATCTGCCCAAGGGCGAGCATAAGACCTATGCAGTAACACGGCACGAGCCCGCTGACTGTATAGATATATTTTTTGATACTGATATTCCCTTTTTTGAGGAAGCCTTTTGTATAAACGTGCAAAATAACGTATCAATTCAGGCGCTTTTTAATAAAGCCGTTTCCGTGTGGCTAACGAAAAACGAGGGTTATTACCACAAATGTCTTTCCATTATTTACGAAATTTTTGCCGAGCTTGAAAAGCAACGCTATGTGCCCGAAAACAAGTTCAAGGTGATTGAGCCTGCAGTAGAATTTATAAACGAAAACTTTTCTAAGGACAAAATATCTGTTGAGCATCTTGCAGAAATTTCGGGCATCAGTCAGTCATATTTAAAAAAACTGTTCTTAAAGCGGTTTGGCGTAACGCCTATAAAATATATAATTCAGCTAAAGCTTAACTATACCGCCGACCTACTTAAAACGGGAATGTACACCGTTTCGCAGGTATCTGAAATCTGCGGATACAACAACGTGTATTTTTTCAGCCGTCAATTTAAGCAGCAGTTTGGCGTTTCACCGTCACAATTTGCTGAAAAATTCATTTCTTTAAAATAATTTGCTTTATTTTTTGATGCTTGTATGCTAAAATATCACTATAAAAAATTAACCGTATAAATCGGCTATTATATTATTAAGGAGGCTGATAATATATGCAGCTTGTTCTTCTTACTGCACTTGGCGTAGGCAGTGCAACGGTGTTTGGCGCCGTTATAGGCTTTGTATTTAAAAAGCTGTCACACAAATTTTCCGATATAGTACTTGCATTTGCTTCGGGAATAATGCTTGCCGCCGCCGTACTTGGACTTATAGTTCCTTCTATTGAGCTTGGCGGAAAGCAGGGCGTATTTATCACCGTGCTGGGTATTTTTACAGGTGCCGCATTTTTAAGCGTGATAGATAAAATCGTACCTCACCTGCATAAGCTTGCAGGCGTTGACGGTGAAAGTAACGGTGACTCACACAGGTTAAACCGCGTACTACTTTTTATTACCGCAATTGCAATACATAATCTTCCCGAAGGTCTTGCCGCAGGCGTAGGCTTTGGCTCCGAAAACAGTGCCCGTGCACTTATTATCGCAGGCGGTATTGCATTACAGAATATTCCCGAGGGCATGATAATTATCGGTCCTATGCTTGCCGCAGGCGTATCACCCAAGCGCACGTTTTTCCTTGCAATGATAACAGGCTTTGTTGAAGTATTCGGTACGCTTATCGGATATTTTGCCGTGAGCATTTCTTCAATAATACTTCCCTTTGCCCTTGCCTTTGCAGGCGGAACTATGCTTTACGTTATTTCTGATGAAATGATTCCCGAAACCCATGCGCACGGTACAGAGCGCGGTTCAACGTATTCACTTCTCATAGGCTTCTGTATTATGCTTATCGTAGATACCATATTTGGATAGGAGTTTTTATGGCACGGCATATTGTTACAAAGGCTGATACCGTTTCAATTTATGAGGTTGAATCCTCCCCCTGTGTTATTCCTGCTGCAATGGCTTTGGATATTAGTGAACTTCCCATTAACACAGGCTTTGAAGGCTTTGGTGTTGCGCTTACCGATTCATCCTGCTACAACCTGATGCAAATGGACGATATAAAGCGGTTTGATCTGCTTTATGAGGTTTTTAGTAAAATGCATCTTTCCTTTGTGCGCATTTCTATCGGCTCAAGTGATTATTCTACCCGCCTTTATTCTTACTGTGACAAACGTGATACATCGCTTTCATCGTTTTCAATAGAAAAGGACGAGGCTTACGTTATACCCGTATTAAAGGAAATTTTACGCATACGTCCCGACATATTTATATTCGCATCACCGTGGAGTCCGCCTGCGTGGATGAAGACGGGCAAAAGTCTTTGCGGCGGATATATGAAAAACGAGTACGTTGCAACGTACGCTGAATACATTGTAAAATTTATAGAAGCATACAAGGCACACGGTATAAAAATAAGCGCAGTAACACCGCAAAACGAGCCTGAAACACAGCAGAACGGTCTTATGCCTGCGTGCCTTTGGCATCCCGATACGGAAGCCGCCTTTATAAAGGTATTAGGCTTAAAGCTTAAAGAAACCGGTCTTAACACAAAAATCTGGGCGTATGACCATAACTTTTCAGGTGCGTGCAGGGTTGACAGTATGCTTGAGGACGACGACGTGGTTTCCGCTTTACAGGGAATTGCATTTCATTATTACAGCGGACACGTTGAAGACACCGCCTATTTAAAGAATAAATACGGACTTGCCTTGCATTTTACCGAGGGCGGCCCCCGTCTTTTTGACAACTATGCAACCGACGTTATAAAATGGACGCTTATGATTATAAAATCGCTTGAAGCAGGATATTCCTCCTTCACCGGTTGGAATCTTATGCTTGATGAAAACGGCAAGCCAAACATCGGGCCCTTTTCCTGTGGCGGTCTTATCACAAGAAACAGCGTAACGGGTGAGCTTTCATTCAGCGGTCAGTACAGGGCATTTGACCACGTTGCAAAATACGTTGCCAAGGATTCTAAAATATATTCCCTTTCCTCACGCGTAGCGGATAATATGTTTGCATTTAAGACACGCTCACTTCCGCTGACGGGAATTTTTATTAAAAACGAAGCGCATAACGTGGCGGTAATCATTAACGATTCTAATGAAATCAGATTTATTGAGATAACCGATAACGGAAAAATATTCTGCTTTGAATTGCCTGCGCAAAGCGTTTCGACAATAGAGTTTTAAAAAGACGTATGCATAATTTTCTCCCATTTGGAAAAATTATTGAAAAGCACTTAATATTATGGTATACTATTTATAAAGAGGTGATTTAAATGTATATAACAGACGACATAAAATATATCGGTGTAAACGACCATAGCATTGATCTTTTTGAAGGTCAGTACCAAGTACCTAACGGTATGGCTTACAATTCTTACGTTATTCTTGACGATAAGATTGCCGTATTTGACACGGTAGATATAAATTTCACGCATCAATGGCTTGATAACCTTCAGGGCGCTTTAGGTTCAAAAACCCCTGATTACCTTATCGTTCAGCATATGGAGCCTGATCATTCGGCAAACATAGTAAACTTTCTTAAGGTATACCCCAACGCTACGGTTGTAGCCTCGCAGAAGGCTTTTTTAATGATGCAAAATTTCTTTGGCGTTGACTTCAGTGAAAACCGAATTATTGTAAACGATGGCGACACACTTTCTTTAGGAAAGCACGTTCTTACATTTGTTACCGCACCAATGGTACATTGGCCCGAAGTAATAGTTACCTACGACAGCTTCAGCAAAGTACTGTTTTCTGCCGACGGTTTCGGCAAGTTCGGCGCCCTTGACGTTGAGGGAGATTGGGCTTGTGAGGCACGCCGCTATTACTTTGGCATTGTAGGAAAATACGGTGCTCAGGTGCAGAATCTTCTAAAAAAAGCGCAGGAGCTTGATATTGAGACAATTTGCCCTCTTCACGGCCCCGTGCTTAAAGAAAATTTAGGCTACTATCTTAACTTATACAACACCTGGTCAAGCTATCAGCCTGAATCAGAGGGTATAGTTATTGCCTATACCTCAGTTTACGGCAACACAAGAAAGGCAGTTCTTCAGCTTGCCGAGCAGTTAAAATCATTGGGATGCCCCAAGGTAGTGGTAAACGACCTTGCACGCTGCGATATGGCTGAAGCGGTTGAGGATGCATTCCGCTACAACAAGCTTGTGCTTGCAACCACAACCTATAATGCAGATATCTTCCCCTTTATGAAGGAATTTATCAATCACCTTACCGAGCGCAACTATTCTAACCGCACCGTTGCCTTTATCGAAAACGGCTCGTGGGCGCCGATGGCAACCAAAGTTATGCAAAAAATGCTTGAATCAAGCAAAAATATAACCTACACAAAGAACACCGTTAAGATTCTTTCCGCATTAAACAGCGAAAGTTCAGAACAGCTTAAAGCACTCAGTGAGGAGCTGACCGCCGAATACAAGATTCAGCAGGGCGAGAACGTTAACAAGAACGACCTTACCGCATTATTCAAGATTGGCTACGGTCTGTACGTTGTTACCTCGTTTGACGGCAAAAAGCACAACGGACTTATCGTTAATACGGTTCAGCAATTAACAAGCACGCCTAACCGTATTGCAGTTACCATCAACAAGGATAACTATTCGCATCACATTATTAAGCAGACGGGTAAAATGAACGTCAACTGTCTTACCACTGCGGCACCGTTCAAGATTTTTGAAACCTTCGGCTTCCAAAGCGGAAGAAACGCAGATAAGTTTGCAGACATTACGCCACTTTATTCAGATAACGGCTTAGCATTCCTGCCAAGATATATAAACGCATTTATGAGCCTTAAGGTAGAAAGCTACGTTGACCTTGATACCCACGGTATGTTTATTTGTACCATTTCTGAGGCACGCGTTATTTCGGATAAGGAAGCTATGACCTATGCTTACTATCATTCAAACGTAAAGCCCAAGCCCAAAACAGAAGGCAAAAAAGGCTACGTTTGCACCATTTGCGGATATATTCACGAATCCGAAACCCTTCCCGACGACTTTGTTTGCCCCCTTTGCAAGCACGGCAAAGAGGACTTTGAAGAAATAACTTAAAAGGAGATAATCATTATGAAATATGTTTGCGACGCATGCGGTTGGACGTATGATGAAGCAGTTGGCGATTCAGATTTAGGTATTGCGCCCGGTACAAAATTTGAGGAGCTTCCCGATGATTTTGAATGCCCACTTTGCGGTGTTTCAAAGGATATGTTCTCAAAAGAATAGTCAAAAAGGAACGGATATCCGTTCCTTTTTTTGCATATTTTTTTAAGCGGTGCGAAAACGAAGCTTTTATAGCGTTTCATATTACAGAAGAGGGATGAATAAGCACTTGTAAGTTTAATTAAAAATCCTGATTTTACCGCATTTTTTTGCAAAAAACCCTTGTAAAACAGGTGGTTTTGTTATATAATAATAACGTATATCAAAAAATTAAGTTTCACGAAAGGAAGAACTTGGTATGGCAAATATAGTAGACATTATCAAATATGAAGGCGATAACAGTACATTTATCTGGAAGCATCCCTCTGAGGACTTCAATTCGATGTCACAGCTTATCGTTCACGAATCACAAGAAGCCGTTTTCTTCATGAACGGTCAGGCGTTGGACCTTTTTGGCCCTGGTCGTCACACACTTACAACACAGAACATTCCCCTTGTAGGAAAGCTTCTTAACAAAGCAACAGGTGATACCTCCCCGTTCCACTGCGAAGTTTATTTCATCAATAAAACTGTTCAGATGGGCATTATGTGGGGTACCGACAGCAAGGTAAACTTCCTTGATCCTACCCTTGGCGTTCCCTTTGCCATCGGCGCACACGGTCACCTTAATCTTCAGGTAACCGATTCACGTAAGCTTCTTGTTAAGCTTGTAGGCACAATGAACGGCATCGCTTGGGAAGAAAGAGGTCAGGGCTTTACAAAATCGTTAGGCGCATCATTCAAGCCTATGATTTCAACTGCTGTAAAGACTCATCTTGCTGCTTCAATCAAGGAAAGAAAAATCAACCTTCTTGAGATTGACGAAAACCTTGAATCACTTTCAGAAGCACTTCGCATAAACATTACCGAAAACTTTGAGGAATACGGTCTTTCCGTTCCCCAGTTTTATATTAAAGAAGTTAGTCTTCCCGAGGATGACCCCAACTTTAAGAAGCTTCGTCAGATCTACTCCCTTGAAATTGCAAAGAGAGCAGAACAGGCAGAGCGTGAAAGATTGCTTGAAGCAGAAACAACCGAAACAGAGCTTGAAAAGCGCAGACTTGAGCGTGAACTTCTTAACGCACAGCTTGAAGCACAAAAAACAAAGCTTCAGGGCTTTGCAGAAGCTGAGGTTATGCAGGCTCAAGGTTATAATCAGAAAGACGTTCTTCAGGCAGAAGTTCAGAAGGCTTATGCTGAAGGTATCGGCAATATGGGTTCAAACGGCGGCGGTGGCGGAAGCGGTATCGTTGGCGATATGGTCGGCCTTGGTATCGGTATGGCTGCAGCAGGCACAATGTCATCACAGATGGGCAATATGTTTGGTGGTATGACAGGCGCTGCGCCTACAAACAACACACCTCAGGCAACAGAAGCTCCCGCAAAGGTATTATGCCCCTCCTGCGGTAAAGAAGTTTCCGCTGATGCAAAGTTCTGCTTTGAATGCGGTGCAAAGATAGAGATACTTAAAGAAGACGAAATGATCTGCCCCAAGTGCGGCAAAAAAGTACATAAAGGCAAGTTCTGCCTTGAGTGCGGTGCATCACTTGTGCTCACCTGCCCCAAATGCGGTAAGGAAGTACCTAACGGTGCAAAGTTCTGCCTTGAGTGCGGCGAAAAATTACAGTAACGGAGGTACATTCTGATGTCAAAGACTTTTAAATCTTATTTGATCGGTTGGATTACCGCTTTAGCACTTTTTAACGTAATTGTTTTTGCTATCCCCAACGAAAAGATCGACCTTGACGATCTTTTCTGGGTAGCATACGCATTTATCACAGTTGAGTTTCTTGTTCAGCTTGCATGCACCTACTTTGTATGCAAGGGCGATACAAAGCACAAAAACTTTTACGGTCTTTCGCTTTTCACGGTAAGCACGTCATCGCTTATCACAATGCTTATTGCAGGCATTATCTGCATGGCACTTCCCGGTATCCCCACCTGGCTTGGTATCATTATTTGCTCAATAGCACTTGCAATAAACATCTTTGCAGTTGCTAAGTATTCCATTGCATACAACGCAGTTACTGCTGTTGACGAGCAGGTTAAGGAACAGACAATGTTCATTAAAATGCTTACAGTTGATGCGCAGGTTATTGATTCAAAGGCAGCTGCTGAGTTTAAGGCAATTACCCACAAGGTTTACGAGGCTGTTCGTTATAGCGATCCTATGTCAAACCCCGTTCTTTCGCCTGTTGAAACAAAGATAGCAATTGCGCTTGAAGATTTTTCAAAGACGGTTGATGAAAAAGATGCCGAAAAAATCAAAGCTTCGGCAGATGCATTACTTCTTCTTATTGAAGAAAGAAACGCAAAATGCAAAATACTTAAATAAACTGAGGATAAAAAATGGCAGTTTTTAAATGTAAAATGTGCGGTGGCTCCCTTGAAATTGAAAGCGGAGCTACTGTTGCTACCTGTCCTTATTGCGACAGTCAGCAAACACTTCCTAAGCTTGACGATGACAAGATGTCAAGATTATACGAGCGTGCAAACCACTTTAGAAGA
>JAZQTV010000101.1:0-14337 GCA_045630945.1 Clostridia bacterium
AGGCCAAGCGTCTTAGGAAGACAATCCTTTTGTACAACTCCTTGGCTCACAGAACGACATGGCTACGATCCGACTTCGAATGTCCTGCGCAGATGTTAAAATTAAAATGACAAGCTGGGAAAAAGCAAAGATTTTGTCAGAGGATTTTCTGGCAAACGAAAAAGAATATATGCTGGGATTTGTTGAGGCGGAAAAATCAAATCCTCTTACACGTAATTTGGGCGAAGAATACGTGCGCGACACAAAAAAAGGTATTGAAATACTGAATAATGCAGATATTGCGTTGATTTCACCCTTTGAAAAGGTGCTTAAAAGCGATGAATTCAATACTTTTGCCGAAACGGTAACTAAAACGGTGCTTAATGGCGGCAGGGTATTTATTTCAGGCTGCGGTTCGCCGGGCAGGCTTGCCATGCGCCTTGAAGCTTCTTGGCGTGAGGCAACGCAGGGCACAAAATATCTTGATTCGGTGCTTTCTATAATGACGGGTGGCGATTTTGCTCTTATACGTGCAGTTGAATCCTTTGAGGATTACATTCAGTTAGGTCAGCTTCAGGCAAGGGATCTTAATATTAACGAAAAGGATCTTCTTATCGGCGTTACTGCAACAGGGGAAACTACGTCAATTTTAGGTACGGCAATACAGGCACTTTATAACGGTGCACGTGTGTATATGGTTATCTGTACCGATCCTAAAACCATTATCGGCAAATTAAAGCGTGCCGATATGGTGTATACCCATAAAAATTGCAAAAGCATTTATATAGAATGCGGTCCTATGGCAGTAACGGGCTCTACAAGAATGCAATCTTCCACTGCAGAGCAAGCAGTTGTAGGTTCTGCGCTTGAAATTGCTTTAGCAAGAATATTTGATAAGAAAATAGATACTGAATATTTGATAAAAGGCTTTATTTCAGCAATAAATGCTGTTAAAATGAGTAGTGAGAGCGTTGCTATCAATACCGAGAAAGAGCAAAGTATATACGAAAAAGGCGGTCATCTTACGTACTTTGCAAGCGAGTATCTGTTGGATGTTTTAAGTGATACCACAGAACGTAGTCCTACGTTCTCAACACCTCCGTTCAGACCGCAAAAAAATACCGATCAGCAGCTTTCCTTGGCGTTTGTAAAAAATCCGTTCCTTAGTACAGAACAGGCGTGGGAGGAATGCTTCTTCAGAAAACCGCGTTGCTTTGTAAAAAATTATCAGCAATACAAAGAAATTGGCGTAAAGGACGAGGATATAAAAAAAATACCCAAGATAGATATTGAGGCCTTATATGCCTTCGAGATAGGTAATGAGCCTGATCCTGAGCGCGAAAGCGGTGACAGCCTTGCAGTATGGGTAGGCGATAGTGAGGCACCCCGTGAGTTTAACGAGCAGGCGGCAAAATATAAAGAGAGCCTTCAGCTTATCCTTAATAAAAAGGACGTTTTGCCCACTTGCATGAAGCTATTTGACCATCTTGCCATGAAGCTTTTAATAAACACCGTTTCAACGGGAACAATGGCAAAAATGGGCAAGATACGCGGAAACTATATGATAAATTTGAAAATCTCAAACAAAAAGCTTATTGATCGCGCAACACGTATTATAAGCGACCTTTGCGGAATCAGCTATGAGGAAGCAAACGTTAAGCTTTTTTACAGTAAGCTTTTGCTTGATGAAAATAACAGTAACGCTTCACCTGCAGGCTTTACAATAGAACGTTTAAAAGACAAAAAAGGAGATTTGTTATGACAAACCAAGAAATTTATTTTTGTTCTAAGGAAGATTTTATTAAAAATGCAAAAATGCCCGTACGCGTTATGGAAACTGATGACGTAATATACAGGGAAATTGCACGTATTATGGCAGATACCATAAAAAATAACGGTGATAACCAAACGGTTATAATTTGTCCTGTTGGACCCATTGCACAGTATCCCTATTTTGCTGAAATAGTAAATACTGAAAATATCAGCCTAAAGAAGTGCGTATTTATCAATATGGATGAATATCTTGTTGATGACGATAAGGTTATTCCTTATGATAATATGTTAAGCTTTAAGAAGACTATGGACGTAATGCTTTATTCACGCGTTAAGCCTGAGCTTCTTATGCCCGAAGAAAACCGTATTTTTCCTCAGCCCGGTAAGGAAAAGGAAATTGATGATTTGATCGATAGCTTTGAAAAGATTGACCTTTGCTTAACAGGTGTAGGTATTAACGGTCACATCGCGTTTAACGAACCCAGCGAGCCCGAGGATGACATTACTGACGAAGAATATGAAAACATCGGCACACGTTGTCTTGACATTTCAAGGGAAACCATTACAAGAAACGGTTCAGGCAAAATATACGGTGCGCTTGATATTTTCCCAAGGCGTTGCATCACCTTAGGTATGAAACAGCTTTTAAAGGCAAAGGTATTTAAGGTATATCTCTATCTTGATTGGCAGTGGGGTATAATGCGTAAGGGCGCACTTCACGACGTAACACGCTTTGCGCCTGTAACGTATCTTCAAAAGCATCCCAATGCTGAAATGGTTATAAGCGAAATGCTTTACAATATGGAACTTCAGGGGAAATAATATGAAAAAAATATTCAAAAACGCAAAAATTAACGGAGTAATTACCGATATCGTTGTTGAAGACGGTAAGTTTAAGGCAATAGGTAAATGCAATGATGAAGGTACTGATTTAAACGGTGCCGAGGTAATCCCCGGTTTAATTGATATCCATATTCACGGCAGTATGAATCACGATACAATGGATATGGATGTGGCAGGACTTAATGAAATTTCAAAGTATCTTGCAAAGCAGGGTGTAACTTCATTTTTGCCCACAACAATGACCGTTGCCATTGAAGATATTAAAACTGTTACTAATGGTGAAATACCTAAAACAGACGGTGCGGAAATTATAGGCTACCACCTTGAAGGTCCTTATATTGCCGATTCACGCCGCGGCGCACAGAACCCCAAGCATATCAGAAAGCCTGATATCAAGGAGTTCGCGCAGTTTGAAAACGTAAAAATGATTACCGTTGCCCCCGAGGTTGAAGGCGGCATGGAATTTATTAAAAACTGTAAGAGCGTTGTTTCATTAGGGCACAGTGATGCTGATTATGAAACAAGCCTTGAAGCAATAAAGAATGGTGCAAAGTGCCTTACTCACACATGTAATGCTATGACACCCTTACACCATCGCTTTCCCGGTCTTGTAGGCGCCGCAATAACAGGCGATGCTTATGCACAGATAATATGCGACGGTGTGCACATCCATCCTTCAATGGTGTTAATGTTCTACCGTACCTTTGGAAAGGAAAGAATGGTGCTTATATCCGATGCGGTAAAGGCGGCAGGTATGCCCGACGGTATCTACGATTTAGGCGGTCTTCCAATAAAGGTTGTAAACTCGCTTGCTACGTTGCTTGAAAGTGACGTTGTTGCAGGAAGTACCTCAAACCTTATGCTTGGTGTAAAGAATGCCATTAAATTCGGTATTCCTAAAGAGGATGCAATTTATATGGCTACAAAAACACCTGCAACCCTTATTGGTGCAAACAAGGGCGAAATCTCGGTTGGCTACGATGCTGATTTCGTGGTCGTTGATGATGAACTTAACGTAAAAATGACCGTTGTTGGCGGCAGAATGGTATAAGCGAAGAATAAAAAATATAATGATGGCACCTTGCTTTTTTTGCAGGGTGCTATTTTGTTTTCGGAAATTTTCCGATGCTTTTCGTGTTGACTGCGTTATGTTCGTTGTGCTAAAATATAAGGGTAAAAAAGGAGGAGAAACTGTGTTTGAGGATTTGAAAACTTATCCATCCGTTTATGCGGTTGAGGATGAATATCAGATATTTGTTTCGGCTGCCTGCGAGATGCTTTTGTGGGTGGAAATAGACGGTGAAAAATATTATGACCACTCAAACGGAATTATCCGTTCCGCTAAGCTTGTTCATTCGGTAAAGGTTCCTATGGACGTGCTTAATAAAGCGAAACAATATTCCGTATGTTACAGAAAGGTTATTGACAGAAGACCGTATTTTTCTAAAACAGAGGATGTGAAAACATACGAATTTACTTTCCGTCCCGTTGAAAATGAAAACGTAAGGATCTATCATATTTCCGATACCCATAATAATGTTGAAGCGCCTGTGAATGCGGCACTTCAAAAGGAATTTGATTTGCTTATACTTAACGGTGACGTGCCTGAGGATTCGGGCAAAATCGAAAATTTTGATACGATATACAACGTTACGGGAAAAATTACAAAGGGTGAAATTCCCGTGGTTTTTGCCCGTGGTAATCACGACCTTCGCGGTATTTTTGCCGAAAAGCTTGCTGATTACACACCCAATTATAACGGCAATACGTACTACACGTTCCGATTAGGCTGTGTGTGGGGGATCGTTCTTGATTGCGGTGAGGATAAACCCGATAAGAATATTGAATACGGAAATACCGTCTGCTGTGAAACGTTCAGGCGTGATGAAACAAGATTCCTTGAAAAAACGGTTAAAAAGCAAGAGTATCTTGATGAAGGTATAAAATACAGGATTGTTGTATGCCACGTTCCGTTCTTTGAAAAATTTCAGCCGCCTTTTAATATCGAAGAAGATACGTATGCATATTGGATAAAGCTTTTAAGGGAAAATATCAAGCCGGATTTAATGTATGCAGGTCACAAGCACTTGAACGTAATAAGGCATATTAACGGTGAGCATGACTGTTTTTCTCAGCCGTGCCCTTGTATAATAGGATCCGACCCGTGCCACAATCTCCGTAAGGAAGGCATCGACCGCTTCATTGGTTGTTATACCGAATTTGACGGAAGGGAAGTAAAAGTAGAATTTAATTCCAATGACGGTGAAGTTAAAATAAATCATAGGTTTATGTTGGGGGGAGAAGATAATGGCGATATTTAATGTTGATTTACAAAAAACAAACGGCAAAATTAAGCCGATGCACGCGGTAAACAACGGTCCCGTATATGCACGTAACGGTGGTAACGTTGAGCTTTACAGAAAGCTTGAAATCCCGTATGCGCGATATCACGATTCTGCATATGCTACTGCGTTCGGCGGCGAATGGTCAGTTGACGTGCACCGTATTTTCCGTAATTTCGATGCAGATGAAAACGATCCTGCAAATTATATTTTTGGACCAACCGATAAGTATGTAGAAAGAACGTTTGGTGTAGGCACAAAAGCTTACTACCGCCTTGGCGCGTCTATTGAGCACGGCTATAAGTACGGCACTTATCCGCCCAAGGATTTTAATAAATGGGCAAGAATATGCGAAAATATTATCCGTCACTATACTGAAGGATGGGGGAACGGCTTTAATTACGATATCACGTATTGGGAAATCTGGAACGAGCCTGATTGCAGTAACCCCGATGGCTCAAATCCTTGCTGGCAGGGCACAATAGAGCAATTTATCGATTTGTATGAAATTGTTGCAAAGTATCTTAAATCAAAATTTCCGCATCTTAAAATCGGCGGTCCTGCATTTACTTCGTCGTGGCATTTTGACCATATAAAGCCGTTTTTAAAGGCTGTTAAGGAACGAAACATTCCTATGGACTTCTATTCCTTCCACGGCTATATGTGGTCACCAAGCGTTGTTAAAGAGCTTTCTGACTGTGCATTGGAAACTTTTAAGGAAGCAGGTCTTGAAAAGGTTGAATTCCATCTTAATGAGTGGAACTATATGCGTGATTGGCAGGAATCATACAGTTATTCAATTAGGCAGATTGGCAAAATAAAGGGTGCATCTTTTGTTTTAGGAAGTATGTGTGTGGGTCAGGGATGTGACCTTGATATGATGATGTACTATGATGCGCGCCCAAGTGGATTTAACGGTTTGTTTAGTCCGTACTTCTATGAACCGCTTAAAACATATTATGCCTTTTCGTATTTTAGGGATGTATTCAAGCTTGAAAATGCTTTGGTAATTCCGTCAAGTAACGATAACGTTTATGCGGTTGGCTCAACTAACGGTACTGAAAGCGCAGTTGCTTTAACGTACTTTACGCCGCAGGATGAAAGTGAAAATCAAACCGTTGTAATCGACTTCAAAAATATTAAAACGGGCGCAACCGTAGAATTTTACCTTCTTGATGAAGCTAACGACGGTGCACTTGTGAAAAAAGAAGAGGCAGCGGAAATTTATTCCGTTACCCTTGATATGAAACTGTTTGACACGTATTTAATAAAAATAAAAGAGGCTTAATAGCCTCTTTTTTTATAATTCCATTACGCATTTTTTTGCAAGCTTGATTTCTTCTTCCGAAATTTCTTCGTCAAAAGCTGCAAAGGTGTTTTCGGTAATGTCTGCACCGGTCAAAGTATGAAGCCACAAAAGACCTAAAGCATATCTTCCTAAGCCTAAAGTGGTGTGGAACGTGTCACGGTGAATTTTTTCAATACCGTTATGAAGTATATTCATAAAAAGTGTGCCCGATGGTATTATTCCGTCGGCCTTTTCAACTGCCTTAAGATATGATTCGTGCACTTTGTTATACATTTCCTCGGGTGTGTTAAAATTAAGGCTTAAAAGACGTGCAGAATCCTTTTCATACGCCCAGGTTTCGTGAATATATATTTTAGCCTTGGGTGCATAGGTTCTTATGCAATCAATAAGTGCACTAAGGTAGGGTTCATACGTTGCGTAGTTATGTGATAAGTGGCTTACCTGCTGAAGTGTTACAACGTCCCATTCTCTTGATAAAAGAGCTTTCTTTATTGACATTGCATAGCCGGTAGACATTCCGTTTACTTCAAGACTGTAAGCGAAATTATCCTCGTGCATATTCTTAAAATGAGTATATAAGGAACAACCGCCAATAAAAAGATTTGTCGAATGAAAATGCTTAAAGCCTTGCTTTTTAGCTATTTCGTAAAGATATCTTGTTGCATCCTGCGAAAAGCTGTTACCGATAGATAAAACATTCATTATCTTATTCTCCTAATGCGTTTTTGATAAAGTTATACGTATCCTCAAGGTAATAATCCTTTTGGCAATACGAGCAATGTGTTTCGTTCATATAAACTTTGAACAAAAGCCTTTCAACAGGAAACTTAAACTGCTTCATTGCAGTAACAAGCGTGTTGGTTTGGTTTAAACGGTTCGTCATATCTCTTTCCGAACAAATAAAGAACACGTGTGGCTCGTCGGGTGTAAAATCTTTACGAAGGAAGAATATGGGTGCACCCTCGTCAACAAGAACGCATCTTCCGTCAACCTTCTTATCATAACGAAGATAGTTAAAGTGGCTTGTAGGCTGACCTGCATCAAACACGTAGCCCTTTATAAGCGAAGTATCAATGTTCGCCTGACGGAGATATTCCTTGTTAAAATAAAGCATCATGGAAAGATAGCCGCCTGCCGAGCTGCCACCGATAAATATATTCTTAAAATTAAAATTATCCTGAATATATTTAACTGCGTTTGCACAGTCAATTATGTATTCGGGGAATTTTGCATTAGGATACATTCTGTATTCTATTGATGCGAATGCAATACCTCTGTCGGTATAGTAAATGGGTGTTTTTTCACCCATCTTGCGAGAACCACCCTCAATACCGCCACCGTGTATATAGATATATACGGTAGAAGTATCATTGTCTGGCAGGAACATATCCAATAAATTCATATCGGCTTCGCCGTAGCGAATATCAACTAAGCTTTTCATTTATTCTCTTCCTTCTTATCAAGTGCCCTGTTTCTAAAATAAAGGCAAATATCGATGCTTACCATTACCAAGTTAAGAATGTAGAAATACGAGGGGTATTTAAAGACTCCCGATTCACTTAATTCGATAAGCTTCCAAATAATACCTGCAACGTAGCCGATCCAAATCATAAACAAAAAGAAAAGGCTTTTTCCCTTGGCGGTGCGGCTTTTATATGATTTCATAATAGACATTGGCCATGAAATTCCAAAGCAAAGCACCATAACTGCTTCAAGTAAATCTGTAATTTCCATAATATTCATCTCCTTTTTATTTATTATACTTCCGATAGTACACGTTTGTAAAGTACTAAATATAATGTACTTGCCATATGAAAAAAGTTATAGTAAAATACATATACTATTTTATTTATGGGTGGTACAAATGGATATTTTACAGTTGAAATATTTTACTCATGCGGCAGAAACGCAAAACTTTTCCCATACGGCGCAATTTTACCGCGTGCCTGCTTCAAATATATCGCAAATGATAAAGCGTCTTGAAAATGAACTTGAAACAAAGCTTTTTTACCGTAGTGCAAATACTGTTGTGTTAAGTGAAAAGGGTGAACAGTTCTACGAATACGCCCAAAAAGCGCTTGCGTTACTTGAGGAAGGTAAGCGCGCCGTAAAGGATAGCGGTGAGCTTACTGGTGAAATAAAGCTTTTAATACTTACAAACAGGCGCATCGCAACAGGACTAATACAAAAGTTCAAGGCAAAGCATCCCGGGGTTAATTTTGTTATAAAGCATACGCAAAGTGGCAGGGATGATTATGATATTCTTATTTCTGACGTATGTGACGATAATAAAATGTGCAACAAATTGCTTGTAGAAGAAAAAATGGCAATAGCAATGAACAAAAACAATCCTTTGTGCAAGAAAAAGCGATTTGATATTGCTGATTATAAAAACGAGCGCTTTATAACAATGCAGCAAACGCAAAGTCTTACGCGCTATACACGGCAAATTTGTAATTCGGGTGGCTTTGATCCTAATGTTGCAATAGAAAACGATGACCCTTTTTACGTAAGAAAATACGTTGAAATTGGGCTTGGCGTTGCCGTGGTACCAATGACCTCGTGGAAAGGATTGTTCAGTGATGATATTGAGTGCCGTGTTATAGATGGAATTGTGCGCCGCACGTATCTGTGGTGGCACGGTGACAGACAATTAAAAAAATGCGTACAGATGTTTATTGAAAGTGTATAAAAAAACGGACACGTCGTGTCCGTTTTTTTCTTAAATAAGCTTATCGATATTATCAAGCTCGGGATTTTCAGCAAAGTGCTTAAGCATAACAAGGGGTTCTGTCTGTGAAGTGTTCGTAATAAGCACACCCTTCTTTGCCGCGCTTTCGGTTACAAAGAACTCGTCGTTTGTTAATTCACCGTAGTGAATAAGCGTAGGTGTTGAAATATCCCAATCACCGAATTTACCGTAACCCTGAATAAGAATAAATCCGTATGCAGCCATATCGGTAATAAGCTTGGTTTCACCGGGGTTAATTGTAAGGCGCTTTGCAGAAACCTCCTTGCACTTATAGCATATCCATTCTTCCTTACCTGAAGCATCCTCCCAGATTGTTACGGGCTTCATAAAATGCTTAGCTGCAAAATCTTTATCTACGTTCTGTTCCCAATCGATAACATCAATAAGGTAATCAAAATCACCAAGCTTATCTTCGGGACAGTTCTTCCACAAAAGATTTTCAGGAACGGTGTGTCCGCCGTAAAGAACTGACTGATACATAGCATATACGTCACTTGCAAACTGCGGCTCGTACGTGCACAGGCTTGCAGGTGCGTGTAACACTCCGGGGGGGACGTCCCATCCGGTATCAAGTGTAATCTTATAGCTTTGTGAAATATCAAGAAGCTCGTTATCGCCCTTAGTGAAGTTTTCGAGGCATTCTTTAACCTGCTCCTTGGTGGTATCAGGCTTTAAGCCGAAGAAAGTAAACGGAAATTCACCACCGTGGTTATTGCACTGTGCGGGGAAGAAATACATTTCAGGCTTGCCCTTTGCACCGACAAGTGCGGCGTGCTCGTTTCTGTGGTGGATGTGATGGGGCAGGGGACCTTGGTTATCAAAGAACTTTGAAAACATAGGCCATCCGCCGTATTTGTTCCAAAGACTGTCACCGATAATTTCGCCCTTAAGCTCGTCTACCGCATCCTTAAGAAGCATCTTTTCACTGCCGTCCTTTGAAACGATATAGCTTAAGCCTTCGTCCTCGGGTGTGCCGGGGCCGTTTTCAGCCCAAGTGGTTGAAGCAAACCATCTTTCGTCAATACCGCCTTTATCAAGGCCGCGCACGTAGTAATCGTCGGGATGAAGCTTTATTCTTTTTCCGGGTCTGCAAAATGAACGTGGTACCCAGGTAGGTGCAAGGCGAAGAATGCCATTGCCTTCATTTAATAAATCCTTTGCTTTAGACATATTACAAATTCTCCTTATAATTCAATTTTATACATATCGAAAATATCAAGCTCACGGGCGTTAAAGGTTACGTAGCCGTTGTTATACGACCAATCAACGTCTGTTTCTTCAGGTAAAAGAGTAACGCGTTTAGGCATTTTATCAGTCTTAACGGTTACCGTAAAGGCAGAAAGTTTAAATGCTTTGGGCTCATCCGTCAGTAATGATGCATTTACTGTGTAGAAATCGTCATTCTTGAATACTGTGATTTCAATGTTTGTAGGTGCATCGGACGAGAAGGAATATTCCTGTTTTGATGCAAACTGCAAAAGATTAAGTATTATGCTTGTGTATTCAGTATAATTCCAACCGTCAGGACGGTCCCATACAACCTTACCCTCAAGCGGAACCGAAAGCCATATAACCTTGCCCTTGCCGTAGTTATTTATTGTAACAGCAGGATATTCTGTTTCAATTCCTGGGGGATTTGAATGTATTGAAGCAAATCTAATTTCATTGGGCTTGGTATAGGGAAGGGTAATGGTTCCCAAAATCGTCGTATTTGCACCTGCTTCAATTAAGGGTGCGGATGTGCAGTAAGGAAGAGGATACCTGTGGTTAAAGCAATCAAACAAATGCTCATAACTGTCAGTAGGTGTAACGTACACGTTACGTTCTTCGGTATAACCCTTAAGCTTGTGACCTGTAAGTTCTTCAACAAGCTCGGTATTACCAAAGCCGCTTAAAAGAAGTATTCCGCCGTTCTTGACGTAATTGATAAGGCAATCATTGTTGCATGCTTCTAATGATGCAAGCATGGGTGCAATTATGTACTTATATTTAGAAAGGTCGTTTATTGCGGAAACAACACCAAAGGGAATATGCTCTCTTATAAGATTGCCTGCAAGCGCAATTGAGCAATCACGGCTGTTTGCAACACTGAAAGAAAGCTTACTGCGGTTGCTGTAATATATACCGATATCCTCAACCATATCGCCTGTAAAATATTTTTCATAAGGCTTCTGGAAGTCGAAAATCTGACCTACTCTGTCATATACACGGGTATCCATAGTGCCCACAGGATCGATAGCATCAATTACAAGTGTTGCGCCGTGGTGCGCCATTGTATTAGATAAGGAAACCTTCATCTGATCAAGAGTTTTCGTAAGTGTGTGCATACCAAGCGAAGGCTTACAACGTGAAAACATCTGTTCAAACGGCTGATTTTTAGAAATATTTTTAAAATATTTGCAGGCAAACGAATGATTATAGATGTTTCCGTAAAGGTCACCGCCTACGTAATCACAGCAATCTGCAACCTCCTGTCCGCAGCCGGAAGCAGAAAGTGAAGAAATCGAGCTTGCGTAGTTGTGCTCAACAGGCATATCGGGGCGTTTTGCCTTAATATAATCAGTAATCTGCCTTATGAATCTGCCCATTGAAAAATATCTGTAATTAAGCATTGCAAGATACTTTTCTTTTTCCTCATCGTCCATTTTTGCAAAATCGGAGGTTGTATATTCAGGAAGCTCACGTCCGCATATGTCATGGTAATCTTTTACGCAATACTCACAGAAGCAGGTGTAATTCCAGAATGGCATATCAAAGAAAAGTGCGTCAAGCTCAAAGTATTCGAGCATTTCGTCTATTTGCTCCAAAACAAAATTCATATGATTGGGATTGTTGGGGCATAAGAATCCGTAACGCGCACCGCTTGCCGAAGAACAGTCAAGCTCAAACTCTGCCAACTGCATCTCACGGTTTGATTTTCCGTTTTTTTGTATTAAACGCCATTCGGGGTGATTATCGTGCTCACGGGTGTTATAAAAAAGACTGTAATAACCGCAGACACGAATGTTATTTTCACGGCAAAGATTAATGACACGTCTGATTAATTCGGGGTCTTTTATAACAGCCTTATGCGGTGTTCCGCATTTTGTGGGGAAATAACATAAGCCTGCGTGCGACTGCAAATAAATCATCGCATAGTTTATCTGTGCTTTTTTGAGATTTTCAACGTATTCTTCAGCTGAAAATTTAGATAAAAATTCGTCACTCCAATCATCAATGTGCATGTCTAGAAGATGACGTCTGTATAAATCAGAATACCACATAATAACGCTCCTTTGTTCCTTTTTGTTTATTATAACAAAATGAAATATAGTAAAACAGATACGCGTGAACATAAAAATAGAAAAATGGAATAAAACACTTGAATTTTTGTACTAATTGTGCTAAAATATACGTTAAGGAGGGAATGAAAAATGGAAGACAGAGAAATGTTGAAATCTATCTGTGACGACATATACGATATAACCGGAATAAAAGCGGTTATATATGATGCAAATAAGCACGTTGTTTATTCCCATCCTCACACAATGGGTACGTTCTGTAGTGAAATAAGAAAGCACCCGCACGCTTGCAAAAAGTGTCTTGAATGTGATGAATACGCTTTCTCTGAATGCGGAAAAACAGGTGGTATATCAGTATATAACTGTCACGTCGGCTTAACCGAGGCAGTTGCGCCAATATATGATAACGGCATTATAGTCGGGTATATAATGTTCGGTCAGATGCTTAACGAAGCACAACGTGAAAGTGTAAAAAAATGCGTGCAGGGAATGGGGCTTTCAAACGAAAAAGTTCTGCTTAAAGCGCTTGAGGGGATGGAAAGCACAAAGGAAAACGTAATATACGCATCCGCCCGTCTTATTTCAATGTGCGCCTCATACGTAAGGCTTAAGGACGTATTAAAGGTGCGCCGTGAAAGTCTTGGGGCAAAGATTGAGGAATATATATATAATAATCTTGCGGATACGGAGCTTTCAATAAAAAAAATATGCAAAAAATTTGCAATTTCCCGCGGTACGTTGTATAATATAAGTAAGCAAGCGTTCGGAATGGGGATAACCGAGTACGTTAAGCACTTAAGACTGAACAAAGCAATACGTCTTATTAAGGAAAGTGATACCGCAATGTATCGTATTGCTGAAGATGTAGGCATCCCCGATGCAAATTATCTTACAAAATTGGTTAAAATCAGTACGGGCAAAACACCCCGTCTTTTAAGAAAACAGGAGGAATAATATGAACAAATACGTTGGAAATACGATTCAGCTTTATGGTGTAACCGAAGCACGCTTAATGGGCGGTAAGGCAGATGGAATGCGCATCTTAAGGGTAAAAAACGGCAAGGGTCTTGAATTTACCGTGTCCCTTGACAGATGTGCAGATATAAGTGAATTAAGTCTTAAAGGTGATAATTACGCCTATATTGCGCCCTGCGGCTACGTTGCGCCTGAATATTACGATAACAAGGGAGTAGGTTTCTTAAAATCCTTTACCGCAGGCTTTTTAACAACGTGCGGCTTGGTTAATGTGGGCAACCCTTGTGTTGATGATGGGCAGGAGCTTGCACTTCACGGTAACGTTTCGCACGTACCGGCAGAAAGTTACAGCTATACGGTAGATGAGGATAAAATTGTTATTAAAGCAATTATACGTGATGCGTCACTTTTTTCACATAAGCTTGTTCTTGAAAGGGAATACGTTTGCTCGTTAAATGAAAATACGTTATATCTTACCGATAAGGTTGTAAATATCGGCTTTTCGGAAACTCCCATTCAGATGCTTTACCATTGCAATATGGGATATCCTCTTTTAAGCGAGGATGCGGTGCTTGATATTCCTGCAAAAAATACCGTTGCCCGTAACGAACATTCAAAGCTTGGGATGGGTAATTGGCACGAGGTAGAAAAGCCGCAGCATGGCTACGAGGAAATGTGCTTCTATCATTATTTTGAAGAAAGCACACCTACCGTATCGCTTTATAACAATAAAATCAAAAAAGGCATCAAAATGTCCTTTGATACCAATGAGCTTCCTTTCTTTACCGAGTGGAAGATGATGGGGGAGGGCGAATACGTTATGGGACTTGAGCCTGGAAATTGCCTGCCCGACGGAAGAGATGAAATGCGTAAGATGGGTAAGCTTGAAACACTTAAAAGCGGCGAATCCAAGGTGCATAAAATCAAGTTTGAATTTACTGAATAAAAAAATCCGATAGCAATTTTGGACCGTATCCAGACGAACGGACACGAAAACAAACACCCTATCGTAGAATTTTATTGATTTACGCGGCTTTACTCCGGATTTCAAACGGAGTAAGGCCGTTTTTCATATTGATGCGT
>JAZQTV010000102.1:0-38150 GCA_045630945.1 Clostridia bacterium
TCACCGTAGCAGTTATCCACAAAAATCACTACTTCGGGATTTACGCTGCGTATGATTTTTGAAGCCTCCTCTATCTCGCTTATCAAAAGGCTTGGTCTGTCCTGATATCCTCGTGACCTTTGAAGCATAATTAAATCCGCATTTTTTGCTTCTTCCCTTAATCCGTCAAGATCAAGTCTTTTATTTTTCAAGGGAAGTTCCTTATACGTTGCGCCCATATCGCAAAGGGAGCCTTCAACGTATTCCTTGTGCCCGATTATACCCTCAAGCGTATCGTACGGTGCGCCCGAAGCAGAAAGTATGCGTGTGCCCTTTCTTACTATACCCTGAAGCGCAAGCGCAAGCGCGTGGGTGCCCGAAGCAATTTGTGGCCTTACTATTGCATCCTCTGCCTTGAATATCCGCGCAAAAAGGGTGCGAAGTTTTTCCCTGCCCGTATCATCGTAGCCGTAGCCGTAGCTTGGCGCAAAATGCGAGGGCTGAACTCTTTCCTCGCGGAAGCAATCAAGCACCCAAAGCTGATTTAATTCCTGAATTTTTTCTATTCTGTCAAACTGCGGTCTTAATTCCTTTTCAACCTCTTCCGCTTTAGCTACAAGCGCTTGGTTGACACCGTAGTTATTAGTTAAAATGCTCATAAAAAGTCCTTTCTATATCATTTTAAGCACCGCTTCGGGCGAATCCACCCACACGGCATCCTCGCCACGCATCCACGTAAGCTGACGCTTTGCGTATCTGCGGCTTTCCATTTTTATTTTTTCGATAGCCTCATTAAAGGTACATTCACCGTTAAAGTAATCGATAAACTGACGGCATCCTATTGCCTTAAAGCATTGATGTTCCTCATTCACGCCCTTTTCGTAAAGACAGCGGATTTCATCCTCCATCCCTGCTTCAAGCATTAAATCAACACGCTTGTTGATTCTTTGATAAAGCACCTCACGCTCAGGTGAAATGCAGAAAAGCTTAAAATCGTACTGCGGATTTTTTACCTTTTCCTTGGCGCTATCCTTGGGCAGCGCGCCCGTAAGCGCATACACCTCAAGGGCGCGTATTATTCTTTTGCGGTCGTTTGAGGCAATCAGAGTGTTGGGATTTAATTCGCTAAGTCTTTTAAAAAGAACGTCCGTATCCTCTTTTTCAAGCCTTGAACGTGTTTCACCCTTGTCCTCGGGCATAAAATCGGGCTCATAGATAAGCCAATGAAAATACATACCCGTTCCGCCCACAATAATAGGCTGCTTGTTGCGTTTTTTTATATCCTCAATGCACTGTAATGCCTTTTCCCTGTAATCGAACGCGGTAAAACGCTCGTCAAACTCAAGAAATCCCATTAAATGATGGGGTATGCCTTCCCGTTCTTCTACGGTTGGCTGCGCCGAACATATGGGGATATCCTTGTATATCTGCATTGAATCGCAGGAGATAATTTCGCCGTCAAGCTTTTTTGCAAGCCTTACCCCAAGGCTTGTTTTTCCTGAAGCGGTAGGCCCCGCTATAACAATAACACTCATTGCACCCTCTTGAAGCGAACCTCTAATTCGCGCTTGGTAAGGCGGATGAGAATAGGTCTTCCGTGGGGACAGGAAAGGGGTACGCCCTCTTCTTTTATAAGCCTTAAAAGCTTTTTGATGTCGGCTTCGGAAAGCTTATCGCCGCCCTTTACCGCACTTTTGCACGCCATTTGCATAAGCCGTGCGCGCTTAAGCTCGTTAGTTTTTACGTTCTTTATTCCGTCCTCAATAAGCGATAAAAAGAATTTTTCCGCATTTATTTCGCTTAACGCCTCGGGTACTGCCTTTACGGCAAGGGAATTATAACCCATATCATCAATTTCGAAGCCCATTTCCTCAAGCTGCGGCATAACATCAAATATTACCGCGCTTTCCTGTGGGTTAAGCTTCACCATCTGCGGAAACAACAGAAGTTGACTTGTTTTTTCGCCCTCAAGTGATGCGAAAAGTCTTTCAAAAAGTAATCTTTCGTGGGCGGCGTGCTGATCGATAAGATAGCCGTCCTCACCCATTTCAAGAATTATGTACGTGTCAAAAAGCACGCCTGCTATTTTGTAGCTTTCTTCAATATCAAGGGTAAGCTCTTCCTGCTTTACCTGCGGCTTTCCTTCTTGCTTTTCCTCATTTTTACGAAGATTTATAAGGGGCGAAAAGGGTTTATCGTTTACCTCGATAGGCTTATCCTCAAAAAGCACTTCAAGTGGCTTATAAAGATTATCTATATTGAGAGGCTCATCGGGCGAATACACCGTTTCTTCCTTTAAATCAACCTTTCGGGGATTAACTGAATCAACCTCAAAAACGGTAACGCTTTCCTTTTTCTCCTCTTGCTTGAACAGAGTAGGAATTTCTTCGTTCTTCCTTAACGTTTCACGCACCATTTCTGCAACCGTTTCGTAAACGGGTAAGCCGTCCTGAAAGCGCACTTCTTGCTTGGTGGGATGCACGTTTACGTCAACAAGGCCGCCCGAAAGCTTCATTTCAAGCACGAAGAACGGGAACTTGCCAATGTTAAGTCTGCCCTGATAACCATCCTGAACTGCCGAGGACACCGTTTCGTTTTTAACGGAACGTCCGTTTACAAAAAGTATCTGCCTTGTGCGGTTGTTGCGCTGTATTTCACGGTTGCCCACGTAGCCTGTAAGCTGAATACCGTTTTTTTCGGCATTCACGGCTATCATATTGCCCGAAACCTCTTGCCCGAACACCGCGCGGATAGCTGAAAGCAGGTTGGAATCACCGGGCGTTCTTAAAATCACCTTTCCGTCGTTGATAAAACGAATGGCGATTGCAGGGTTTGAAAGCGCAAGCCTGCTCACCGTTTCCTGAATATACGCACCCTCCTGCACAGGCTTTTTAAGGAACTTGCGCCTTGCCGGTGTGTTAAAGAACAGGTCGCTGACGCTGATTGACGTACCCTCTGCACAGCCTGCAGGGAAAAATCTGTCGATCACACCGCCTGTAAGCTCAATTTTTGTGCCTTCCTCCGCATTTCTTGTGCGTGTTACAAGGGATACCCTTGATACCGCGCTGATTGAAGCAAGCGCTTCACCGCGGAAGCCCAGAGTAAGAATATCGTTAAGATCTTCCGCAACTGCAATTTTACTTGTTGCGTGACGAAGAAACGCATTTTTAACGTCTTCCTCTTCCATACCCGAACCGTTATCGGTGATGCGGATAAGCTCAATTCCGCCGCCCTTTATTTCAATTGTAACGTTTGTTGCACCTGCATCGATACTGTTTTCAACAAGCTCTTTTACAATGGAGGCAGGTCTTTCAACCACCTCGCCTGCGGCAATCTTGTTGGCAACCGATGCATCAAGAAGCTTTATTTTCATGTTTCGCGTTTAGCCTTTTCCCTTAATTCACATAAAATATTTATTGCCTCAATAGGCGTAAGAGTGTTGATATCCACCTGCTTAAGCTCTTCGACTATGTTTTCCATATTGGAAGAAGCAAACAGGGTTGTTTGCGTTGCTAAAGGATCTGCCGCCTGACGTGTGATATCGGCTTTTTCAAGATCCTTAAGTATTGCCTTTGCCCGTGCTAAAACAGGCTTGGGTACGCCTGCAAGGTTTGCAACCTGAATACCGAAGCTTTTATCTGCGCTTCCACGAACGATTTTTCTTAAGAAAATAACGTCGTCACCGTATTCACGGGCGGTAATACAGTAGTTTTTAACACCGTCAAGCGTGCCTTCAAGCTCGCTTAACTCGTGATAATGCGTGGCGAACAAGGTTTTTGCACCGATATTTTTCATTTCGGCAATGTATTCGGTAACCGCCCACGCAATAGAAAGTCCGTCAAAGGTAGAGGTACCTCTTCCTATCTCGTCAAGAATAATAAGGCTATCCTTTGTGGCGTTTTTAAGAATGCTTGCAACTTCGGTCATTTCAAGCATAAACGTACTTTGACCTGCAGAAAGATCATCCGATGCGCCAACCCTTGTAAACAGACGGTCGCAAATTGAGATATCCGCCTCGTCACAAGGAACAAAGCAACCCAAATGCGCCATAAGAGTAATGATTGCAGTCTGCCGCATATACGTACTTTTACCCGCCATATTGGGACCTGTTATAATGTTGAAGCGGTTTTCGTTTAAATCAAGCAGGGTATCATTGGGCACAAACTGTGTTGAAGCCTGCATTACCTCAACAACGGGATGCCTGCCTGCCTTTATTCTTAATATTCCCTCGGTGTTTATCCTTGGGCGCACGTAATTATTTTCAGCCGAAACAAGCGCAAGGGATGCTATTGCATCAACAAGCGCAATTGCGTTTGCGGTGCGCTTTATTCTGAACAGCGCATCGGTAAGCGTTTGGCGAATCTGCGTGAATATAGCGTTTTCAAGGCGAAGTGCCTTTTCTTCACTGCCCGAAACAAGTTCTTCCGTTTCCTTTAATTCGGGGGTGGTGTATCTTTCCGCACCTGCAAGCGTCTGCCTTCGGATGTAGCTATACGGCACCTTATCCTTAAAGCTGTTTGTTACCTCGATAAAGTAGCCGAACACACGGTTATATTTTATTCGTAAGGTTTTTATGCCCGTTTCTTCTCTTTCACGTGCTTCAATCTGCGAAATCCACTTCTGACCGTTCCTGATTGCATCACGGTATTTATCAAGATCCGCATTATAACCGTCACGGATAACGCCGCCGTCACGAATGGAATCGGCAGGTGCTTCCATAATAGCCGCATCAAGAAGCGCATAAATATCCTCTAACGTATCTATATCGTTGTGTGCAAGTGAAAGCACGTCGCTTTTTGCATCGGCAAGCAGGCTTTTAATAAGGGGCATATTTTTAAGCGCCTTGCGGATGAACACAGTTTCACGGGGCGAAACAGTGCCGTAAGCAACACGTGTTGCAATACGTTCAATATCCGTTATTTCCGAAAGCGCAAGGGTAAGGTCCTCACGCAATGCATAGTTGTTAAAAAGCTCCTCAACACCGTCAAGTCGGCTTTCGATATCATCCTTTACCCTTAACGGTCTTTCAAGCCAGCTTTTAAGCTTTCTTGCACCCATAGGTGTGCCCGTTTTATCAAGAAGCCACAAAAGTGTGCCCCTTGTACCCCTGTCGCCAAGGGAGCGGAACAGTTCAAGATTCTTTACCGCCGCATTATCAAGCACAAGACAGTCGTCACTTTCGATGTAGGTAAGGGTGTTCATATGCTTAAGGGTATTCTTTTGCGTTATGGCAAGATATTCCCACAAAGCCGCCGCCGCAATAATGGGCAGCTTTTTAGTAAGCTTTTGCGCATTTTCAAAGCGAGCGTACAGTTTTTTTAAAATATCAGGTTCGGTAAACGCATTTTCAGCATAATAGAACGGTCTGAACTGCTTTATTATGTGCTTGGGAATGCCCTCTGAAAGCTTTAAAAACTCCTCATTTACTATTATTTCGTTGGGATTTATTTCAAATATACGGTCGCACACCTTGCTTAAGCCCGGCTCTGCCGCAACAGAGGTGATGTTAAATTCACCCGTTGAAACGTCTGCCCACGCAAGCGCCACCTTGTTTTTTTCAAGCGCGATGGATAAAAGAAAGTTATTGGTCTTATTTTCAAGCATATCATCTTCAATGATAGTGCCGGGGGTAACAACGCGCACAACGTCCCTTTCAACCAAGCCCTTCGAAGCCTTGGGATCGGTAAGCTGTTCAACTATCGCCACCTTGTAGTTCTTTTCAAGAAGCTGATTTATGTAGGTGTTTACGCTGTGATGGGGTACGCCGCACATGGGTGCACGTTCAGAAAGACCGCAATCCCTGCCCGTAAGCGCAAGCTGAAGCTCCTTAGACGCAATCTTTGCATCGTCAAAGAACATCTCGTAAAAGTCGCCCAGACGGTAGAATACAAGACAGTCTTTATATTTTTCCTTTAATTCAACGTACCGTTGCATCATGGGTGAAAGTCCCATTATTCCTCCTCCAGTTCTCCAATGAGAGCGTTCAATTTAACGCCCGTAATCTTTACGTTTACCGTGCTGCCTATTAAGGCTTCATTGCCCTTAAAGGTCACGTTTCTGCCGTGGTCGGTTTTACCCGAAAGCATATTTTCATCCTTTTTACCCTTGCCCTCAACAAGCACGGAATAGGTTTTGTTCAAGTACATTTGGTTGGTTTTAAGTGAGCATTCTTCGCTTAATTCAATAAGCCTTGCCATACGTTCCTTTGTTTTTTCACTTGAAACCGCACCCTCCATTTTAGAAGCAGGGGTGTTTATTCGTGGCGAATAAATGAACGTAAAGGCTGAATTGAACGCCACTTCCTTATAAAGCGAATAGGTATCCTCAAAATCCTCATCACTTTCGGTGGGAAAGCCCACGATAATATCCGTTGAAATGGCTATTTCAGGCATTGCTGCACGCAATTTTTTTACTATAAGCAAATAATCCTCTCTCGTGTAGTGGCGATTCATCAGCTTAAGTATTCTGTCCGAGCCCGATTGCAAGGGCAGGTGAATGTATTTGCACACCTTGTGGCATTCAGCCATTGCCTTTATAAGCTCATCTGAAAGATCCTTGGGGTGACTTGTCATAAAGCGGATGCGTTCGATTCCCTCAACCTCGTTTAATTTTCTTAAAAGCTCGGGGAACGATATTTCGTCGGTGTTCTTGCCGTACGAATTTACGTTCTGCCCTAAAAGCGTTATTTCCTTTACACCGCGCGCCGCAAGCTCCTTTGCTTCGTTGATTATATCCTCGCTTCTTCTTGAGCGCTCTCTTCCCCTCACGTACGGAACGATGCAATACGAACAAAAATTATTGCAGCCGTACATAATGTTTATCCAGCCAAAGATATCCTTTTCCCTTAAAACAGGCATATCCTCAACTATTTCCCTTTCATTTTCCCATATGGAAAAGCACGGCTCACCCTTGGTTAATGCTTCATACGTAAGCTTAGGCATTTCGCTTGTGTTATGGGTACCGAAAACCACGTCAACAAAGCGGAAGCGTTTTTTGATTTTTTCCTTACTGCCTTCCTCCTGCATCATACAGCCGCATATCATAACCAGCATATCGGGGCGCTTTTTCTTTTCGCTTTTAAGCTTGCCAAGGTTGCCTAAAAGCCTGTCCTCTGCACCCTCGCGCACGCAACAGGTATTGAATATTACCGCATCTGCACCCTCGCGCGTCCGGCTTGGCGTGTAGCCCATTTCTTCAAAAAAACCGCGCAGCGTCTGCGAATCCCTCACGTTCATCTGACAGCCGTAGGTTTCAACAAAATACGTATGCTTTTTTTCACCAAAGAATTCTTTTACCTTTAAGATATACTCCTTTTCGGGCATATCGTTAAAGGAAATTACCGAATGCTTGTCCAAGATAAAAGCCTCCCATTGTATAATATAATATATTATATAATAAAATTATAGATTAGGCAAAGATTTTTTGAAAAAGATAGCAAAAAAACGCCGATAGTATCGACGTTTCTTCTCAATTACAGCTTAACAAACCTTAATGTCTGTTCACCGTTATGGAATACGGTATCATTCCACATTGAAGCAGGGCGAACCCAGATTTCGCCTGTTTCGGTATTTTTGTATATTACCGTGCCCTCGCCTGTTTCGCTGTCCTTACCAAAGTCAAGCACCTGATAGGTACCGCCCTTGTAGTGACGGTAGAGTGCTTTTTCGATTTTTCCGTTATCCTGAAGCACCACGGTATCTGTTTCGATAGGTCTATATCCGTGCGTGCCGCCCTGATAAACGGTCATCTTTTTAGGTGCGGTAATAGAGTTGTACAGCGTTAATACGGTGGATGGCGGGCAACAGTAATCACCAAGATATACACCCCACAAATTAACGGGACACTTAACACGCTTTCCTTGTAAGCAGGTATCAAAATAATCCGTACCCACCGAAGGCTCGGGATGCCAGCCGCACATATATCCGCTAAGCTTTTTATGAAGATCGCAAAACCACGGAATCCAGATATTAAGGAACGTAATATCACTATCCTGTGCGGCAACCGTTGTTGCACGCAATGCGCCCTGTGAGCCACCCCTTGCAATAAGAGTCTTTCCGTTCCATTTTTCAAGAGTTTTACTCCATTTTACCGCTATAAGATCACGAATAACAACACCGCGCCAATAAGTTGTATAGGGTGAAGTATTTTTATCCTCTTCAAAGCCGTAACGGGCAAGCTCGGGATATTTTGCATAAACCGTTTCTGCAGGAAAGCCGTTTTCACAGCCGTGTGCGTTAAGGTTGATGCATATTTTTTTCTTATCAAAAAGAGGAGTTGCGCCCGTAACCGCATAACCGAGGAAGTTTACCTCAACAGGATACTTTCCTTCTGCCTTAGGAACGGTAACGTATCCCGAAGCAAAGGTATCAAGGGGAGTCGATATCTTTACGTCATAGCAATCACACCAATCGGGCACGTTCTTTTTATAGGGCACCTTCTGTATAAGCGTGGGTGTGAACTCCCTTACAAGCGTGCGTACCTCTTCCCAATATTTATCAAAATCCACAGGCTCGTCAAAGGAAACGGTAAGCTTATCAACGTCTGCACCGGCGCCGAAATCACCGTGGTCAACGGTAGTATCCACCGTTCCGTCAGGCTTTAAAGCTTCTATCTGAAGCCTTATAAAGCCGGGGCGCGAAAGCGAGGTGGTTATAACGAACGGATCAGCTGCCGTCGTAACACCTTCGCCCGAAAAGCTTTTTCCGTCATCTTGATCAACGGTATACTTAAAGCGGGGACTGTCGTTTAAAATATGATTGCTATAATATAATACCGTGAATTCGATGGGCTCGCCCACCTTGTAGGAAATATGCTTTTTATTTGTTCTTGCGTGAAAATATAACGCCATAATTGACTCCTTATTTTACGTAAACCGTAATCTTTTCTATACCTGCAACTATGCGTTTTTCGTCATCAATATAACCGGGCTCGGACGTGAAGTTTATCGTCAGGTATCTGAACTTGCCCGAAACGCTTTCGATAACGTCCTTATCCGAAGTCTTTTTGCTTATGCGGTCTGAAAGCACGTAAATTTCATCCTCAATATTACCGTCGATACGGTACGAATATTCACCCATCTTGTTCTTTTCAAGGTTTAATTCAACACAGGCAAGGTCATATTCTTTACCAAGATCGATTTTTATAATATTACTTGCGCATGCCGCAAAGGGACGCCACAACTCACCTTTTTCAAGGTTTTCCGTCTGCGTGGTATTATCTGTAAAAACAGTAAATGCCTTAAAGGGAACGGGTGTACCAACCGCCTTTTTAAGCGCCTTGGTCTTATAAAAGCTTCCGTCACATACAATGCCCAGATCCTCGCTTGTCACAAGAAGCGTCCAGTCGTTTTTGTCGGGACGTGCAGGGATTTCGTACTCGCTTACGCCTGTAAATTCATTTTCCTTAATGAATCTGCCCGTGCGTGTATCGTACCAATATGAAGTATATGTCTTATTTTCATCAAGCGCCTTAAGCTTACCCGTAATCTGTACTTTTCCGTAAAGATAGAGGGCGTAAAGCGTATTTTTATCGGTTGCAAGCACCGCACGCTCATTATCGGAGAACTCACCGTAGAAGGTATCGTAGAAGGTGGGTGTGATTCTTCTGAAATCAATAAGCTCAAAGAAGCGCTTCATATATTTTACTTCGTTGCCCCACGGCTTTTCAACGCCCATATACCACGGTTCAGAGTTATAGCCGTCGCACCAGCCGCCAAACTTGGAATCCTTATCCCATCTTACGCCCCACACACCGTGCGCGCCGTAGGTGAAGCCTGCGCAACCGCAAAGATTGCTCATCCAGCCTGCGTTTCTTGAAGGCTCGTAACCTGTTGAGTGTGAAAGATTGCCTGTACCGAACATGTCGCAACGAAGGTCTTCATAGAAGGCTTCGGTTTCAACCATAGTCTTTTTTGAATTATCCCAATATCCCTGATATTTTGATTTGGGACGCATTGTAACAGGCTCCCAATCACGTCTGTGACCTGCCTGAAGCGCCCACCACTGATGCCAGGGCGCCTTTTCGTATTCAGGTGAACAGGAACGTTCGGCAAAGAATTCCCTTGAATACAGGTGGGTACCCAAAGGTCTGTTATAGCCATCGTACTTGGCAACGGTTTCAGCCGCATTAAGCCAGATTTGGTGATAATCTTCTTCCTTGCGCAAGTAAGGAATATCGATTTCCTGTCCTGTAATCCATATAACAGGGTATGCGGCGTAACGGGCAACCATATACTTTGCAAACAAGCTTAACGCATCGCCCATTACAGGTGTTGCAGAATGCACACCCAAGCCAAGCGCCACAGTAAAGCCGTTTGCAAGAAGAATATTCATCTTCACGTCAAAGTTATCGTTGAATGCATCGGGATCGATAAGGGTGTACTGCTTCTTCCACCACATATGTATCTTGCCGCCGCCACCGTCGTTATCGGCAGCAGAAGGATAGGTCTGGAATATATTAAAGCCCTGTGATTTTCTTTTTGAAACTATGTGGTTAAACATATTGGAGCATTCACAGCCGGGGTAGTTACATTCATTAAGCCTGTGAATATCGGGTGCCTGCCAGTTGGTATCACCCATCCAATAGAACGGAGTTCCGTCAGCATATTCAAAGTATCTTCCGTCCTTTGAAAGTTGAACAAAGCCGTGCTTATCAATTTCAGTTTCGCCTCTGTTTTTGCTTGCAGTAAATGCGCCCGCAGTATTAAGCGACTTATCGTTACTGTCGGTAATATAGTTCCAGCGTCCCAACTCAGTGGGTGCAAAACGAACGCACCATACGTTTTTGCCCTTCCAAAATCCAGGCAGAACGATTCTTTCGCCCGTTTCCTCGTGAACGAACGTACCCGTTACGTCAACGTCAAGAAACGGGTTTTTATGGTCATTTTCCGAAACGATATCAATATCGAACGGTCTAAAAATCTTTGGCATAGTTAGTTCTCCTTTTTATAAACTGTTATTTTTTTTATACCTGCAACGGTATTTTTATCGTCGATAAATGCTTCTTCCGAACGGAAGTTGATTTTTATTTGCCTGAACGTACCTTCAAGCCTGTCAATAGAAATTACCCTGTCCGTTTTTTCACTTATGCGGTCGGAAAGCACGTAAATTCTGTTATCCTTAATACCGTCAACACGGTACGAATACACTTTTGTCTTGTTTTCTTCAAACTCAAGCTTAATAGCCGAAAGCGGAATTTCATCATCAAACGAAAGCTCGATAATATTGCTTGCATCCGCCGCAAAGGGACGCCACAATTCACCTTTTTCAAGATTTTCCGTATGCGTGGTGTTATCGGTAAACACGGTGAACGCTTTAAATCCCTGTTCTACACCCTCGGGCGCTTCAAGCGCCTGAGTTTTATAAAACGCGCCTTGGTAATTGACCTTCAGCTGCGCATCCGAAACAACTAAAAGCCAATCGTTTTTATCTGCCCTTAAAGGAATTTCGTACTCCGTTTTTCCTTTAAAGTTTTCAATAAAAATATATGCGCCCGTTCTTGTATCAAACCAATAGGCGAAATATTGCTTTTTGCCGTCAAGCCGCTTTATTTTGCCTGTTATTTGTGCCTTACCGTAAAGATACACAAGATAAAGCGAATTTTTATCCGTTGCCATTACCGCCCGTTCCGAATCGGAAAACTCGCCGTACTCCGTTTCGTAAAAGCATGGCTTAAGCCGTGTAAAATCGATACTTTCAAAGAATTCTTTAATAAAGCGCATTTCGTTACCGAACGGCTTTTCAATGCCCATATACCACGGTTCAGTATTATATGAGCCACACCATCCGCCAAAGCGCGCATCCTTATCCCAACGCATACCCCACACGCCATGCGCACCGTAGGTGAAGCCGGGACTGCCCGAAAGCACCGCGTGCCAAGCAGAATTACGGCTTAATTCATAGCCTGTGGAAAGTGCCGCGCCGTACTTAAAATTCTCGGCGCTGCAACGAAGATCCTCATAAAACGATTCGGTTTCAACGTAAGTTTTTTCAGAATTTCTGTAATAGCCCTCAAGCTTGGTCTTTTTGCGAAGCGTAGGCTCATTACATTCGCGCCTGTGCCCTGCCTGAAGTGCCCACCACTGATGCCACGGTGCTTTTTCGTATTCAGGCGAAGAAGAGCGCTCATCAAAATATTCCCTTGAAATAAGGTGTGTGCCAAGGGGACGCTTGTGCCCGTCGAACTTATATATAGTTTCTGCCGCACGGTTCCATATGCGGTGATTTTCCTCTTGCATATTAAAATGGCAGGCATCGATCTCCTGCCCCACTATCCATAAAACAGGATACGCCGAGTACCGCGCAACCATATATTTTGCAAACAAGCTTAACGCATCACCCATTGCCGTGGGTGTTATAAGGTGTACACCAAGCCCCATTACAACGGTGAAGCCGTATTCAAGAAGAAGCTCCATCTTCTTATCGAACACCTGATTAAAGGCTTCGGGGTCAATAAGCGTGTACTTTTCCTTCCACCAATTAGTGCGCACCGCACCGCCGCCGTCGTTATCAGCGCCCGAGGGATAGGTCTGATATATATTGTACCCCTGTTCCTTGCGCTTTTTTAAACAATGCTCAAACATATTAGAACATTCGCAATCGGGGTAATTGCACTTATCAAGGGGCGCAATATCCGTTGCTTGCCAATGGGTATCACCCACCCAGAAAAACGGAGTCCCGTCAGCATATTCAAAGTATCTTCCGTTTTTTGAAAGCCTTAAAAAGCCGTGCTTATCAAGAAGCGTTTTTTTATCGTTTTCCGTAACGGTTATAATTCCCGTTGAATTAAGGGTAAGATCGTTACTTTCTGTAACGTAGCGCCATTCCCCCGTCAACGTGGGGCAAAAGCGTACGCACCATTTATTTTCGCCCTTCCAGAATCCCGGAACGGTGATTGTTTCGCCCGATTCAACGTGAGTAAACGTTCCCGTAACCGAAACATCCAGAAAAGGATTTTTATGTTCTTTACTTGAAAAAATATCAACGTCGCAAGGTCTGTATTTTTTATACATAGTAAACCTCCTGTGCTACTTAAGATATTATACTATTGTTGCAAATGGTTTTCAAGTACCTATTTGAACTTTTTTATATGTAAACATCATTTTTAAGTAGACAAAAGAAAAATTTTTGCTATAATAGATATGATATTATTGCTACCTTGGCTCAGTCGGTAGAGCGGTTCACTCGTAATGAACAGGTCGCCGGTTCGATTCCGGCAGGTAGCTCCAAAAAATAAAGCATTTCTTCGGAAGTGCTTTATTTTTTGTGTTTGTGTCCGCAAGGACACAACATCGTTTTGCGGTGAAACCGCAAACATCATTTGACCTTTAGGTCAACATCATTCCGCTTGCGGACAAAAAACGATGTTATGGCTAACGCCATAAACGATGTTTTGACTTTGTCAAAAACGATGTGATGCTTTGCATCAACGATGTTGCGCTTGGCGCAAACTTATGGTATAATTTATGCTATATGAGAGGTGATAGTAATGAAAGAGGATAAGCTTTCTGATTTATCTATGCAGTTATCTGTTGATGTTTTGAAACTCACAAAAGAATTAAGGGCAAAACACGAAACTGTTATTTCAAATCAAATCGGCAGAAGTGCAACAAGTGTTTGTGCTAATATTGCAGAAAGCAAATACGGTCATAGCCGAGCCGATTTCATTGCTAAACTCGAAATTGCACTTAAAGAAGCAAACGAAACGGGAAAATGGCTTGAAATGCTTTTAAAATCTGACTATATTGATGAAACAACATATAAGTCTATTGATAAAACTTGTTCGACTATTCGTATATTATTGATTGCTTCGATTAAGACTGCAAAAAGCAAATTGAACAAATAATTAAAAATGGTGTAAACGAATGAATTTATACGAAAATATGCAGTTGCGGTTACCTGAGTTTGTTATAGAACGGATTACAATAGATAACTATGAGAAATATGAAGAAATTTTCTATTGCAATAAAGAATATTATATGTTGACAGACGGACAAGTAGCAACTAAAGAAACTATCACTGAAACAATTGAATATTGTCCAAATGATTTTCCAAAGGAAAATGTGTATAACATAGGAGTTTTGTATAACGGAAAACCTGTTTGTTCTCTCTTTGCATTATATGGTTATCCTGATGAACAGACATTTTATATTGGGCTTTTTCTGATGAATGAAGAGTTTAAAAAACAGGGGATAGGTACAAAGGTAATTAGAGCACTATTTAATTCTTTTTCTAACACTGTTATTGAAAAGTTTTGTTTGTCGGTACAGGATAACAATATTTCCGGCTGTAGTTTTTGGAAGAATTTAGGATTTAAAGTTGTTAATCAAAATGTGTGTGAAGGCTTTATAAATTTATCTATGCAGTACAATTATAAATCATTATCAAATTAAGACAATCCTCTGTTTTCAGACACATTTCATTCGTGCTATTAAGTTCAAAACACCCAAAAATCCTGAATGCGAACGCGTTCAGGATTTTTACTTATTACCTATTACTTCTTCACTCTTACCTAAATTTGCATTCAGGATTTTTTGGAAAGTAATAAGTAAGAGGTAAGAAGTAATAAGTTCGGTGTGGCTTTGCCACGAATGATAAAAACAAAAAGCACTGCTTTAGGCTGGTTCTCATAAGGATGTTTACTCGTAGGGACAGGCGTCCTCGACTGTCCGCAACAAACAAATTTCGGCAGAGATATTGTTTTCTCTGCCGATTTGTGTTATAATGAAGTTTGCGAAATGCCTCTCCCGTCGGGAGAGGTGGCGGCGAAGCCGACGGAGAGGGCTCAACCGTGTGCAAAGAACCCTCTCACCCGCTATTGCAGGAGCTCTCCCAAAGGGAGAGCCTTTGGATGCGCTCGTTCTTCTTTAGGGGTATGGGCTTTGCCCGATGTGCCTTTGTAATACAAAGGCGAAACTGGCGATAAAACAAAACGATAAATAAGAACTTAATATGGGAGCATACAATATGAATCGAATTTCTTTAAGCCAAGCAAGAGAAGTGTTTTTTTCTTCCGAAGCGCAGTACGTTTCACAGGAACAATCTTACATTTATTATGATAATTTTTCAGGAGAAATTGCTCTTGACATATATATGACTTATGGGTGTCTTGTTGTAAAAAGTGGTTCTAACTGGCAAATCCATGCCATAAGCGCTGAATCTGATCTTTCTTCTGCAATAGAGGAAGTATCAAAGTTTATGGCTTCAGATACTGAAAACCTTATGGTACTTACTTGGAATACCATACCTGAAAAATTAAAGGACAAACGCGGTGCATATAAACTTGCGCGAGAATATTGCCCATACAGCGACCAATCTGTTCGTCAACTAACAATAGATGATTATGAATGTGTTAAAGAGTGCTGTTCATACGAGACCGACGATAATCAAATCGGTCAAAATATTGCCAGAGAATTTTTGGAATATTACAACGATTACATAAATGATACCAATACAATAAATCTTGGATTGTTTATAGATAATAGTTTAGTTGGATTTGTGCAATCTTTTGAGCAAAAGAACCAAGGCATATCAACAATAAACATATATGTAACTAGAATGCAACGTGAAAAAGGATACGCTAAACGATTGCTTTCAGCGATATGTGCTACAAATGAAAATATGGTTTATTGTTATAGTTGTGTAAAAAACAATATCGCATCTTTTAACACTGTAAAATCATGCGGATTTCAATTTAAGGGAGCATATTTATTTATATAAACTAAATGACCCCGACAGACCTTAAAATCTGTCGGGGTTATCTTTTTGTTTCTGCGTATCAAATTTTTGTCTTTTCGGACAGTCGAGGACGCCTGTCCCTACAAAATAGGCGTAAACTTCCTTATGAGAAGCAGCCTTTTGCAGTGCTTTTTGTTTTTTAACCATATATTCACTACCCGCAACACCCATTTAAAGAGTTTATTGCGCTTTACCTAATATACTTGCCGGGAAGCGCATCGCCGCCAAATATAGCATCTTCAACAACGACTGTGCCGTTGACGATAACGTAGTTAAGTCCTTCGGCGCGAAGATGGCAAGAAGTGTAATCGGAACGGTCTTTGATTTTTTCAAAATCGAAAACGCACAGGTCGGCGTCAAAGCCTTCCTTAATAACGCCTTTATTTTTAAGGCCGTAAACGGACGCGGGAAGTGAGGTCATTTTTCTTATCATTTCAGCTAAAGAAACGGTTTGTTCTTCCCTGACGTATCTTGCTATTGCACGGGTGAACGAGGCGCGAAGCCTTGGGTGATACGCATTTTTTGTGCCGCGCACGCTCGAATCGGTACAAATCATACATCTTTCGTGCTTAAGCACGGTTTTTAAATCGTCTTCGTTCATTAAGAAATAGCACGCTTGCGCAGTTCCCTTGCTTTCGATAATTATATCGAACACCGTATCGTAAACGTCCTTATTAAGCTTTTGGGCTATTTCGTTTATTCTTAAGCCGTCATAGGCGTTGGTGTTTTCACAGTTTGTAATAAGCGTCCAGCTAAGGTCGTCATCCGCGCCGAACTTTGCACGGTTGATTTTTTTAATTTCCTCACGGCAGGCAGGATCGCTAAGCCTTTCGGTAAGCTTTTCCACTCCCCCCGAATGATATTCCTTGGGTACGAATCTTGCCGCAACTGAAGTGCGTGATGCGGTGTAGGGGTACATATCAAGGTAGATATCGTAACCTTCGTTTATTGCATTGTCAATCATTTTAAGGGTGGTGTTTACCAAACCCCAATTTTCCTTGAACATTGCCTTGTGGTGCGAAAATACCGCTTTTGCGCCCGATCTTTTTATAACGGTCAAAAACTCTTCTACTGCCTCCACAAGCCTGTAACCCTCATCCCTGATGTGTGCCGAAAGCATTCCGCCTGCTTCCTTGCACACCTTGGCAAGATACACGATCTCATCTGTTTCGGCAAAGCAGCCGGGTGCATAGATAAGGCCGAATGAAATGCCAAGCGCGCCGTTTTCGATGCCTTCCTTTAAAAGCTGAGCCATTTCTTTAAGCTGTGCCGCGGTGGGCTCCACGTCATAGTCACCAACCACCGCACGCCTTAAAGCACCGTGACCGATAAACGTTTTCATATTTGCGCCCATGGAAACGGTTTCAAGCGCGTTTATAAATTCGCCCATAGTTTTATATATTTCATTGTCTGTACCGTATGCAAGCTGTTCCTTGGATGTAGGTGCCTTTGACATACCGCACTGGCCTGTAATCGAAGAGGTTATGCCTTGCTCGACCTTTTCGATCTGCTCAGGAAACTGAAGCACGGATTCATCCGAATGGCTGTGGGAATCGATAAAACCGGGGGTCACCATAAGTCCGCTTGCATCAACAACCCTTTTGCCGTCGGTCAGATTTTTAGCTATGCACGCTATTTTTCCATCCTTGATGCCGATATCCGAAAGGTAGCCTTCGCTTCCCATTCCGTCAATTACCGTTCCGTTTTTAATAATCAAATCAAACATAAACTCACCTTTTTATGAAACTACATAAATTATTTATCTTGCTTTTTTGTTTCGACGAAGCTTTATCAGTCTACGTTCCGATATATGCCATCAGCACATTGCCGTTTTCATCAATTATTGTTGTAGCGCCTTCGTAAAGCGTTCCGTTAAACATAACAAATCTGTTCCGACTTTTAATTAACCAAGCGTTGTTTGCTTTATCGTAATAAACTATATTAACATGGTTAACGTTATCTGCCAAGCCATCCTTTTTCAACAGCTCATCCACATAGGCGCTTGCGGTGCGTGCGTTATTAATTTCTGTTGAATTATTTGATGAAGCAACTTTTTCGGTTGAGTATTCAGCAATATCTGTTTGATAATCTTCGAGACAAAAATCTCCTGCATAGAAATATGGAACAAAAGCATAAATTATCAACATTAAAAAAATCACACAAAAACAAACTAATAATGAAATCAACAATCTTTTACTCTTCGTCATTATAGTAATCTCCTGTTATTGCTATTTTTCTGTACTTTTTATCCTCTTATTTTATGAAAAACAATTGTTTCACCTTGTGTTAGATGTGTCGCATCTTCTTCTACTACAGCAACAAACTTATTTTTTTAAATTTACATTTTAAATACTCACAATAGTCATCAGTCGAAGGATATCTTTTAAGGCTTAATTGTGTTTCTGCGAGATCATAAATCATATGTAACCAGTAATTCTTTCCGAGTAAAAATCGTAATCATTTTATTACCTCCGTCCAATTCAAGTTTGTCTAATTAAATCATATCACAAATTAAGTTGTTTTGCAAGTAAGTTATAAGTGATGCAGCTGCGCTGTGATAGGTGATGCGATGCGTTTCGTGCACGCGCCGAAGGCGTGCATCACGGGCGAAGCCTGCATCACACACGCAGTGTGCATCACGTTCCGCAAGGAACGCATCACGCAAAGAAACCTGATTTGTCAGGTAGACAAATCAGGTTTCTTTGTTGGTGCCGGTGGTGGGACTCGAACCCACACGCCATCGCTGACAACGGATTTTGAGTCCGTCTCGTCTGCCAGTTCCAACACACCGGCTTATATTACGAGATACATTATAACACATAATAAAAAATTCGGCAATACATTTATTAAAAAAATTCAATCGCATTTTTTGCTAAAAATAGAACTTATCCGTCTTTATTAGTTAATGAAAGTTTTTTTAAAATTTGATATGATGTTTTTAAGGAGTTGATTTATATGAAGCTTATACTTAAGCTTGAGGGTGAGCTTGATCACCACAGCGCAGAAAGAATGCGCAAAAGGTTGGATAACGAAATTCTTAAAAGCGGTGCCGAAATAATTGTTTTTGATCTTTCGGCGCTTACGTTTATGGATTCGAGCGGAATAGGCGTGCTGCTTGGCAGATACAAGCTATTTGCCACACGCAAGCTGTACATTGTAGGCGCAAGCGAAGGTATTGACCGTATTTTAAAAATTTCGGGGGTATATTCCCTTATTCCCCAGCTGCAAAAGGAGGTTTGTTAATGAAAAACACCGCGACCGTAAAGTTTTTATCGCTTTCGCAAAACGAAGGCTTTGCAAGAATGTGTGTTCAGGCGTTTGTTGCGCCCCTTAACCCCACGGTTACCGAGCTTTGCGACATCAAAACCGCCGTAAGCGAAGCGGTTACAAACGCCATTGTTCACGGATACCCCAACACCGTAGGAGAAATTGAGATGCGGCTTGTGCTAAAGGGAAGCTCAGTAACCGTTGAAATTATTGACGACGGTGAGGGCATAAACGACGTTTTAAAGGCGCGCGAGCCGTTTTTTACCACCTGTACCGACGGCACCCGCTCCGGCATGGGCTTTACCGTTATGGAAAGCTTTATGGATGAGGTGAGGGTGGTTTCGGCTTTAAGCGAGGGTACGCGCATAGTAATGCAAAAAAAGTTAGGTGGTAAAAATTGAGAAACCACGAAAACACCGTTCTTCTGATCCGTGCGGCACAAAATGGTGACAAGTGCGCTTTTGATACCCTTGTGAACGAAAACGCGCCCCTTGTTAAATCCATTGTGAAGCACTATCTTTCACGCGGAAGCGACTACGACGATCTTTTTCAGGTGGGCAATCTTGGGCTTATCAAGGCAATAAAGGGTTTTGATACTTCCTTTGACGTGCGCTTTTCCACATATGCGGTGCCAATGATAAACGGCGAAGTAAAGCGGTTTGTCCGTGATAATAATTCGGTAAAAATGCCACGCTCGTTAAAGGAGCTTCAGCAGAAAATACGCTACGCAAGGCAGAAGCTGTCGCTTACGCTTGCGGTGGAGCCGGGCGCAACGGACATTGCAAACGAAATTGGGGTTCCCCTTGAGGACGTGCTTTTTGCCCTTGAAAGTATGCAGACGCTAAAAAGCCTTGACGAGCCTGTTTTTGACGAGGCGGGTGCTTCCTTAAAGGACGTTATTGCCGACAGGCAAGAAAAAGCCACCGTTACCGATAAGCTTGCTCTTTACCAATGCCTTGACCAGCTTGAAGAACGGGAAAAGAAGATAATTCTTTTGCGGTATTTTAAAGACCTTACACAGACCAAGACCGCCGATATAATGGGGATTTCGCAGGTGCAGATATCAAGAATAGAAACGAAGGTGCTTGAAAAGCTACGAAAAAAATTGGGATAAAAAAAGACCTCTTGTTTTTAGCAAGAGGTCGTTTTTCATTTTAAATCACATAAGCGCGCCTGCTAAAGCGAACGCAACGGGAATGGTTATAATGCCCATTATGTACGAAATAAAGCAGATGCGTGCGCCTTCGGAGGAATCCCTTCCGCCTGCTTCGGTAAAAAGAACGGTGTTCATACCCACAGGCATTGCGGTGATTATAACGGGAATGGCAAAAAGCCATCCCTTTGCACCCAAAAGCATCAGCACTCCAATGGTGATGGCAGGCATTAGAATAAGTCTAACCGACGAAATAAGGTATGCACGTGGGCTTTTAAACAACTGACCCACAGAAAACTTACCTAAAACGATACCCGTCAAAAGCATTGAAATAGGGCTCATACAATCGCTTGCAACGGAGAAAAGATCGCTTACAAACGAAGGCATTTTAACACCAAGACCTGTTAAGCCAAGTGTTCCGCCGATAAGAATGGCGATAATCGTTGGTGAAAGCAACGTCTTTAACACACCGTTGCCCTTACCCATAAGCAAAAAATAGCCAAGCGAGGAAATTGCTATTGTTGAGGTAAGCGCAAACACGATAGTCTTTGCAACAAATTCACTGCCGAAAACCTTTTCCATAACGGGATAACCAAAGTAACCGTAATTGGAAAATGCAAAAATGTAGATAAGCGTATTTTGAGGCATTTCCTTGTTTTTAAGCGCCTTTGCAAGCAAAACTGCCACCACAAGCACAGAAACAAGGAACACGATTCCCCACAAAAACAGGGTGATATCCCCCGAAAGCTTTTCTACCGTAAAATTAACGGCAAGATTGTTTATCAGATATGCAGGAAAAAACACGTTTGTACCGATGTACGAAAGTGTTTTTGCACTTTCCTTGGGCACAAGACTTTTGCGTGCAATAACGTATCCCACAAAGATAAACATAAAAAGCACAAAGATTTTTTGAAGTGTTAAAAGAAGTGTTTCAGTCAAGTTTTAATACCACCTTACCTATGTTTTCGCCACGCTCTAAAATTGCGTGGGCTTCACGCGCTTCTTCAATGGGAAGCACCTTATATATATCGGGCTTTATAAGTCCCGCTTCTATTTTGGGAAAAACCTTTTCAACAAGTTCACTTAAAATAAACGCCTTGAATTCGGGTGTGCGGTTACGAAGCATACTTCCCACAAGGTGCAGACCCTTTGTTAAAAGGGGACGAAGCTGTACCTCGGTAGTAACGCCTGCAAGGGTAGAAATTACTATCCAGTAGCCGCCACGCGCCATATACGGAAGGCTTTTACCCAAGGTTTCGCCTGAAAGACAGTCCATTGAAACGTTTACGGGGTGTCCGTTTGCTTCTTCCTGCTTAAGTATTTCGGCAACGTCCTCGGTTGTGGAGTTTATAATAATATCTGCGCCTGTTTTTTTAACCTTTTGGCGAATTTCGTCAGACAAAACGCTTGTTATTACTCTTGCGCCAAACGCCTTTGCCATAGGAATTGCAACGCTTGCAAGCCCTGACGCGCCTGCAGGGATAAACGCAGTCTGACCTTCCTTAAGATTGCCCTCGATAAAAAGGTTGAGATATGACGTTGCATAGGCTTCGGGGATAGCCGCCGCCTCAATATACGTTAATCCCTTGGGAATGGGCATAAGCATATCATACTTTACCGAAACGTATTGGGCGTATCCGCCGCCGCCTAAAAGCGCGCACACGCTATCGCCCACGCTAAAATTGCATTTTTCCTTGGCGATATCGCCCATTTTTATTATTTCGCCCGAAATTTCAAGACCCATCCATGGAGGACAGCCTTCAGGCGAAGGATATTTTCCCTGTCTTTGTAACAAATCGGCACGGTTTAAAGCCGCCGCCTTTATTTTTACAATAACCTCGTCATCCTTCATTACCGGATCGTCAACGTCTGACCAGATAAGGTTTTGATTTTCGTCAACAAGCATTGCTTTCATAATTTATGCTCCTCGATATACTTATCCATACGCTTATCAATTTCGTTTTCCTTAAACACGTATCCTTCAGGAACTGCTTCTATCATCATCTTTAACGCATCGTAAACGCTTAAGAAGCTTTCCTGTTTAAGCCCCGTTACCTCTAACGCCTTGCTGTTATCGGTAATGCGGTGGAATAATCTTGCATATTCAAGCTGCCAACGCACGTGATCAGGCTTATCAGGATTTATTATACTTAAATATTCTTCTTTGTCAACCCACACCGACTCAAGACCGCATATTTTTTTATAATAATCGGCAAGTTCACCCCATGTACGACTTTCGCTGGAGCACACGTTGTATGCCTGAGTCTTTGCTTTATCGTTAAAAAGAAGCCTTGATATTATCCTTGAAACGTCACCTGCCCAGCTTAACGTTGCAGGCTTATCCTTCGCCTGAATGGGAAGCACTACCTTTTTACCGCAGCGCGCTCTGCCAACGGTGTTGTTTGCTTCCAAGGTAACAAGCTGATACCTCATTTTTGAGAACGTTGTTGCAGGGCGCACGATCGTCCAGTTTTTATACTCGGAAAACATTAAAATGTTTTCTGATTTTGCTTTGAATATGCAATAATCGTCTGAAGCAAGAAGCGCTTTATCCGTTGATGCATCAAGCAATCTGGGTGATGTTTCCCTGACGGGAACCTCTTCATCAGCATATATACGGCAGGATGAAAGAAATATATAATGATCGGTGTTATCCAAAAACAGCTTGTAATAGTCAAAAAACTCCCGTCTAACGTACGTCATAAAATCAACTACGCCGTCAAAATGCTGTTCAAGAAGCGAGGTTAAAAATTCAATATTCTTGGCATTTCCCTTTATGCAGGTAACGTTTTCGTTATAGGGAATTTCATCATCAAGAGAAACCGCGGTAACGTGATGACCCATATCCGCAAGATACGGAACAAGATACTGTCCCATTGCGCCTGTTGAGCCTAAAACCAATACTTTTTTGTTCATTTTTTATCTCCTTCGATTACTTTATTTATTGTTTTTTGAACAAGAAGCTCATGTTCATAACTAAACGGATTTTCCTTTGTTCCCTTCACGTATTCATAGAAATCCGTCATCATCTCATCATATCTTGAATCCTTGTTTATATCCTTAATATCCGCACGCACCTTCATATCACTATAAGCGTGTGTGCAATCCTTTGAAAACGCTTCGTAAACCACGATATCGTTTTCGATAGGCTTAATATCTATCGAGCCCTTGGTGCCCGAAATGAAAAGCTGCCTTCTGCCCCACCCGTTTACCTCAACGCTTGAAGCAAAAATACGTGCTATTGCCCTGTCGTATTCTAAAATTGCAAGATCGTTATCGGGAAAATCCACCCCGTCAAGAAGCGAATGCTTAAAAAACGAGGTTATCTTCTTTGGTTCACCAAGAAAGTACACCGCAAGGTCGATTAAGTGGCTTCCTAAAATGTACATTATTCCGCCTTGGAAGGTGGAAAGCCATTTTTTGTATTCCGCACCGTGATACGTGCTCATTTCAGCGTTTATCATGGTAATTTCGCCTAACGCACCGCTTTTATACAATTCCATTGCCCTTTTAACGCCGTTGTTGTAGCGGTACATATAGCCAAGCTGAACGATACATCCGTTCTTTTTTGCGGTATCAAGCATTTTTTTATATTCCAAGGTGTCCGTGCTTCCCGGCTTATCAAGGTGAATATGCTTGCCCCTTTCAACGCATTTTTGTGCGTATTCCGTAAGCCGAGGAACCTCGGTTTCAACTAAAATTGCGTCGCACTCTTCAATTATTTCTTCGGTTGAAAGCCGTTTAAGTCCGTCGTAGGCACGCCTTGTACTGCGTTCGTTAAAAACCCGTTCATCGTCCTCGGAAAAGCCGATTACCTGAAAAAGCTCGGGGAACTTGCGTACCGCAAGCATTTTTGCATCGCCGTGGTTGTGGCCAATACCTATCTGCCCTATTTTTATCATATTTTTACCTACCTACTAAATACCGCATCACCGTTTACAACAGTTAAATTGGTACAATAGCTTTTACTGTCGGAAACCGTGTTCCCGAATTTATCGGTAATGGAGTAGCCCTTATCGCACAGCGAAAGCACGCACGCATCGGTACTGCCTACCTTTAATTCGCCCCATTCGCCCTGCTTGTTAAGCGCCCTTGCCGCATTAACCGTTACCGCCTTGAATATTTCGTTTTCAGGCATACCCAAGGTGCGCAGAATACTCATACAATAATTAAGACCGTAGCTTCCCGAGCGTATGAATGCGCTTGAACGGGTAATATCACTTCCTGCCGTATCGGGAAAAATTCCCTTTTCAATCGCAGTCTTCAGCACGTTAAAATCAGTATGCACGTGACCCGCAAAGCCGGCGTCAACAATGACGCCCTTTTCCTTTGCGTACAAAAGGCACTGAAAGTCATCCTGAAGCGAATTATTCTCGCCCCCGTGAAACGCATGGGTTAAAATATCGCCCTTATTTAAGGCATTAACTATTTCCATCATAGGAACGGGAGTGCCCGTTGTATGAACCATTACCTTTAAGCCGTTATCTTTAGCAAAGCTAACTGCTTCCTTTAAAGGAGTGATATCCCTTACGTTATAAGACGCGGCATCGTAAAAAAGCTTGATACCAAGCGCCCTTTTTCCGTATTTTTTGTAATCGATCTTATTGGAAGCAAATCGGTTGTTCTTAATTTCGCCGCCCACGAAAACCACGGTTTTTACCGAGAACGTATCAAGAAACGCTTCATCGTTAAAGCAGGCTGCCGCCTCTGCAGCGCAGGTAACGCCGTTAGGAAAGCACGCGGCAGAAGCATCCGTGCCAAACAAGTCGATGGTAACGTTCTTCATATGCATATGGGTATCGATAAGACCGGGCAACACAAGCATTTTTTCCGCATCAAACGTGCGGTTTTTTACAGGCTCGATATTTTCGCCGATTTTTTGTACCGAATAATCAAACAGTACGTCAGCCCTTTTAAAGCCGTCTTCACATAAAACGCTTCCGTTTTTAATTAAAAGACCTTCCATATCAATAATTCCGCCAATCAAATACCGTTCCAAGAGGGAAGCAGTTGCTTGTTACAAGCTCATCGTAAATCTGCGGCGAATCCTTGGGATCGCATATTCTTGAAATTATGGACTTTACGTCGATGCGCTTTGAATAGATAAGCTGCTCAATGGCTCTGCAATCGTCTTCCATTGTCCAATGGTGCGGATAGCTCTCCTTTTTAGGACGAACAAAGTTGTGCGCGCCCACAAGCTTTACACCGGGGCAATGCACCTGCTTGTAATAATCTATCTGCATATCAGAAATTCTTGTGCAACCTAAAAGCGAAATTCTGCCCATATAGCTTACGTTTTCAAGCGCCTGTTCAAGCGCCTTGCCAAGACCTGTAACCTCGACGATGTTTTTAACCTTTTTGCCATCGGTAATTTCAAGAACCTGTTGGTTAAAATCATCTTTCGTGGGGTCCAAAGCAAAATCTGCACCAAGCTTTAATGCAAGCTCACGCCTTTTGGGGTCGGGATCTACCGCAATTATGGGATAAAGTCCGCTTGTGCGCATAAATTCGATTGAAAACATTCCTAAAATACCAAGCCCGAAAACCATTCCGCTTTCGCCAAGCTCGGCTTCAAGCTTTCTTACGCCGCCAAGGCCCATGGCAGCAATTATAATGAATGCGGCTTCAAGGGAATCAATGTTCTCCTTTATGGGAAAAATCTCAAAATCCCTGCGCACGTTGTAGTTTGAATGAACGCCGTGATAAACAAGCACACGGTCACCCTTTTTGCACTTCGTTACGCTTTCGCCCGTTTCAATAACCGTGCCCACACCGCAATAGCCAAGGGAAATGGGAAACTTGTTTACCCCCGCTACCGATTGCAAGCCTAACAAATTTGCTTTTTCCGTGCCCCCCGAAATTATGGTGTAATCCATTTTAACCATAACCTCGTCAGGCAAATTTACAGATATCTCGCTGTCAAGAAATTCAGCGGTCTTGGGTTTTGTAAAAATTATCTGCTTTCTTTTCATTTTATTCCCTCCAGTCAAGCTCTCTTATAGCCGTTGCAAAGCTTCTTAAGTCTAACTGCTCGTGATGCGAGCCTGCGCCGTAGCGTTCAACGCAGAATGCCAGATGCGCACCAAGCATGGGGTTTACAATTCTTGTTATCTTGCCCTTTTTGCCTGAACAATGGAAATGTATTTTGCAGGACGTAATTTCCTTTTTAAGCGTTATCATGGTTTTAAAGTTTTCTGCCAATTCCTCATCGGTGTTGCAGGGAATTACAAGCTTTATGATGTCGGGATTGCGTGTTTCTAAAAGCTTACAAAGGGAAACGCATTCCTCTGTGTTAAGGTTTACCTGTGTGTGACAGGAAATTAAAACCTCGGTACCCTGCGCGTGCATTTTATCAATAAAATCCATCTGTTTTTTTACCGTTTCAGGATCAAGTGCCACTTCCATCGGCTTCTTTTTTGCAAAAAGCATATCGCTTGTGGCATATTCCTCCTGAAAGCGTGTTTTAACGTCAAGGTTAAAGGAATATCCCTGCATATCAACGCAGGAAGCACCTGCTTCAGCGCCTATTTCAAGCAGACGTATGCGGTTTTCTTCCGTATCCTCATAGGTGGTATAATCGTAATTGTGGTTATAGTTTAAAGCGAGTATGGGCAAATGGGTTGTCGAAATTATCTGCCTGATGCTATCAACGTTCTGATATTCTTTTTCAAGGCAGGAAATGTGAAGATCTATTGCCCCTGCGCCTGCGTGAAAGCTGTTTTTGATGGCGGAAATAGCCTCCTTTACGGTGCGTTCCCTTACTACGCTTGCCGCAACGGGTGCGGGTGCGTTCTTAAATGATGCTTGCATATTTAAAACCTCCGTTTCTTGTTAAAATTATACATCCCTTTTTTGCATATGTAAATAATCATAATGATATTATTTATACAAAATGATACACATTTTTATTTACTTTTTTGCCAAAATTGCCTATAATACTGTTAAGAAGGTGATTTTAACTTGAAAAACTATTTGTGCGATATGATAATCAACAAAGTTATTGCGTGTAACCGAATAAACGTAAAAAAGGGGTTCAGGTCAACACGAAAAACCCGTGATCATACCGCCGTTACCATAAAAACACGGGGCTTGACCCACTATTTGCAGGGCGAAAAAACAATCGTTTCCGATCCTGCCCATATCTGCATTCTGCCCGAGGGCAGTGATTACAGCTACGTTTTAAAAGAAGAAGGCGAATGCCTTATGATAGAGCTTGACGTTTCCCCCGTGCCCCCCGAAATTTTGTGTATACCCGTTTCCTCGCTTGACGAAATCCTTACTATTTTTTCACGGCTTGAGCACACTCTTAACTTTAAAAACGAATATCAGCACGTTTCGTTGCTTGCCGATGGCTATAAGCTTATTGAAAAGTTGTTGGAATATTCGTATAAGGAATATTCTTCACCACGCGATGCGCTTTTAATTGCCCCTGCAATAAGCTATATTGAAGAAAATCTTTCACTTTCCACCCCCGAAAACGCACACCTTGCCGCCCTTTGCGGTATTAGCACGGTGTATTTCAGAAAGATTTTTACAAAAAAATTCGGTATGCCCCCGGTCAAATATATAACGCACCTTAAAATACAAAAGGCGAAGGGCCTTATAATCGGCGATCACTCAAGTATGGCAGAGGTTGCCGATGCCTGCGGTTTTTTGAATATTCAGCATTTTTCACGGGTGTTTAAAGCGGTAACAGGCTTAACACCAACGGAATATAAGCGCAAAAACCATTAAAGGCGCCCCGTTGGTGCCTGCCGAAAAAACGCAGCGCTTCGATTGCAATACAGAATAAAAAAACAAAAGGCGCTTATGTCAAAAAACATAAGCGCCTTTTTACAGACCGCAAAATTTGTTCATTTTGTTTCCGATGCTTGCGGAATTTTAATTTCTCCTTCGCTTTTTTCAAATTCCTTTATTTCTTGCCTTATCAAATAAAGTATTTCTCCGTTTGCTGAACGACCGTAATATTTTGAGATATGATGCAGCTTATAATGAAGCTCCGGATCAATTTCTATTCCAATATGCTTATTGTTTTTATTTCTCATAAAAAATCTCCGTAAAATCTTAATATAAGTATATTTTAAGATTATTTTATGATATAATGTGGTTAGTATACTTAAATCAAGTATACTAAATATTTATCAGGGGTTTTTTATGAAAATTGCAGTTGTTGGTTCAAGGAACGTTAATGTATCTGATATTGGCAGATATATTTCAAACGTGAAAATATGCCCCTGCAATAGATGCAGGGGCATATGTTTTTGGAAGGGTTTATCGACGTATAAATTTTATTCTTCTTCGATTTTAGCCTTTCTGGAAAGCGCTTCGCGAAGGGGTGTTACGTCAAATTTTTCTGTTCTGTCATAGAAGTAAATGCCGTTTTGCTCCTGTTCAACGTTAGTCAGCTGGGTGTAGCACAAGCCGAACATATTGGGATTATCAAGAATTACGTCGGTAAGGCCCTTAAAGCGCTGATAGAATTCTTCCTTGGTCTTGGGATGGTTTTTACCATAACCCCAAGCCGTTTCATCAAGCGCAAAGCCTATTCCGCCGTACTCACTGATAAAGCAAGCTTCTCCGTTATATTTATGCCTACCCTTATACCTTGGATTATTTTCCGAAAGCCTGTCGTGAAGGGGTCCGCCCTCGGCAAAAGGCTGATATTTCTTTCTGTATTCCTCGGGATCCTGCGTGTAATCGTGAACGCAGAACACGTCAGTTACGGTGTGCAAACCGCCGCTTGCATCGATGCAGGGACGGGTAGAATCCATTGCCTTGGTAACGTAGTAGATATTTTCAACGTTCTTGGCAAAGGGTTTTTTATCACGAAGGTCCCACACCTCGTTCATGGGACACCAGCCAACGATTGCAGGGTGGTTAAAATCTCTGTCAACCGCTTCAATCCATTGTGGAAGCATATGGTGAATAGCATCCGGTTCGGTATGGTCTAAACCGAAATCGGCAAATTCGCCCCACACGATATATCCTAATTTATCAGCGTGGTACAAAAATCTTTCTTCAAAAACCTTTTGATGAAGTCTTGCGCCGTTAAAGCCTGCCTTAATCGAAAGCTCGATATCCTTTTTAAGATCCGCATCGGTGGGCGCGGTATAAATTCCGTCGGGATAAAAGCCTTGGTCAAGTACAAGACGGTGGAATACTGATTTTTCGTTTATCAAAAAGCGCATACCGTCAAGGCGCACCTGTCTTAAGCCGAAGTAGCTTTTTACCACATCCTTTCCAAAGGACATTTCAACGTCGTAAAGCCTGCCGCAGCCAACCTCCCAAAGATGCTTTTCCTTTAAGGGAAGCGTGAACGTGATTTCACCGCCCACGTTATCGATTTTATATTCGCCCATTTTTTCGCCTTCGTAAAGGGCGGTAAAGGTGAAATTATTTTTACCTTTAAAATTTGCTTTTACTGTTATTGAGCCCGAAAAAATATCGGGGTAATATTTTACGCTTTCCACGTGGTCGCGCTCAAGGTATTCAAGCCACACCGTCTGCCAGATGCCTGTGGTGCGTGTGTAGATGATGCCTGCAGAATAATACCTGAAGCTTTGCTTGCCTCTGGGGTGCACGTGACAGCGTATATCATCGTCACAACGAACGCAGATTTCGTTTTCGCCGTCGTTTACAAGGTCGGTTATATCCACGAAGAACGAGGTGTATCCGCCTGTGTGGGTGCCTGCAACCGTTCCGTTTACGTAAACGGTGGTTTCGTAGTCAGCCGCGCCGAAATGAAGGCGTATTATTCTGCCGTCCTTTTTAACGTTTATTTTGCGCTTGTACCAAACGCAATCGTAAAAACCAACGTCTTCTATTCCCGAAAGCTTGCTTTCAGGGCAAAAGGGAACGATAATTTCACTGTTAAGCTTTTTCTCACTTTTATAAAATCCTATTTCTGCACCGCAGGAAGCAGGATCGATTTCAAAATCCCATTTTCCGTTTAAGTTTTCCCAGCTTTCACGCATAAATTGGGGCTTTGGATGTTCACTTCTTGGTATCATATGCATTCCTCCTTTTTTTAGTATTATACAAGCATTATTTAAAAAAATAAATGTATTTTAGTATTAAAAAATTGACATATCCTACTGTTTATAGTAAACTTAATAAGGTGATATTATGATAAATATTTTAAAAATTAAACACGATTATCCCGAAAAGAATGGTTTTTTTCTTAAGCGCCCGCAGGGACATACCAACTACATTTTTTTGCACTTTATTACTCCCGTTGATATGTGGATAAACGATAATTTCTACAAGATAAAAACGGGTGCGTGCATTCTTTTAACCCCCAACACACCCCACTTTTTTAAAAGCGCGGATAACCTTTTGCATAATTGGTTTCACGCCGACAGTTCAATACAGGAGCTTATAGATACCTTTTCAATACCTGTAAACGAACCCTTCTATCCACGGGAAACCGCCTTTATTTCCGAACTTTTTTATAAGATTGAGCTTGAGGTTTTATCCGCCAACCAATTTAAAGGTGTGATGACCGATGCCCTTGTAACGCAGTTTTTTTGTACGCTTTCCCGTTTAATTAACAATACCGTGCCCCGTATTCCGCAAAAAAATATTGATAAATTAAGGCTTGTACGGCAAAAAATTCTTATTGAGCCTGAAAAGCACCATTCCATAAACGAGCTTGCTGAAACGTGCAATTTAAGTCCTTCGCGTTTTCACAGCGTGTATAAATCGGTGTTTGGCACTTCACCTATAAAGGACAGTATTTTTGCAAGAATCGAATACGCCAAGGACTTGCTTTTAAACACCGATCGTTCTATTACAGAAATAGCCGAAATGACGGGATATACCGACCAATATCATTTTATACGGCAGTTTAAAAAAGAAACGGGCTTAACGCCCGCAAAATATAAAAAAGAAGTATAGGTTTTCTATACTTCTTTTTTTATCACATATTTAATATTGAAATTCCGATAAGTACCATCAGCAATGAAAATACAAGAAGTATTTTGCTTACGGTTTTAACACGCTTGCTTGTAAAAAGGTTTAAAAGTAATACTGAAACAATAAGCACGCCTATAACGATAATGATACTTGCCATACCAATGCCCATAAAGCTGAGGCTATCAATAAATGCCTTTATATTCATATTTCTACCTCCTTACCCGAAGAAGCTAAGTATAATACCGCCCGCGATAACAGAAGCTACCTGACCGGAAACGTTTACACCTATTGCCTGCATCAAAATAAAGTTGTTAGGATCTTCCTTTAACGCCATCTTATGAACAACACGGCCTGACATGGGAAATGCAGAAATACCTGCCGCACCAATCATAGGATTGATTTTTTTCTTTAAGAAAAGGTTTAAGAACTTTGCAAAAAGAATACCGCCCGCAGTATCAAATACGAATGCAATAAGACCTAAGCCAAGAATAAGAAGTGTGTTCCATTTTAAGAAGTCTACACCGTTCATTCTTGTTGCAATGGTAATACCAAGGAATATGGTAACAAGGTTTGCTAAAACCTTTTGTGCGGTTTCGCCCAAGGAATCAAGCACGCCGCATTCTCTTATAAGGTTACCGAACATTAAGAAGCCTACAAGTGCAACCGAGGAGGGTGCTACAAGACCTGCAACAACGGTAACTATTATGGGGAAAAGTATTCTTGTTGTTTTTGAAACGTCTGCCTGCTCATAGCTCATTCTTATCATACGTTCTTTTTTAGTGGTAAGAAGCTTGATAACAGGGGGCTGAATAATGGGTACAAGCGCCATATATGAATATGCCGCAACCATAATCGCCGCAAGATAATTACTGCCTAACGTATTTGCAACAACGATTGACGTGGGTCCGTCAGCCGCACCGATAATAGCAATTGATGCCGCATCCTTGGGTTCGAATCCTACCAATGAAGCCATTGAGAAGGTAAAGAATATACCAAACTGTGCCGCCGCACCGAAAATCATCAGCTTGGGATTTGATAAGATAGGTCCAAAGTCAATCATTGCGCCGATACCGATGAAAAGCACAAGGGGGAACATTTCGGCAAACTCGTGGTCAATACCTATTCTGAACAAAACGTCAAGAATGCCGTGTGAAACCTCGCCTGTTGCTGTATCGGTTTGTGTTATAACACCGGAAAGCGGTAAGTTTACCAAAATTGCGCCAAAGCCCATGGGAAGTAACAGTGTGGGTTCCATTTCTTTTTTGATGGCAAGGAAAATAAGTATTCCACCAATTACCCACATAACCACCTGTTGCCATTGCAACATTTGAATACTTTCAATTAAAAACTCCATTTTTTTCTCCTTAAAAAAACATTTAATTAAAACATTTTTATAGCTTCATCAATACGCTTTAAGGTTTCTTCCTTGCCAATAATATCAGCAAGCTCAACCGCGCCGCCGGGTGTTGAATCAAGACCGCAAAGTGCAACGCGTGCAGGCCACATTATCATACCGTTCTTTTTGCCTGTTTCCTGCGCAAGTTCTATTAAAGCATCGTGAATTGTGGTTTCATTCCAATCGGTTATGGCTTCGTACTTTTCTTTTACCTGAATAAGACTTTCCTTTGCGCCGTTTTCATCAAGCTTGAACTTTTTGTGGCAGTACATTTCTGTTGAATGCTCTGCAACGCTTGGTAAAAACTTAAGCTTTTCAGGAATTTCGGATAAAATTTCGCATCTTGACTGAATAAGCTTCAAAAGCTTTTTGCTATCGTAAATTTTAAGGCTTTCTTCCTTTTCAAGCCACGGAAGAGCTATATTATAGAACTCCTCAAAATCCATTGCCTTGATATATTCGCTATTCATCCAACGAAGCTTGTTTATATCAAAAATTGAAGGTGATTTGCTTATGCCCTCAAGTGAGAACGCTTTTATAAGCTCTTCTCTTGTATAAATTTCCTGATTTGTGCCGTCGTTCCAGCCAAGAAGAGTGATATAGTTTACAACTGCATCGGTTAAGAAGCCGTCGTCAAGCAGATCGTGGAAAGATTTATCACCGTGACGTTTTGAAAGCTTATGCTTTTCATCCCTCATAATAAGGGGAAGATGCACGTAAACGGGGGGCTGCCAGCCAAATGCCTCGTACAAAAGGTTGTATTTAGGTGTTGATGAAAGATATTCACATCCGCGCATAACGTGAGTAATGCCCATTAAGTGATCGTCAACAACGTTTGCAAAGTTATACGTGGGAAGACCATCGCTCTTAAGAAGAATCATATCGTCAAGGTCGTTTGAATTTACGGTAACGTGACCAAAAATTACGTCATCAAATGAAACCTCTTTATTATCAGGTGTGTTCTGACGGATAACGTAGCTTTCGCCTGCTGCGATACGCTTTTCTGCCTCTTCCCTTGAAATTGAAAGGCAGGTTTTGGGATATTTATATGTTTCGCCCTTTGCTTCGCACTTGCTTCTTTCACTTTCAAGCTGCTCATCAGTACAGAAGCAGTAGTATGCCGCGCCCTTATCAATCAATTCAAGGGCATACTTTTTATAGATATCACGGCGTTCGGACTGAAAATACGGGCCGCAATCTCCTTCCTTGCCGGGACCTTCATCGTATTCAAGACCTGTTTGCGCTAAGGTTTTAAAAATTATCTCGGTTGCGGATTCCTGAAGACGTACCTGATCGGTATCTTCAATTCTTACAACGAAATCGCCGCCTTCTTTTCTTGCAAAAAGATATCCGTAAAGTGCGGTACGCAGGTTACCGATATGCATATTTCCTGTGGGACTTGGTGCAAAACGAGTTCTTATTTTCATTTTTTTCTCCTTTTTAAGATCGTTTATTATATTAAATTCCTTTTTCAAGAAAATCAAGTTCTTCTCTTGTTAATCTTAAATCAACACCCAATAGACTTTCATCAAGTTGTTCAGCCGTTGAAAAACCGCCTATTGCCGCAGAATTAAGACCTGTTGAAAGCACGTACGAAATTAAAAGTGCGGGCATAGGGATATTTTTTTCCTTTGAAAGTGCCTTAAGCCTTTCAGCACGCCTGAAGTTTTCCTGTAACGGAAAATATGATAATTTTCCCGACGGTTTTATTTCCTTTTTTGAAAATACCTTTGAGAAAAATCCCTTCGCTTGTACCGAATAGCAAATTAACGGGAATTGGGTTTCCTTATACCACATAAATTCAATATCGTTCATGGTTATGTGGGTTATATCACCTGTAAGTGCAGGTGTGGTAAGCGCATACGAATAATTTATCTGGCTTACGGTAAAGGGCTTAAGTCCGTGCTCAAGCGCATATTTATTAGCCTGTTCAATTCTGCCTGCCGTCCAGTTAGAAGCACCTATTTCACGGGTTTTTCCTTGCTTAATAAACTCGTTGGCAGTTTCTATAAGTTCTTCAGGAGTCTTTAAAACGTCATCACGGTGAAGAAAATATATATCAACGTGATCGGTATTAAGTGCCTTTAAGGTTAAATCAATATCCTTTTGAAGCTCTTCCTTGGAAAGACGTGTTTTGTACATTTCAAGCCTTGAAAGCGGAAAGCCGCCCTTTGAAATTAAAACGACGTCGTCACGGTTTTTATTTTTAAGGTATTCACCTAAAAACTCCTCACATTTACCGTCGGCGTACGAGCGCGCAACATCCAAAGTATTATAGCATAAATCGATATATCTGTCCAAAATATTGAAGCAATCTTTTTTATAATTTTCGTCACCAAGCCTGCCTGCGCCCAAAACGAAGTTATTTATACTTACTTCACCTATTTTTATTCTTTCCATACTCTTCCCTTTTCCACCTTAAAGAAGTTTACGTCCATATTATTAAAATAATCAACGGGCTGTGCAACGGTTATTATGGTTTGCACGTCCTTAATTTTATCAAGAAGCATCTTTTGCCGCGTGGTATCAAGCTCGGAAAGCACATCATCAAGCAATAAAACGGGATATTCGTTTAAATCCTCTTTCATCATTTCAAGCTCGGTAAGCTTTAATGCAAGGGTTGCCGTTCTTTGCTGACCTTGTGAACCAAAGTATCTTAAATCAGTATCGCCAAGCTTAATAATAATATCATCCTTATGGGGACCGACGGTAGTAAACTGACGCTTCATATCTGTTTCGTGGTTTTTTTCAAGAAGTTCCATTAAAGCATTTTCAATATCATCTCTTTCAGGAACGGCTTCCTTATAAATACAGTTAAGCTTTTCCTTGCCCGAAGAAAGATATTTATGCATTTCCATTGCCTTGGGTGTGAGCCTTTTTGTAAACTCACGCCTTGCTTTAATAATAGGAACTGCCCTACTTGCAAGAAGGGTATCCCACACGAAAAGATCGCTTTCCTTTTTAATTTCCTTTAACAAGGAATTTCGCTGTTCAAGCACCTTATTATATTCATTTAAGGTGTAAAAATAACTTTTTGAAACCTGTGAAAGCTCAATATCCATAAATCTGCGCCGTTTTTGAGGACCTTCTTTAATAAGATCAAGATCCTCGGGCGAAAATATTACGCCTGCAACCTGCCCTAAAATTTCACTTATCCTTGAAATTGCAAGGCCGTTTACAAGAATACGCTTTTTCTGCCCACGCGCCATAACCATATCAACGGTGTGCCTGCCATCTGCCTGCACGTCCTCACACCTGATGCGCGACCAAGGTCTGTCATACATTATCATATCGTGCTCACGGTTTGTGCGGTGGCTTCTGCCTGTGCACAAAAGATATATAGCTTCAACGATATTTGTCTTTCCCTGTCCGTTATCACCGTAAAGAATGGTTATTCCTTTAGGAAAATTAAGCTCCAGATTTTCATAAGAGCGAAAATTCCAGAGCTGTAATTTATTTAAATACATTATAATCTTACCGGAAGTATTAAATAAAGGTACTTATCACCGTCAATGGGTGTGGTTACTGTGGGACTTGTGGGTGTGGTGTATGAGAATTTAATAAACTCATCCTCAATATTTTTAAGACATTCAACAAAATATCTGGGGTTTACACCAATTTCCATCTGTGATGCAGTACCCTGAATATTAACTTCTTCATACGCATTACCCGTATCCGAACGTGAAGTAATTATAAGCTTATCCTCGTTAAACTTGAAAAGCACGTAATTGTTTCTTACGTTTTCCCTAACAATAAGCCATGCACGGTCGATAGCCTCTAAAAGCTCCATACGGTTAATAATAATATTATTTGTCATATTCTGGGGAATAATAGGTCTGTACTTAACAAATTCACCCTCTATAAGACGGGTCATAATCTTTGTTTCTTCAATTTCAACCATACAATAGCTTTTTTGAATATAAAGCCTTGCAAGATCATCAGTATCGCTGATAATCTTAATAATTTCAGAAAGTGCACGTGCAGGAATAATAGCTTTAATAGGCTGATCAATATCCTGAACAAATGAATTTCTTAATGATAAACGGCAACCGTCAAGTGCAACAACTGTAATATTACCCTCAACAACGTCAAAAAGACAACCTGTAAGAATTGGTCTTGATTCATCAGCCGCAGTTGCGAAAATGGTTTGGTTAATCATTTTCTTTAATTCGCCCTGGGGTACGGTAAAGAAGCTGTCACGGTCGATTGTGGGAAGCGCAGGATATTCATCAGGATCAAGTGCAGAAATATTTATCTTTGAAAAATTACCTGAAACCTCAATACCCATTCTGTGATCGCCTTTAATTTTAATCATTCCGTCAGGCATCTTACGGATAACCTCTGAAAAGAACTTACCGTTAATAACAACCTCACCGTCTTCTTCGATTTCAGCAGCAATCTTGGTTTGAATTGTTAAAGAAGAATCAGTTGTGGTAAGAACTATATCGTTATTTCTTGCGTGAAATAAAATACCCTCACAAACAGGATTAACGCTTTTTGAAGGTAATGCCTTTGATGCAATATTTATTCCGTTTAAAAGTGTTGCCTTGTCGCAGGAAAAAATCATTTTTCGATACCCCTTTATATAATAATAGTAGTAATAATATATTTAATAATAATAATATTATGCTGTGTTTATAATGTGGATAACCTTAAAAAAGCCATATATGACGGATGTTTTTAGTTTTTTAAGGTTGTTGAAAACTGTTTTTAAGGTGTGAATAAAAAAGAATAACTTTTTTAAAAAAGTAAAGTTCCACGCATATATTATACCTTTTTTTTGGCAATTTTGCAATAGTTTTATATAAATAATTAAGAAAAATTAAAATTGCAAAAAAATTAAAGTGGATAACTGTGATAACTTATTTTTTTTCATTTTTTATGTGGAAAGTGTGTAATATCATATTGTGGATAAGTTGATAAATTAAAAAAAGCAAGTAATAGACGAGGTATTTTAAAATAAGTTATCAACAGGGTATGTTAATAATAAAAAAAGGACACACTTTTTATTAAAGTGTGCCCTTAATTTTAGTTGTTAATTATCAAGCCAATCGCCGTTATCTTCTTCGTCTTCAAGATTAAATCCGTTACTGTCGGTTAAAACTTCTTCAGCCTTAAGCTTGATAATATCAAGTTCAGGAGATTCATACTTTTTCATATTGTCATCTCCTTTTATTAGTCTAAGTTACCGTATACCCTTGCAGCAGCACCGTAGTTATTAAGTGCCTTAACGATAGCACCTACTGTTGTTTCACCGCCTGCAACAACGCTGTCATACTTAGCGTTAAGGTAAGCATTTACGTTGTAATTAACGGTTGAAATAACTTTTTCACCCTTTGTTAGTGTAATGGTATAGATATCATTAAATGAGGTTGCAATGATTTCATCGGTATAAACAAGGTTGCCTTCGCGGGTGAAATTGATAACTTCTTCGCCCTTTGTTACCTTAATGGTAACGTCATCGGTAAGACTAAGTCTAAAGTAAATTTTATTAACGTACGAAATGTTAAGACCTACTGAAAAAACCCTGTTGTTAGGATCGGTTTGAACTGCGTTCTTTGTGCCTGCAGGTGCAGCATAATTGGTGATTTCCCAATTAATGCCGTCTGTTGCAAGCTTGTTTGTCTTATAATCTACAAACTTCTGCACCTCAGCACCGTAGGCAAGCATATTAGCAAGAAGTGCTTTAAGATCGTCTGATGAATAT
>JAZQTV010000103.1:0-44304 GCA_045630945.1 Clostridia bacterium
TTTTTAAGGTTATTATACGGATAATCGGCTTTTTGATAGTAATATTCAAAGCCTGTACCGTCGGGATTGGAAACGGAGGTAACGTCATTGCCTGAATTTACAAAATTAGTCTGCTGGCTTGCCTTATCCACTGTGGTGACAACGTTACCCATCTGATCATAGGAATAGGTGTTGCCAAATTCTTCGTAGAAAAGCTGAATATTATCAAAATATGCAGTATTTATGTTTTTGTTGTAGCACAAATACACCTTCGCGCTTAAAACGTTAAGGTGGGTCGCGTAGTCGCTGTCAAGAGGAACTGCGGCGCACACGTACTGCCAGGGTGCGTAGGTGGACCTGTTCTCGATCTTAACTGCGGTATTAAATTCAACGGGAATGACCTTTTTGGTTTGGTTGGTATCGGCATAGGTGAGCTCAACGTACATACCGAACCATTTGCCTTTGTTATATTCCTCATTATCGGGTGCGGCATCTGCCTTTGCCCAGCCGCTTACAACAAGACTGCCTGTATCGGGTGCGTTAAGGTAAACGTTCTGATAAGCGTACACGTTGCTTGTGTGGTCGCCTGTCATTTTTACTACCTTATTTGTGCCCTGGGTTATGATATCGCTGTTACTGCCTGTTACGGTATCGGTATAAGAGGATGCGCCTGTGGACTTTGTCCAGTTAGTCAGTCCCTTTGAAAAATCACCGTTTGAAAGCAGGTTGATGCGGTTCATTGCTTCGCCTGTTTCAAGCTGAAGAAGGTCAAAGTACGCAGTTCCTTCAGCAATGATCGACACGTAAAGCGTACCGTCAGCCGTTGTGGTGGCGGTTACTGAATGGCGTTCCCATTCGCCGTTTGTGGTAATGCTTTCGCCTGTAACGGTAGCACAAGCGCCTGAAAGCTTAAGGGATGCAGAATTGCCTGCTTCTGCCCGTAAATATGACGAGAAGGTGTAGGTAGTTCCGCTTTTCACGGTTACGCCTTGTCTTGCTTCGCCTGAAACCACCTTAAAGCTATTGAAGCCTAAAAATTCATTACTGTCGGTTGCAAAGGTTCCGCTTACGGTTGACCAATTTGCAGTACCGCGTTCAGCACTGTTGTTTTCAAGCATATTGATAACGTTTGACTGAAGCGAGGACTGAACAAGAAGCTTATTGCGGAGGTAGTAGTTTTCGGGAGTGGCTTCGGGAGTCATATTGGAAAATGCGTTGTAGATGGCATTTCCGTGGTTATCGGTAACGCTGACGGTCTTTCCGTAGAAATCGAACTGATAGAAAAGCTCGTCACCGTGCTTATCGGTTATACGGGTAGCGTTTTTATGCTCATAGGAAACGGTGTAATTGTTTATGTTTTCTTCAGCGCGGTCATATTCGTGAATTTCTGTTACACGGCCGCACTGATCGTAAACGTACTCAACACGTGCGCCTGTTGATGCGGTTATGGTTGTAAGTAAGTTATCGGTATATGCAAAGGAAACGGTTTTGCCGTTTATATAGGTTATGCTTTTAAGCTTTGTTCCGTCATAGGTAAAAACGGTGTTTCTGCCTGCGGCATCGGTAATGCTTGTAACCTTATTGTTTGTATAGTTTACGGTAATAGTTCTGCCTGCACCGTCAACAATGCTTGTTAATTTTGAGCCGTTACGGTTATACGTTTGGGTGTTGTTCAAGCCGTCTTCCACGCTTGAAATATACCAAACCTTATTTTTTTCCTCGGCATCGGAATTTATACAGGTGAAAATAGATTTACCGATCCTATCCTCATATGAAAGAGTAATGGTCGTGCCGTTATTTGTTAACACCAGACCACTGCCTGTTTCATCAAGGAACTTTTCGCCATACTTTCTGAAATAGTGCACGGTTCCGTCGGCATCGGTGAAGCTGTAATATTCCTTTACTGTATCGGTTTCGGGAGTGTGGGTTATATTCTGATTAAAGCTGAAATTCCAAGCATTTACGGCACTATTGTAATACACAGATACGCTTGCGGGAAGGCGCGTGCCGCTTTCTGAAAGCACGGTGTTCACATAGTTAAGTCCGCCGTTGAACGCGTTCACGTAGCTTGCGCCGCTATCATCAAGGCTTGAAGCAAAGTAATCGTAATAGCCTTCGATGCCTTTGGTATCCATGTATGATAACGTGATCGCAGGTTTGTTTTCTTCGGTGCCTTTATTTCCTGACCAGAATCCTGCATAGAAATCATTAGTTTGAATGCTTTCGTTTTTATACTTAAGCATCATACCCGGCATATAGCTTTGATTGCCGTTGTTTTTCTCGGTATAATATCTGTCCATCAGGCTTGTGATGTTCCAGGTATAATAGTCTTTTTTGTAGTTGGTAAGTCTGCCTGTTCTGAGACACGTGTAATCGGATGGATAGCTTTTGGTTATTACTTGATTTTTGTTGTTCCAGCAAAGTGATTCAACCGAAACGGTACTGCTTTCGATTTCGTACATTTCGATGCAGATATCTTCTTCGATATCCACATAGTTGCTCCATTCATCACGGTGGGGCGATAATCTGAGACGCGCATCGGTGATTCTTGAGCCGTTGGGGATATTGACCTCACTCATATCAAACCATATGTACGTATAATACGGGCCGTAGATAGTGCCTGTGAAATCGTGATTGGAAATACCCACAAGCAAACGGTCTCTATCTGCACGTGTACTGTTGGGTGAAGCTGAATTTACATAGGTATCAAGAACCGCGGCATTACTTTCGGTAGTAGCCGTGGTAGGATCGATGGTTACGGGATATGCACGTTCCTCCGCAGTAAGCCATTCTTCGCTTGCTGAAAGGGTATATTCATATTTACTGCCTTGCTTTTTAAGGGTTACTTCTACCGCGTCGCTTTCAGCGCCCAAGGCATCAAACATAAAGGGTGCCTGAATCTCAAGTACCTTTGTTCCGTTATCAAAAAGATCTATGCTTCGGTCTTCGTTTAAAACAGGCGTGAGCGAACCAAATCTATATGTAAATGTGAAGGAATTTATTCCGGTGTACTCGTTTATGACGATGCTTTCCTTTATCTTGGAGCCCGTCAGGTCATACACAAGGTCGATTCCGTCAAAAGCGTTGTCGTAGCGTGCCTGTGAGGACGTTTGCGTTAATGAGCTCTTGTTGTTTTTTGCACCGTTTTTGATGTTGATTCCGTTGCTTTTGATTTTTTCAACGCCAAAGCTGATTTCATAACCCTTGTAGTTGATTTCAACCATTTTGTTGCTCTTCGGCTTTTTGAAGAAGCTTACGTCAAAAATGCCGTCGGTGTTTTTATATGCATCGCCGTTATCGTTTAACGTATTATCTATATCAACTAAATTGCCGTTTTCGTCTTTCTTGTGCACCGTATCCGAATACAGTGCCGCCATAACCGAGCCATCGCTCATCTGGAAGTGCTTTACTGCATCCTCGCGGCGATCTTCTATTTCATAAAGAATATCAGCATCCACTTGCGTTATGGCTTCCGTTACGTTGTTTTCAAGCTCTAATGCTTCCTGCGCCCGCACGTCAAGCTCGGGAAACACCTGAAAAACTATGGTTAACGTCAGTAAAAAGGATATGGACATTACTAAAAATTTCTTTTTCATACTATTCTTCTTTCTAAATATTAAAATTCTTATATATAATTATACCAAATGATATCCTTTGTGTCAATATTTGGAAATTTTAAAGCGAAGATTTTTATTTGTAGTAATATATGTAATAATCCTCGTTTTTATCTTCTATCGCTACATCAATATCTGTGACAAAGGTTGCTGCTGAACCATTTTCATAATCTAAATCCACTGTTCCATCAGGGGCAACTATGATATCCCTGAAAACAATTGGACAATATACAGTACGACGATATTCTCCGTTTAAAAATTCATCATAATATACATATATACACAATTCGTTCTTTCGTATAGCTAACGAATCTTCCTTTCTAACAAAAAGGTATGTGCCGTAATATTCCACTTCTGAGTATTCAAACAAAAAATTATCAACAACCTCGGCGCGTTTTTTTGTTAAATATTGGGTTGTTATTTCTTGTATCAATGATTTCGGAAGTTGATCAATAGATGTAACAAAGTCGCCTAAACCCGAAACGATAAATTCTTTTTTAGCTATTTTAGGTGCTTTTGCATATTTTTCGGCAAGATATTCAATGTTTACGATAGTAACGGTAACTTTATCACCGTTTTTTAAATTTGATTTAGGTTCAATATTAAAGTCACACGATTTTAAAAGCAAAGAGTCGGAAAGCAATTTGATCTGCGCATTTCCTGAACCTGATACTCCTTCTGCAAGAAATTCAATATCCGTAAACACATCGAACGTTTCAACTTCCACAAGACCCTTTACTTTAAATGTTTCCTTGGCTGATTTGATCTTTTTTGCGGCAATACCTTTTACGGAAATAGTAATTGTAACCTCGTCTCCGTTAGAAAGATTTTCTTCTTTTGATATTTTAATTTCAATGTTATTTTGGTATTCCTCGAAGTCCTCTTCCCAAGCCATATATTTTTTCATTCCTTTGGAATAATCTTCGATTTCGGGTTCTTCACCAATAATAGAAGTAATAAGGTCATCTTTATTAAAAATAATTTCTACCGTACCTAAGGAACTAACTCCATCAAATGACACTTCCACATACTTAAAGGGATCTATTTTTGAGCCAAACCGCGGAAAGAAAACTATAGCCACAGTTAACAGAACGGATATCAAAGCAACGGCAATTACAATAATACCCTTTTTAGGAAAAGCGAACTTGCTGTTATGCTCCAACGCCTGAGGACAGTTGCATTTTTCTCCATCATTAATCGGTGATCCACAAAACTTACAATATTTCATTTTTATTCTCCTTAATATTTTTTGAATTGAAATTTGAACGGCTCTTCGCCGGGCAATCCGATAATTGCTTCACCAACCTGTAACCGTGTAATGTCCCAGTCTTCGACAACATTAGCTTCACGTTGAGTTTCTATCAGGCCCTTGCTTTGCACTGACGGCAAATAGCTTTCAAGCTTCTGATTTTTTCCAAAAAGACCTTGGATGTATTCTCTTGATTTTGCATCATTAACACGAAAGCAAATATTAGAAGAAAATCCCGATAAAATACTTCGGGCCCGTTCCTCACCGTAATTATCATAAATTTGTTCCACGTTCTGTATGCCAATCATAAACTTGATACCAAGACTTCTGCCGAAGTTAACGGCATCATCTATGTGTTGTAGATTTGGTAACAGCTTAAATTCATCTGTGATGAAATACACATTACCTTCGCTTCTGTTGCGGCTAAGCGCCTCTTTTATAGCAAGATCAAAAAGAAGGCTATAAACAGGTGAAAGCATATGACCTACACTTAAATCATATTCAATAAATACCGTTTTACCGCCCTTGTTGCGAACGAGATTTTTAAGACTCAACGTGCCGTTTTTAGCGAAATTACCAATAAATATTTCCCGTATTACTTGCTGAAGCTCGGACATAACGCCTTGCGTTTGTGGGGAATCAACATTGGAAATATAACTGCTCATAGCTTTAAGATCATCGTGAGATTCTAATACAGCCTTAATTTCAGTTGCAGTGCAATGATTGATAAATTTAATGAGGTTTGCATTATTATGATGTTCTTTGGGGATAATGCGGATAAAGTGCAACAAGATAGCCATAAATATATCTTTTGCAGCATTGGGGAAAAAGATCTGATTTGTCTTTTTACAAGCCTCGGCAAAAAGTGCTTTTGATATTTCAATTACACTTTCTTGTTGATGCTCACCGTAATCAATTTCGTTAAAAATATTCCAATAATCCTTACTATTCGTCCCAACGGCTTTATCATCATTACAAATGACGATATCGCCTGAACAATAGAATTCATCATAGAAATCACCTTTGGTATCAAAGATAATCATAACGTCATTGTCTGTCAGCTTGCATTTAAGTTGTGACACAATATGATATAGTGCGTTTGTTTTACCGGTACCGATACCGCCAATAAACATTAGATGTTTACTTAAGGCATTGGAATCCAAAGAAATTTGTGATTCGTTACCTTGAATAATGCACTCACCATTCATAACAGAAAAGTCAGGAGCCTTGTTGTTGAGTGAATCACCAAATAAAACAGTGGATTGTTGTCTTCTGCTTAAATTCATAATAACCTCTTTATTCTATGCCGGTACCGAGCCCTTTGCCGGTAGAATCGGCGCCTGTAGTTTTAGGTATGTAATCGTCGGGGTTGAATTTGTAGGAATCTGGGGAATATCCATCTGTAAGTTTACACGAAGAGATTTCACTTTTTTCGTTTCGCTTGAATCCGTCATATCTCGTATAAGAAATATTTTGTGGTGTATTTGAAATTTGGTTGACAACAGCCTCATCTAAACCGCCACTTGTTTTTCCTTGATATCCCTCCGTGTTCGGTGGATGATAACATCCGTTTTGGTCCCAATATTGTCCGTTAAGTTTGGCTAATTCGGCAGGATCGGTTTTTGCCGTATCCACAATTTTGCAATCTGCATCCGCGTATTTAATATCAGGAAGATTGCCATTTTCATCAAGAGGGGTATTATAATATTCGTTGGCACCTGGTTCTCGACCATTGGCTATTCGTAGACCGTGTTCTTCGGGATTATTTATATCAACTCGAATGACGGGGCCATCTCCAAAATGCCCTTGCGGAAAACCCAAAGACTCCTCTAATTTCGAAATGTCTCCGTTGCATTCGCTTAAAACTCGGTCAATATTAGCAGAAGTAGAGACAAACATGCTACCATTTAGATTATTTTCGTCCTCAGGATATCCTATGCTGTCTTTTCCATCCATTCTGCGGTCATACGTCCTCTGAGAAACCAAAGTAGAACATTGTTCATGAAATTTATTAAGGTGATTTTCATTCATAAAATCACCCCAATAATATGTAATTAAAGTACTTTAAAAACAAGTGCTCATATCTTTGGATATCTCTCCATAAACCATTTGAAACCCCTTTTCCTTCGTATTGGCATGATGTTTCTAATTTAGGCTTGTTTAAAAGAATCGCAGGTTTGATTTTAACCAAAAGCATGTCGGCAACAAAAAAAGGAGAGTCCTTATATTTGGATTCTGACAGTTTTTGACCGTAAAGGAGCGAGAGCGCCCACCAAACGTTTACTTCATTATCTGAGCAGATCATCTTATCAAATGCGTTAATGAATTTACTTAAAAAGGTCTGCTTTTCTTCGTCAGATAATGTTTTGTAATAAGGATAAATACCATTTTGAAATATAAATTCATCACAAGTTGGCACGTCGGCAACATATCGTGGTGCTTGATAGGCATATCCTTTTTGACCTGTTAAAAGCTCGAATACCTCATCATGTTCAAATGCATATACGGTTTTTTCATAAATTTCGTTAAATTGCATATTAATTCTCCTTCCATTTATCTACGGCCAAATCACCGATAGTTTTTAAATCATCGATTAGAGCGCCCAATTCCTCGGCCACCGAAGAGGTATCGCGCCACGGCAGAACCTCCGAGTAACCGGAAAATTCTTGTGGCTGCTTGAAGAAAAAGCCCCATTCGCGACGACGAATCGAAATCGCTTCGGATGCACCGGAGGTTTTTACGGAAAAAATGAGATCCGGAACAAAACAAACGCGCAATAGAATAACAAACCAGATGATAGCCAGAATAAAGATACAAATATTAGTGATGGTAAAAAGCTTAAAGCCAAATACAATGTCAAGAGCTGAAAAGGATAAGCCTGTTGTTCCTAACAGAGCACCAATACCTAAGGCACATCCGGCAAGCTTGAACCAATATTTCTTTTTAATAAAAGCACAACAAACAGCACAGACTAAAAACAAAAGTACCGCAACAAAGGTAGCTGCAAATTCGCTTTCGTTATAGAATGCTTCAAAGATAGAACGAAGCTCCGCTGAAATGAGCAACGTTAATAAAAGACCGCCAATAACGTTTAAAACACTTAAACGGGTTCCTTGCTGTACATCAATACCTGCTATGGAATTGACTTCAAATTCATGATGAACCAAGGTTTTCCCAACTGTAGATAAACCCGGTGCGTGAAAGACTAAACGCTTATTTGTGACCTGCAAATATCCTTCGGCATACTGCCCTCGTAATTTAGAACGCAATCGAGCAAAACGATATTGCTTGATGGGAATCTCCCCTTCATCCGGACGAATAAGATCCGGAACAATAGGTGTATCACGTTTAAATAAGGAGCCGTTAGCTTCTGTCGCACGGTCCTTGAACAAACCTTTAACGCGCGAGATAACCTTATCTGTTGCGCAGGTACAGTGTTCGCCATCTTTTAGCTGTTTTCCACATTTGGTACAAAATTGAGCCATAATACATTTCTCCTTTGATTTCTTTATTTCGCAAAAGTTATCAGAAAACACCCAAAAACAAAAAAATCCTCCCCACATCCAAGATGTGAGGAGGTATTAAATGATATTTTTACAAGAACAGTACAAGTTATTGTAAACAAGTAAACTTGTTTACATATTTACAACTCGGCTAAGCAGTTCCATATTACTCTTTTTTAACGCAAATGAACTATGCACATATCTATCAAGCGTTGTAATTGAGCTTGCGTGACCTAGTATGGTTGAAAGTGATTTGACATCAAAACCAACAGTAATACACATAGTCGCAAAAGAATGACGCAAACAATGGAAAGTTGCATCTGAAATATCGAGTTCTTCCATATATTTTTTAAATTTATATTGCATTATTCGCGGCTCTATAACGGGTATTTTTTCGGTACCTAAAAAATACGTTTGTCCTCGATTTGCATTTCGGAAATACTCTATTTTTTTATTTAAAAAAGAGGGAATAGGTATTATTCGTGCTGAGGTTTTTGTTTTGGGCGGCCCTATATACAATTCGGTCCCTACGCCGTCATTTTTACGCAAACGTTGTACTGTTCGCCGTATGGTTATAGCATCATCAACTATATCATCCCACTGTAATGCACAAAGCTCTCCAACTCTTAAACCCGTATATAATGCGGTCAATACCCCTAGTTTATATATATCCATATCATTTATCAAGTATTTTACCAATTTTTTTTGTTCTTCTTCTGACAGCACACGCATTTCTTTTTTATCGCAACTTAAATATATAAATTCAGGCAACGGAAGGTTGTACTGTCTATGCCCGTACTTCATGCAAGAATGCAAAAACACAAGGACGGAATTAACAGATTGATTTGAAAGACCTTTGTTCAACAGTTTGAGTGAAAATTCATGAATGGTCGCGGTACTTAAATAAATGGCGCTCATTTGCCCGATTATTCCGTTAATGTGGTTTTTTATAAAACCTTCATAACGTTGAAACGTCGAAATTTTCACCTTGTTTTTATTAATATATAACCATTCGTTTGTAAGATGCGTGATGGTTATTTTCCGTGTAGGTTTGCCAGTCTGATAGAGCAAGATATGATCCAACGCATCTTGCCGTTTTTCTTTTGCTTCTCGGTAACTGTGACCGTATACCGAGCCGTATTTTTTCTTTCCGAAAGCATCGACTTCTTTAATATATCTTGCCTCCCATAAACCGTCTTTACGATGATATATCGCTTCACCTTTTCTTGACATATGATTAATCTCCTTCTATACCACACACGCTACAATGCAATATGTATAAATTTTCTGTTTTTTATTAAAAACAATGTTGTTTTTTTAACAACTACTTGAAATTTCTGTAAAAAAGAGTTATACTGTATGCGGTATAACAACATTTTAATACCATTTTTAGCAAAACAAAATGATAACATCTGCGAAAAAACGGCACGTAATCTTAATATAAGTTTATAAGAAAGCTCATCTTATGTTAGGATGAGCTTTCTTTGTTACCGGCGCTTACGGCTGCCGAAACCGACGGCTAATCTTACAGGCCCAATTGCCACAAGGAAAGCCGATTTGATTATAGCCACCCCAGGGCTCCAATTGCCCAATGATGGTTAAGTGAATTTCAATTTCTCTCAATGGGTGATTCTTTTTCATTATTCTAAAAATTTATTCTACCAGTTTTGTCTATTTTAAAGACTTCTGACATTTTTAACTCCTACAGTTTCCCAAAAAAATTCAGCGACGAAAACGTAATTAACAATCCACTATTTTCGTCAGGATGAGTGCTTTTTGCACGTCCTCCAGCTCGTCAGGTTCTGTTTTCTTAAGTTCTGCATCCGGATGCCGCGCTAAAAACGCCTGAAAGGGGCCCGGTTTTGATTTTTTGAACGTGTAGGTAGTTTTACCCTCGTCATCGCCCGTCACGGCTCTAAAGCCGTTTTGGATGCTTTCCAGGGCAATCAAATGCCCGGTCGGAAAATACCCAGGCTGCAGCTCGTCTTCCGACACGTCCCACGTCTCAAACGCCAGATACGCCGGGCTCCCCGGCGCATCCACGTCGTACTCCAGGTGCATCCCCGACAAAAAAGTATGCTTGTTGCATAGTTTTTCTTTGTAACAGAACGGTTTGCAAACGTCGACATCGAGACCGGTGGATTCCACGTTGGTGCAGATCCAGAACGTGCGCAACGTTTTCTCCATATCCATATGCTTATTCCTTCCCAAAGTGCAAAATCACTTCGTCTAACGCTTCCTGCATACTGACACGCTTCACAAACGTGGCGTAATATGGGAGCAGCTGCCATCGAGGATGACGCTGCAGGAAAAAGTTAATTTGTTCATCCGTCAGCCCACGTTGGCGCTTCGCTTTTTGAATGTAATATTCTTTGTCTTTCACACCAACACCTCAAAACAAATTCTGCTCGATGGCCACCTTCTGCTTGCGCTGGAAGTGCCAATTCAGGATGCAGGCGTAAAACGAACGTTCGTCCTCGGAGGCAGCGTCCCGGATCAACGTGAGCAAGTCACCGATGCCGAGCTCCTGCATCTGCGCATACAAACTCTTTTCTTGCATCGTGACCCCTCATATAATCGACGTGTATCGATTTTCCGGTATGATCATCGACAGATCCCCGGAGCTAAACCCATCCAACGTAACGGAACCCACGACAAACAGGCCGGGTTCTCCCAACCTGGAGCGTGTTTCGATACGGCACCATACTTGATAGACATTGCGGTTCTCATCCATCCAATACAGCTCCGGTAGCAAAAAATCATTTTGCATCACGTCAATCGAATACCCTTTGATCGCTTCCGGAAACCGTATTTCGCTTTTAGTGGCCACTGCCTTCTCCACAACGGCATATAAGGCACTTTGTCTTTCTCTCTTAGTCATTGTTACTCCTTGTGCTTTTCATCAAAATATGAATCGATTGCGAGTTGAGGGTCTTCCCCCTCTACAAAAGCTTGTAGGCCCACAAGCCATTCATCGTCCTCTGTATTCCATACGTCTTGACCGCAAGCACCGAAAAAATTCGTTAAAAACTGTCCAAACCGCAGGTCCGGATGTTTTCTCCAAGCTTCTGCAAGCTTCGAAGTCACTATATCAATTCTCTTTGGGTCTCTCATCTTTCTTAGTTACTCCTGCTTTTAATACTAAATTACTATTAATTTACTATTGTTTTAATATTATTTAAATACTAATGCCTTTCATTATAATGCCTTTCATTTATTTCCGCATATTTGTAAGGGGTAGCGAGGCAGTCTTCCCACTCACCGCCCTCAAAGACGCGCCACGTTTCAATGGCGTGCAGGAACCAATCGCTCTCCGGTAACCATGTGGCCGCGCCGAAAGCGTTAAAGGTGTTTTTATGCATAAAATGCGTATCTGCTATGTAATAATTCATAAAAAATCCTTCCTTCAAAAACAAAAAAGCGCACTACTCCTACCTTCAATCAAGAAAGTAAGTGAAGTGCGCCTTATGACGATACTTCGTGCAAGAAAGGTAACTCAATTCCTTGCTACTATACTGTAACCGTAGGTGCTGATCTCTTACAGAGAACGGCGTCCCGAACCATCAAAAATCAACGTATCAAGTCGCAACGGTCAACGCGACATAGTACCTTATTTGTCCCTCTCGTGCTCATTAAGCCGTCCGTCCCGGTCAAATCCTGAACACCGAACATATGGCAATAAATTTGATATACAAGGATTTATTGCATGAATATATTACACTATACCGCACACGGTTGTCAAGGATTTTGTTTTACCTCTCGCGTTTTTCGTTCAGGATAAGGAGCGTTTTTAGGGATAAGCCACCCCGAACTTGTTTTATAAGCACCGGGTAATCTCCCCTCCATACAAAGCCTCTTGATCATAGCGCGTCCCTTGCCATGTAAGTCTGCATATTCGCTGGCAGATATATAATCCTCTTGTTCAACAATGCTTGCAAAAGCTTCTTCGTTTACTATTACAAGGGCATTACAATAATCAACATATGCCAACGTTTCACCACGAACATCTTCCATATTTGCGCAAGTATTGCTCCAAAATTCCTCATTCCCTTTAAACATACTAGGACGTTTGAAGTTAGTAAGCAATGATTTTAAAACTTTGGTATCAACCTTTAATATTGAGCCATTCATGCACAATAATTTAATTTCGTCCTTTGTTTTTACTAAGCGTAATTTCATGATATTTCCTTTCTTATAGAGGTGCTTTTATGAATAAAAAAATATTAAATACAGTATCCAACCAAACAGTACAGGCATTTAGCGAGCTTGGAAAAGAGGCCTATAATGCTAATTTTGAACTTCAAAAAAATATATAGCCGAGGATAGCCCTTACACAAGGACTATTAACGACGCAATAAGCAGTTATAAGGAATTTTCGTTTTATTACAATCTTAAACTGCACGAGGCATTTATTACTCGTCCGTGTCTTATTAAAACGCTTGACTTAGATTTGTGGGTATCATGCGAAAATAAAACTAACCGAGAACTCCTTCGGGAAGGCAGATCTCCTTATGCGTATGATTCTGAAGGAGGAAAAATAGAGCTACATCACATAGGTCAGAAATATGATGCGCCTTTTGCTGAATTAACTGTTGATGAACACAGTCTTGACGGCAATAGCAGAATACTGCACGACCTGCGGGATGATAGTTGGCGCAATCAAACGGAACTGAAAAATGATTTTTATACCGAAAGAGCGCAGTATTGGAAGCTACGTGCATCCGGAAAATTTAATCAGCAAAACTCATTAACATTTAAAAAATTACCGTTTAGGACATTTGAATCGCCTGAAGATCTTTCACAAAAATTAAAAGCCTCTATAGAATATTTATTTTCAGAAGCATCTATAGAAGATCTGAACTATATCAGCAGTTTAGCAGAAAGTTTTGCCATAGTAAAAAACACAGGTGTTAAAACCATTAATGATTTTGTTAACAAAGAGTCCGAAGAAAAGTCTATCACTTGTACATTTTGCGGAGAATCCGATTATATTTTTCACGGCACATATAAAACTTCAGAAGAAAAGATAAAAAGATATAAATGCAAAAAGTGCGGTAAAGTTTTTACTCAAGTTAACAATTCCATTATTTCAGGTAGCAATTTGTCATTTATTGAATGGATGAAATTTATCGATTGTCTTTTTAATGGCTTTTCTGTACCTAAAACAGCCAAGCTGTGCAATTTAAGCGAACGTAGCGTGCAAACCAACAGGTGCAAGCTTTTTTATGCATTAAAATGCTTGGACGACGAAATCGTTCTCTCTGACAACGTTGTTATGGATGAAACATATTTTAATGTTAGCTACAAGGGTAATCACTCAGCAAATCCGACCATAATTCCTCGTCCGTCAAGAAAGCGTGGCGGAGAAAATCATATATCGGGAACCTCAAAGCAAAAGGTTTGTGTTGCTTGTGCATTAGATGATAACGGCGTTTCCATTGCTCGGGTCTGCGGGTTGGGAAGTCCTAATGTAAAAAAATTATCGTATGTCCTTTCTTCTGCATTAAAAGCTGAAAACATAACGATATTGCATGCCGACAAGGAAAAGGCTATCAAATGCTTTGCCGATGATGCCGGAATCAATTTACACGCCTCAAAACAACTAAAAAAAGGAAACAAACGTGCAACCAATCAAACAATAGACAAAGATGTTTTGCTAACAAATAAATATTTGCAAAAGATGAATTCGTATCACGGCAGATTACATGCCTTCATCGAAAAATTTTCGGGTACCTCGAGTGCTCTTTTAGCAGGATATGCCTATTTATTCGCTTGGAAGGAACGAAATAAATACCGAGACAAGACTGAAGCTTATATAGAATTATTCGCAAAAATGACAGAGAGAAATATGCATATTTCTTATGACGAGATTTGTTCGGGACTATTTTTACCCAATCCGTTCAGAATTGAAAGAATTAAGAAAGATGCTTTCCGCAAGCAAAAACAGGCAGATGAAATATACGCACTATATGCACAAGGAATGCGTCAAAAGGATATTGCGAAAAAATATTCTATGACACAGCAAGGTGTTAGTCGCGTTATTCAAAAGTATTATTCCAGCAATTTGGCCTATCCTACCGAAAAAGAAAAGGAAAGGGAACGTAAACTTTTTGAGCCGCCAATCCCCCATGGCTATAGAGAAAACAAGGCTGAAATATATGTAAAGTTGTTTTATGAGCGCAAAGCTTGGAATGGAGATGTTGATGAGTTTTATAGGTTAAAAATGCAAGAATACAACGTATCCAAACAAACAATAAAAAATGGAATTTCCAAGGGAAGGCGAATCATTGACCTGAAAGATAGCTTTTACATTACAGATACCTTTGAATATACAGAATTAAAGGATGTATATCGGTCAATTAATGATGATTACAATTGTCTGTTGATGACGAAAATTCCTAAACTGCAATGCTATGAAATGTTAGCTAAGAAATATAATTACACATGCGCAAATATAACGAGAATTATAAAAATAATGAATAGTGATACCTCAAAATATTTCAGTCGTGAAAAAATAAGGTTAACACATGAAGAATCTATAAATCGAGATAAAGCAGTGTTTGTTGACTTTCTACGATGGAAAGGAAGCCGAGAAAACTTCTGCATTTGGGCTTCGGAAAAATATAATGTTTCCAAACTCCATATATCTAACACTATTTTTTATTGTTTATCCGCAGATATTAATAGATACGATATGATTTAAGCCACGAATGGTATAGGAGGAAGATTTGAAATATCTTCTGCACGAGAATACGAACCACTTAATCCAATAGAAACGTAAAGTTCCTTTACAAAATCAACATTTTTAATCTTTTTGTGATTTTCAAACCATATATATAGATTTACGTAGTTGTTCAAGTACTTGGTTGCAACACCATTATAGTTGCGCATAAATTGTCTAAAACGCTTGTGTAAGTTATTTACGTTCTGCAAATGATATACGCCCTTTATTTCGGGAGGACTGCTTCGACGTTTGGGAATAGAATTAGCCGCCGTTTGAATAAATTCAATATTTGTTTGATCAAAGTACTTTTTTATGCTATGAGCTTTATCGCATACAACAATAGTTTCGTCAGAAAGTCTGTTTTTAAATGCATGATCAAGCATAGCCTCGTTAACTGCGCCAATCCCTAACACTTCACCATAAACGTTGCCTTTTCTCTCAACAGCACACATAACGCAGGCTTTGCTTCCTGATGCTGCAGTGTTATCTGTTCCGCGCTTGTATGAAGGTCTAGGCATAACAAACTTTTTGCTCTTTGTATGGTTTCCTTTATAGCTTACAGAAAAAAACATATCATCAGTTTCAACAATACCGTTCATTATACGATTGTCCTGATCTCTATGAAGAAGGCTTAATATTTTGTGACGCCACACAAATGCTGTGCGCACACTGATGCCGCATTCAACTGCGCATTTTTCAAGCGAGCTTCTCAACAGTAATAAGCGAATATATTTTTTCCAAACGTCAGTAGAATAATGTGAGTGCGAGAAGGCTGAAAAAGACGTGCTCGTAAAGGTACAGCCGCATGCTCTACATCTGTATCTCTGTTTTCCGTTCTTATCTTTTCCAAACCTTGCTACCTGGTTGCTTTCGCATTTACGGCAAGCAATTACTTCACTATTACAATAAGATTCAGTTGTTCTTTCTGTTTGTTGTAAAAGTCCTAAAATCTTTTCTGCTATAATTTTCAGTTCATAATCATTAAGATTGTTTACTTCGTTATATAAAACATCAAATCTTCCCATAAATAATACCTCACATTTATATCTACATACATTATAGCCGATTGGCTACTTTTTGTCAAGGGTTATTTGTATAAATATTCAGTATTTATGGGGGTTTTAGCTAAAATAACGTAAAACAACAATATTCTTCAAAAAAGCCCGAAAACGGTACTTTAAAAAACTTTTAGGAATTTTTATTTAAAATTTTCTGCACAGTGTTTACAAGTTCGTCCCTTACGCTTTCGGGGCTTAATACCTGCACCCTGTCACCAAACTGCATCAGCCACGCAAGAAAGACGGGGCTTACTGCGGCTTCGATTATAGCCTCAAAGCAATCGCCGTCGGGGGTTATGATAAGTCCCTCGCCAAAGCGGTCGATAAACACGCCAACCACCGATTTATCGCAACGCAGTTTAATCTTTTTAGTTTCGCCGCCGAACATTCCAAACATTTTCTTTGAATAATCTGCGGTATCAAAGCGATTGTTGCCCGTTCCCGTGCGCGAAGCATCAAGCATCAAAATGGCGGTCATTTTATCCACCCTGAAGTGCTTGATAATGCCTGCATCCTCGTCAAAGGCTAAAAGATAGTAGTTTTCATCATCCCAGGTCAGCGCGCGGGGACTTACGGTGTACCGCTTTCCGTCGTTACGGAACACCCTGTTTTTGTTCATATCCCACTCAAAATATTTAAAACTTATCTGCTTATTTTTACCTATCGCAAGCTGAATACTGTCCACGTTCAAGAAAACACTTTCGTTCATGGTTTTTATACGCTCACGCATAATAACGGAATGCTGCAGCTCACCTGCGTTGTTCTTGCTTGTAAGGCTTTCAAGCTTTTTAATAAGCTGATTGCTCTTTTTTTCGGTAATGAACTTTGAAGCCTGCACCGCATCAACAAGAAGCTTTAATTCTGACGGCGAAAACGTGCGGTTTTTAAGACGATATCCGTTTTTGCGAACAAGCTCGATATCCATTCCCGTTTCCCTAAGTGCTTCAATATCGGTATAAATACTTTTTCTTTCAGCCGTAACACCGCGCTTTTCAAGAAGCGAAAGAATTTCTTCCATAGTTATAAAGGTGTTTTCGTCGGTATATTCCTCTAAAATTTCCTTTAAATATATAATTTTCAGTCTTTGCCCATAGGTTCTTGACATATTCATTACCCCTGACGTTACTGTGTTTAAATTTAGCAATATCTTTTCACGTTCATTATATCTTATATTGCAATTTTTTTCAATAATTAATTAAAACTCAACAAGAATAACAAGAAATAATTTTGCGCAAAATCTTGACATAACCACGGCAAAATTATATAATTTATGTATATAATTATAAAGGAGTAATTTGGTTATGAACGCAGTTTTAACTGAAATTTCAAAGCTTGGTATTGTTCCCGTTGTTGCTATCGACAATGCTGAAGATGCACGTCCCCTTGCAAAAGCACTTTGCGCAGGCGGTCTTCCCGTTGCCGAGGTTACCTTCCGTACCGCTTGCGCGGAGGAAGCAATCAGAATTATGGCAAGCGAGTTTCCCGAAATGCTTATCGGCGCAGGCACCGTGCTTACCTGTGAGCAGGTTGACAAGGCAGTAAATGCAGGCGCAAAATTTATTGTAAGCCCCGGCCTTAATCCCACGGTTGTAAAATACTGTGTTGACAAGGGTATTCCCGTTACCCCCGGTTGTTCATCACCCAGTGATATTGAGCGCGCACTTGAATTAGGCCTTGAGGTTGTTAAGTTCTTCCCTGCAGAAGCGGCAGGCGGCCTTAAAATGATAAAGGCTATGAGCGCACCTTACGGAAAGGTTAAATTTATGCCCACAGGCGGCATCAATGCGGCTAACCTTAAGGATTACCTTGATTTTAAGAAGATTATCGCTTGCGGTGGAAGCTGGATGGTTGACAAGGCACTTATCAAGGCAGGAGACTTTGACAAAATCGAAGCACTTACCCGTACCGCAGTTACCGAAATGCTCGGCTTTGACCTTGCGCACGTTGGTATCAACCTTCAGGCAGAGGCTGAAGCACTTGCACTTGCAAAGGCATTTGGTGATTTCTTCGGCTTTGAAAGCAAGAACGGTAATTCAAGCGTGTTCGCAGGCGGCGTTATTGAGCTTATGAAGGAGCCTTACCTTGGCAAAAACGGCCATATCGCTATTAAGACCAACTATATTGAGCGCGCTATCTATCACCTTGAAAAGCGCGGTGTTCAGTTTGATGACGAAACAAAGAAGTATGACGCTGACGGTAATCTTGTTGCCATTTACTTTAAGGGCGAGTTTGGAGGCTTCGCACTTCATCTTGTACAGAAAAAATAATTAAGGAGATATATAAAATGAGAGTTATTACGTTTGGTGAAATAATGCTTCGCCTTGCACCTGAAGGCTATTATCGCTTTGTGCAGGCAGAAAAATACGGCGCTACCTACGGCGGCGGTGAAGCTAACGTTGCAGTTTCACTTGCTAACTTCGGTATTGATGCCGCTTTCGTTACAAAGCTTCCTAAGCACGAAATCGGTCAGGCAGGTGTAAACGCAGTAAGAAAGTTTGGCGTTGATACCTCGCTTATCACCCGTGGCGGTGACAGAGTTGGTATCTACTTCCTTGAAAAAGGCGCAAGTCAAAGACCTTCAAAGGTTGTTTACGACCGTGCAGGCTCGGCAATTGCAACCGCTACAAAGGAAGACTTTGATTGGGACAAGATTTTTGAGAACGTTGATTGGTTCCACTTTACCGGTATTACCCCCGCTTTAGGCGACAATGTTGCTGAAATCTGCCTTGAAGCCTTAAAGAAGGCAAAGGAAAAGAACATTACCGTTTCCTGTGACCTTAACTATCGCAAAAAGCTTTGGACAAAGGAAAAGGCAGGTCAGGTAATGGGCGAGCTTTGCAAGTACGTTGACGTGTGCATCGCAAACGAAGAGGATGCTTCCGACGTTTTCGGTATCAAGGCGGCAAATACTGACGTTACAACCGGTAAGGTTAATCACGACGGATATAAGGACGTTGCAAAGCAGCTTCAGGAGCGTTTTGGCTTTAAGAAGGTTGCTATTACACTTCGCTCATCCATTTCCGCTAACGATAACAACTGGGCGGCAATGCTTTACGAGAACGGCGAATACTTCTTCTCAAAGAGCTATCTTATGCACATCGTTGACCGCGTAGGCGGCGGTGATAGCTTTGGCGCAGGTCTTATCTATGCTTCGCTTATGGGTTACGATTCACAGCGCACCATCGAATTTGCAGTTGCGGCAAGCTGTCTTAAGCACTCCATTGAGGGTGATCTTAATATGGTTTCTGTTAGCGAGGTTGAAACCCTTGCAGGCGGCGACGGCTCCGGCAGAGTACAGAGATAATAATAAAAACCATCCTTTTGTGGCACCTCCCTTACGGAAGGTGCCATTTTTTACGCCAAAAGGGAGACTGCTTCCTTTTAAAGCGTCTCCCTTTGGATGTTTTTTATTTACACGAAAGCGCAACCTTCGTTATATAAATGCTTTCTTCCATTGATATGCCTGCGTTTTCACCGTTAATGCGGTCGACGAAAAGCTTGAATATATCCTTTGCGGGAAGAAGCTGAAGCTCTCTTTCACCGTTTTCGTCAATTAAATGAACCTTGCCCTTTTCGTATTCAATGATGCCCCTTGTGCCAACTATGCGGATACGGTCATCATCCCACGTAGAAGCGCTTTCAGGGCGGTAATAATCGGCAGTAACGGTTACGGTTGCTCCGTTTTCCAACGTAAATATGCTTGCGGCGGTGGTTTCAAGATCGCCGTTGTTTTTATTTTCAAGGCTTGAAGCAACAGTATTAACGTGGGCAAGTCTCATTCCCGTTACCGCATACACCCAATGTATTGCGTGAATGCTTACCCATGGCACGATTCCGCCGAACGTGCTTTTATCCTTATAAAAATCGGGGCGAACCCCTAATTTATAGGATTTACGGGCGTTTATCATACGAATTTCGCCTATGCTTTTTGCTTCTGCCTTTACCGTCTCCATCCAGCCCTCGTAGCTTATGCCGAACATTGCGGTAACAAAGGCACTTGTTTTAACGTTTTCTATTTCCTTTAATTTTTCTTCCGTCAAGGCTAACGGCTTTTCGGAAAAAACGTATATATTTTTCTTAAGACATCTTACAGTGTATTCTGCATTAAGGTCAAAACGGGTGTTGACTATAACTATCTGCGGATTTTCATTAAGAAGCGCATCAGAATCATCAAAAACAGGGGCAAAAATTCCGTTTTTACTTAAAATATCCACCGCGCCGTTAATATCCTCGCCCTTAAAGCCTGCACAAATGCCCACAAGCGTGTGGTTTTTCAGTTCGTTTAGTGCATAAGCCCAATGCCCCGAGACACCAATTACAGCAATCCTCATTTTATACCCCCAAAGCAATCGTACGCAGAAACGTCTACATCCTCTGCGCAATAGTACACGGGCATTCTATCCTCATAAAATGCCGAAAGCATTTCCTTTGAAAGTCCTTTTACCGTATTTACGTCGTTTATTTTTTCAACGCAGTCAAAATTTTTAACCTTAAAATGCTCGCTTACCGCATTAACGCATTTAAGATGGGGGAGCGCGGTTTTAACTGTGCACACCGCCTGCTTATTACCCCTTAAAACATCCACTGCGTGCCATATTTTTTTGAATCTATCCTTATAGGTTGCGCCGTAAGATACCCTTGTACCGTCCTTATACACCGCGTACGCACCGTTATCGTCATCTGCCTCGGTAACGAAAATATCTGCCTTTTCAAAATGAAGCACCGTTATAGGATTGATATTTTCCTCGGTTGCATGGCTTGCAGAAAACCTTAATTTTACGTTATTATCTATTTCCACCTGACAAAAAGCGGTATCGAAGGTTTCAATACCGTTTGCGCGATAAAGACTTGCACCTATTTTTGAAGGCTGAGCAGAGATCTCCGTTTCTTTGCCAAGCAAAAACAGCATATTATGTAAATAATGGGCGCAGGCGTTCATCATAATACTGTCAAGCACCCATTCGCCGTTAATCGTCGCCTTTGCCGCCCACGGCCGAGCAAAATATGCGCTGTTCCTTGGCCAGCAAACCACGGAATATCCGCTTAATGCCCTGCCAAAGCGGTTATTTAATATATCTTCCTTCATTTTTAAGATGGCAGGCGCATAGGAAAGCTGAAAACCGATATTTAAAGTTCTGCCCGTTCTTTTTGCACACTCGTCCATCAAAAGCGCATCCTGCACGGTGGGTGCAATAGGCTTTTCAAGCAAAACGTCGCTTCCGTTTTCCATTGCAAGAATTGCCTGCGCTTTATGAAGATGTATAGGCGTCGAAATTATTGCAAGATCTGCGGTATTTTCCTTATAAAAATCCTTAATATCTGAAAAAACGGGAATATCCTTTAACTGCGCCTTTACGGGACTTGCTTCAAGGTACGGCTCGACCGCACCAACCACCTTGCACCTGTTCGCGCCTGCGTTTTCTAAAACCTCTTGAGCTATAAGTCCGCCGTAGCCGCCTATACCCACAAGCAAAATTGTTTTCATTTTACGTACTTCCTGTTGTTAATAAAATCAAGCACAAGCGTTTTTTCACCATTTTTAACAAAAACCACGCCTTCGCCCCAATTTGCCTGTACAAAATCCGACCTGTGCACGCAGTTATAGGGGTATTTTTCGGGATTTTCAATGCTTCCGTTGCCGTTTTTATCAAGGAACAAGCCGTCAAATTCAAGACGCATACTGTTTTCATCAAAGCTTACGGGCATATTTAAGTATTTTAACATAAATTCGTCAAAATCCACGTCTTCTTCAACACGCACGACGTAGGCGTTTTTTCTGCCGTTTGAAACAAGCTCGCATTCCTTAATATCAATCTTAAAAGGATTATTAACGTAAACAAACACGTTTACGTCGCCCTTTTTAAGAAACAGTCTGTTTTCGCTTTTTTCTATGCGATCAAACTTTTCAATTTCAAGGAACATATGCGTGTAATCAAGTTCTTCCTCTTTTTCAATATTATACGTGGTAAGAACTGTGTTTTTATTGCTGTACGCGCGTGAGCAACAGCACTTAAGGTCGCCTGTCCAATGGCGGTGTTCACCTGTAAGGCCGGGATGTGAAGAAAATATCCTTGTGGAGCCGCCCTCTTCGGCATCGGGAATCAAAAGCGACCATTCCACCTGCTGATGATGCGCGTAAACAAAATCCTCGCTTTCGTCAACGGGGTAATCATCTTGATTATTTATTGCGCCTATTGAATATTTTTTGCCAAGATAGGTGTACTTTGAAATGCTTCCTGCCTGAAGATACCTGTTAATATGCGCCCAATCGGGAACGTCACTACGCCAAGCATACATCGAATGAAGGTGCTTTTCTTCAAAAACCTCCATAGGCAAGCTTCTGTTTAAGAATGCATCTAAAATAAACTCGTCAGGCTTATGTATAACAAGTGCGTTAAGACTACCGCCTGTAAATTCGGGACAGTTATATATCTTGTTTATGCCCTCGGTGCAATGCTCGCCCACGTTTAAAAAGTGATAGGTTCTACCTGCACCGCCTGCAAGAAAGCCGTTTCCGTCAAGATTATGAAGTGCTTCAACGGTAAGCAGATCAACTGCCATCTGTGAAATATGCTTAACTTCGCTATCCTTTGCATACTCGGCTAAAAGCGAGCACATAAAAAGGTCTTCGTAAAGGTATGCGGAGGTAAATTCACCAACGCCGTACCTTGCACGGAACTGAACAAACTCAATAATATACTTTTTATCCCGTTTTAAAACCTCTTGCGCTGTTAAACCGAACTGTTTAAAATCCTCGTTATAGAACTGTGCGGCAAGGTAACGTGCCACGCGCATCATAAACACGTGGTTTTCACTGCCGTACATACTTGTAAAATCACGTTCAAGAAAGAATTTTTTAACAAGTGCTTTGGTTTCATCGGTCATTTTATCGCTTAATTCATAAATTGCAACGATAAGCCTTGTAGCCGCAAAATCGTTTTCACCGCGCACGTCTCTGCCTTCGGGATGGGGAAGATCCATATAAAGTGCGGTGCGCTTAATATGCGCCATTGCTTCATCCACATTTTGCCCGTGCATAAGGTTTATTATGGATTTATCTGAAAAAAGGTCGCAATCGTCATCCTTTTCTATTGGTTGTGCAAGAATTTTTTTGCGTGCTTTTTCACGAATTTCCAAAAAATCTCTTTTCATCATACGTTCTCCTTTTTATTGCTTGGCGTATATGTGCTTAATGCTCCCAATACTTTCTGTCAAGATTTCTGAAGCTTATGGCAAGGGTAAGGTGCTTTGCATTTATGTTTTCGTCACCCTTAAGGTCAGCAATGGTGCGTGCCACCTTTAAAATGCGGTTGTAGCCGCGCGCCGACATCTTAAGCATTGCGAACGCGCGCTCTAAAAGTGCTTGCGAGGCTTTATCAAGCACGCAGTATTTTGCTATCATTTCCGAATCCATCTGCGCGTTGCAGTATATGCCCGTGCCTGCAAAACGCTTTTTTTGTATTTCGCGTGCACGCTGTACACGCTGACGAATGCTTTCCGAGGGCTCGGCAAGTGCTTCGCCCGTAAGTTCCTCGTAAGTTACGCAATCCATTTCCACCTGAAGATCGATTCTGTCAAGCAACGGTCCCGATATCCTTGCAAGATATTTTTGTATCATTGCGGTGGTGCAGGTGCATTTATTCACCTTTGAGCCGTAATTGCCGCAGGGACAAGGGTTCATACTTGCAACAAGCATAAAGCTTGCAGGGTATTGGGCGCTTGTCTGCACCCTTGAAACAGTAATTTTTCCGTCCTCGAGTGGTTGACGCAATGCTTCAAGTGCGTTTCGTGAATATTCGGGCAATTCATCAAGAAAAAGTACACCGTTATGTGCAAGTGAAACCTCGCCCGGCTTTGCCTTAGTGCCGCCGCCCGAAAGCGCCGCCATCGAAGCGGTATGATGGGGTGCACGGAACGGGCGAGTGGTAATAATTCCGCTTTCAAGTGTTCCGCTTACAGAATGTATCTTAGTAACCTCAAGCGCCTCCTCAAAGGTAAGCTCAGGCAGAATAGTGGGTATAGCACGTGCTATCATAGTTTTTCCCGAGCCGGGAGGGCCTATAAGAATCATATTATGTCCACCTGCCGCACCTATTTCAGCGGCAAGCTTTGCAGTTGACTGCCCCTTAATATATTTAAAATCAGAGCCTTCCTCTATCCTGTTGGTTTTTTGTGCGTAAGGCTGTTTTTCAGTTACCACAAGCTTTTTTTCACCCCTTAAATGCCCCGCAAGCGCCTGCAGATTTTTAGGCGCGTATGCTTCAAGACCGTCGATAAAGCCGGCTTCTTCGGCATTTTCGCGAGAAATGAATACCGTTTTAACCCCTGCCTGCACCGCAGAAATAAGCATAGGCGTAACCCCACGGACGCTTTTTATTTCGCCGCTTAACGAAAGCTCGCCTAAAAACGCGCTTCTTGGGGGTATTGAGGTTATCTGCCGTGTGGCGCACAAAATGCCCACCGCAATGGGAAGATCGTACACAGGGCCTTCCTTTTTAGTATCCGCAGGCGCAAGATTTACGGTAATTCTACCCATAGGAAAGTCAAAGCCCGAGTTCTTTATTGCAGAACGCACGCGCTCCTTGGATTCCTTTACCGCCGCATCGGGAAGACCGACTATTTCAAAGGACGGAATACCCACGTTGACGTCACATTCAACGGTAACTAAAAAGCCTTCGATGCCGATAATGCCCATGCTTACAATCTTTGCTAACATTTTTACACCGCCTTTGACCGCACCATAAAAGCGTTGGGAAGATACCTTCCCGTGTCCTTCATAGGCGTTGATGGAATGTTCATTACTTTATTTTTGTAGCCCAGCACGCTTGAGGAGCCACCGTCACAGGCGGCGGCGTTCACCGCACCGTACTCAAGCAGAATTTCAACGCATTGTTTGTAGGTTGCGCCCGTAGAATGAAGCGCCCTGCCATCGATAACAAGAAACATCATTACACCGTTTTCAGCCTGTGCAATAACGGTACGCGGCTGAAGACCGTAGCCCCTGCCGATAAGCACCTTTCCGTTGGAAATAAGCGGGGGATAGAACTGCGCGCCGTCACGCACGTTATACTTTTCCCAGTCGGAGAAGTTACCAACAAGCAGCTTATTATCGTTTGTAATGCAAATGGAAGTGTATCCCGAATCGTATTTGCCCCAGCTTTCGCCCTGCGAAAAGCAAAGTCCGTTAATTTTGCCGCCCTTGCCGTGTCCGTCGGGGTCTTCAAATCCGCTTGCGTTGATGCCTACGATTGCATCGTAGTCCTCCATCATATCGCAAACTACCTGTCCCCACACGTTTTTGCGGTCGGTTGTGCCCACAAACACACGAGAAGGATCGTCTATAAGCACAAGATGTCCCTTGTATGACGAGCCTTTAACCTCAAGTATTACAATTCCCTCTTCTATATCGTTTACAAGCACCTTGTTGCCCTTATCGTCAGCCTTGCCAACGGTAAGATTCTTCTGCCCCAGTATGTCGGGAATGGGTGTGGGCGTGGGTGCAGGCGTAGCGCCTTCCTCGGTAGGTGTGGGAAGGGGTACGTATATTTCCTCGGGGCGCACCTGCTGTGACATTACGCTGTCAACAAGCCATGCGGGAAAGAACTTGGTTGCAAGCCACTGATGTTCCTCCGTAGTCATTGCAGTTTCAATATACAAATCTCTTAGCGTTGCAATGCCGGGTATGTTAAGCCAAACTACGCCTATATACGCAGTTATTATCACGCACAACGTGGTGACAAAGGCGATTGATGCAGTTAAAAGTCTTCTTGCAGTTTTACGTTTCATTTTCCAAGCCCCTTTGGGTATAAAAGTTCAGTATAATTATATCATATTTGTTCCTGCAACGGAATATGTATTTTGCATAAAAATAACATACAACTTTACTTTTTATGTTAATTATGATAATATATATAATGAACGATTGTTTAACTTGGAGGTTTTAATTCATGAACGAGAAGCAAATTCTGGAAGGTCTTACCAAAAAACTCAAGGGTAGCTTTGGTGTCAGCGTAGAAAACGCAACAAAGCTTCAGCTTTATAAGGCAGTTTCTTCCCTTGCGCGCGATCAGCTTATGGAAAAATGGATTGAAACGAACAGTAAAATCGAAAAATCAAAAAACAAGGTTATTTATTACCTTTCCCTTGAGTTTTTAATGGGCAAATTTCTTGGCGCAAACCTTATTGCTCTTGATCAATATACCACTTTTAAAAACGCGCTTAAGAAGATTAACGTTGAGCTTGAGGAGCTTGAAAATATTGAGCAGGATGCGGGCTTGGGCAACGGCGGCTTGGGCAGACTTGCCGCATGCTTTCTTGATTCCCTTTCATCCCTTTCCTTACCTGCAATCGGATGCGGCATCCGCTACGATTACGGTCTTTTTCGCCAGAAAATCGTTGACGGTATGCAGATAGAAATGCCTGATAACTGGCTTAACGACGGTTGCTCCTGGGAAATTCCGCACAACGAGGAGCAGTACGAGATTTGCTTTAACGGCAACGTTATAGAATATTATGACGAGAATGGAAAAATGCGGCACAGAACAGAGAATTGCAAGAAGGTGCTTGCAGTTCCTTACGATATACCCATCTACGCAGGCGAAAACGGCATTGCAAACACCCTGCGCATATGGTCGGCACGCTCACCCGTGTATTTTGATATGTCCTTTTTCGGTCAGGGGGATTATATCCGCGCTTCCGAGGAAAAGGAGCTTGCAGAAACCATTTCACGCGTGCTTTATCCCAACGATTCACACAACAACGGCAAAAGCTTGCGCTTAAAGCAGCAGTATTTTTTCACCTCGGCAACGCTTCAGTATATGCTTGCACGGCACAAAAAGCTTAATCTTCCCCTTGAAAAGCTTGACGAATACGTTGCAGTACAGATAAACGATACCCACCCCGCAATTGCTATTGCTGAGCTTATGCGCCTTTTAGTTGATAACGAAGGCTTCGGCTGGGACGAGGCGTGGGGCATTTGTCAGCGTGTATTTTCCTACACCAACCACACGATTATGTGGGAAGCGCTTGAAAAATGGCCTGCATACCTTATGGAAAACCTGCTTCCACGCATTTATCAGATAATTTGCGAAATTGACCGCAGATTCAGGGAAAAGGCTTACGGCATCTACCCGTGGGACAACGACAGAGTAAACGCTATGGCACCCCTTGCGTATCAGCAGGTGAATATGGCAAACCTGTGCCTTTCCTGCTGCCACAAGGTGAACGGTGTTTCGGGACTTCATACCGAAATTTTAAGAAACAGTCTTTTTAAGAACCATCAGCCCCTTAACCCCGAGCAACTTATAAACGTTACCAACGGTGTTACACCTCGCCGTTGGCTTTTGCAGGCAAATCCGCTTTTAAGTGAGCTTATTACAAAAACCCTTAAAACAAGTAGCTGGTCTACCGAGCTTTCGCTTATCGCAAAGCTTGAAGAAAAGGCAACTGACCCCCTGTTCCAAGAGAAATTTATGGGGATAAAACGGGAAAATAAGGTTCGTTTGGCGAAATATATCAAAGAACATAACAATATCGACGTAAACCCCGATTCGATTTTTGATATTCAGGTAAAGCGTCTTCACGAATACAAAAGACAGATGCTTAACGTTTTGAAGATTTTGTACCTGTACTTCGATATTAAGGAAAATCATAACACCCACGCGCCTGCAACGTTCATCTTCGGTGCAAAAGCTTCACCCGGATACGTGCGTGCAAAGCAAATTATTACGCTTATAAATTCCGTTGCCCAATTGGTAAATAACGATCCCGACGTAAACGGCACCCTTAAGGTAGTGTTTATCGAAAACTACTGTGTTTCAAACGCGCAGCTTTTAATGCCTGCGGCAGATATTTCCGAACAGATTTCAATGGCAGGCAAAGAGGCTTCGGGCACGGGAAATATGAAGTTTATGATGAACGGTGCGCTTACCTTGGGCACGCTTGACGGCGCAAACGTAGAAATGCACGGCATTTTAGGTGATGAAAACATCTATATCTTCGGCTTACGTGCGCACGAGGCAGAGGCACTTTCCGCCACAGGAGTGTACAGACCCGTTGACCGCTACAATCAAAACGCACTTCTTCGCCGTGTTATCGATTCCCTGCAGGATGGTACCTTGTCGGGCGACGTAGGCAGTATAAAGAACTATCTTTTAGACGGTGACGGCGGTTCTCCCGATCCGTACCTGTGCCTTGCGGACTTTGAAAGCTATATTGAAGCCTACGAAAAGCTTGAGCTTCTTTACCTTAACAAATCCGAATGGGCAAGAAAAGCAATTATAAATACCGCACGGTCGCACTTTTTCTCAAGCGACCGCAGCATAGAGGAGTATAATAAAAACATATGGAAGCTTTCCAAGGTGTAATATTCGATTCCCACGATCAATACTTCCGCTATCCGCAGGGCGCAATAGCCATAGGTGAAACCCTGAGGCTCAGAATCTTTGTTTCAAAGGCACTTGCACCCTACGGTGTTACCTTGCGCCTGTGGGACAACGGCATTGAGCGTTTATTGAATATGACCTTTTCAAACAGCTTTACACACACACCTTACGGTGATAATCTTGAGGAATACACCGTAAATGTTTCATGTGAAACAATTGGTCTTTTGTGGTACTGTTTTATTATCAACACCCCCGTAAAACCCTTGTACTGTCTTAACAATGAAGCTTTGACAGGGGGCAGGGGTCAGGTGCTTGAATACCTTGACCACCGCTTAAGTTTTCAGATAACGGTTATAAAAAGCGACTTTAAAGCTCCCGATTGGGCAAAAGGCGCAATAATGTATCAGATATTTCCCGACCGCTTCTTTAAGGGGCAGGGAAATTGCACCGCTTCGGGCAAGCGTCTTCACGCAAATTGGGATGACGAGCCCGAATACAAGGTTGACGAAACCTTGGGATATTACCCTGCAAACGATTTCTTTGGGGGTAATTTCAAAGGCATTGAAGAAAAGCTTGACTACTTAAGCACGTTAAACGTTGAGGTAATTTACCTTAATCCCATATTTGAGGCTTATTCAAACCACCGCTACGATACAGGTGACTACGAAAAGCCCGACGGTCTTTTAGGTGATGAAAACGACCTTAAGAGGCTTATAAATGCGGCAAAAAGTAGGGGAATGCGCATTATTCTTGACGGTGTGTTTTCCCACACGGGAAGCAACAGTAAATACTTTAACCGCGAGGGCGCATACGGTACGGTGGGCGCGTACCAATCCACCGATTCGCCCTATTACGAATGGTACGATTTTGAAAGTTTTCCCGAAAAATACGATTGTTGGTGGGGTGTATGGTCGCTCCCCTGCGTAAAGGAAATGACACCGTCGTATATCAAATATATTCTCACCGACGAAAACAGCATTGTAAAAAGATGGCTTAAAGCAGGCATTTCAGGGTGGCGGCTTGACGTTGCCGACGAATTGCCCGACGGTTTTTTAAAGCTTCTGCGCACCGCCGTTAAGGAAACGGACAAGGATGCACTTGTTCTTGGCGAGGTGTGGGAGGACGCAAGCAACAAGGTGAGCTACAACACCCAGCGGGAATTTTTGTGGGGCGACGAGCTTGATACCGTAATGAACTACCCATTAAAAAACGCAGTTGTCAGCTACCTTCTTGAAGAAATCAGCGGCAGCGAACTCAAGGACAAAATTCTTTCCTTGCGAGAAAACTATCCCCGCGAAAGCTTTTTGTGCCTTATGAATTTTCTTTCAACCCACGATAGCGAACGTATTCTTACACGCTTTATATCCTCCGCGGAAAATATGTCAAGGGACGAGCAGGCAGCCTTTATCCCCGATGCACAGGCACTTTTAAAGGCAAAGGCACTTGAAAAGCTTGCCGCGCTTATGATATTTTCTCTGCCCGGTATGCCATCGGTGTACTACGGTGACGAAGCAGGTCTTCAAGGTATGAAGGACCCTTTTAACAGAAAGCCGTTTCCGTGGGGAAGAGAGGACGCCGAGCTTTTAAGCTGGTACAGAAGCATTAGCGCAATGCGTGACGGGGTATTTAAGTTAGGCGACCTTTTTATTGATGCAGAGGGTACGCTTTTAAGTATCCGCCGCCATCTTGACGGCGCTTGGCGCTACGTTCTTATAAACCCTACGGACGAAAGTGTAGAAACCCTTCTTGACCAAAGCTACTTTAAAACAGAACCCCAAACATTGCTTGATACGGGATTGGGCGTACAGTTTGCGCAGAGGGAAAACGGATATTATTTGCTTCTGCCCCCAAGAAGCGCCGTGGTTTTAAAATAATGTTTCACGTGAAACAAAAGGAGAAAATCTTGGAATTTCAGTTTACGTTAAAGCGGTCAAGGCGGAAGACAGTTGCGCTTGAAATTGCGCCCGACGGCTCACTTATCGTTAAAGCACCGCTTACTTATACGCAGACACGGGCACGGGAATTTGTAAATGCCCACACCGATTGGATTGAAAAGCATCTGCCCGCAATAAAACAAAAGCATCAGGCTGTAACCGCGCTTGAGGAGCTTCCCGCATCTGCGCTTAAGGCACTTACTTACGGTATAACTACGCATTTTATTTCAAAGTATTCAAGCATTATCGGCGTTAAACCCGAAACGGTAAAAATAACCTCGGCAAAGAAGCGCTTTGGTAGCTGCTCGGGCAAAAACGGAATATGCTTTTCCTACTACCTTGTGCTTTTCCCCGTAGAAGCTATCGAATACGTTGTGGTGCACGAATTGTGCCATATTCTTCACCGTGACCATTCAAAGCGGTTTCATTCAGCGGTGCTCACGCATTTAAAGAATGCGGATAAATATGAGGAAATGCTTCACCCCAGGTATGCTTCTTACAACAACGTAAAAAGCAATCTTGAATTCTTTGAATCCCTTAAAAAGTAAATATTTGACTATAAAACGCCTCACTTAGTCGGCAAAAGTAAAATTATATCCAATTCTACGCCTATACGTCGGCTAAAAACAAGACACAGGAAAACACCGTGAAAAAATTTCTTTCCGTAACACTAGAAAAGAGGTAATCAAAATGCAGGATAAATTCACCTTTGGCGCAATCCGTTGGGATGCGTGGTATGCTTCACTTTACGAAAACGATCCGGCCTTTCAGGTACAGCGTTCACTTTCGCCTGCGGAATTTCACTTCCGCGCACCATTCTTCTGTGATATTACCGAGGATAACAAGCTTAACATTGCCCACTACGATCAGGACACATTTGATAAGGAAGCCGAATACGCTGTAAACGCAGGAATCGATTACTTTACTTACGTTTGGTATTCACCCGAAACGATAAACAAGGGTCTTACCCTTGCAAGAACCTTCCACTTAGCAAGCAAGTACAAAAAACAGATAAAGCTTTGCGCCTGCCTTGATTCAAACGCCATCTGCAAGGATTTTGCAAGAAAAGAGCTTATGGAGCTTTTCAAGACCGACGTATATAAAAAGGTGCTTGATAACCGACCTCTCTTATACTTTTTCGGCTTGAGCAGAGAGTATGAGGGCATAAAGCGTGATATTGAATTTTACACCGAGGAATGCAAAAAACAGGGCATTCCCAAACCGTATTTTGCAATAATGGATTTTAACGCGCAGGAAGCCAAGGATGCAGGTGCAGACGCTATTACAAGCTACTGCGTCTTCGGCACCGACGGTATGAGTTTTGATGCGCTTCATCAAAAAGCGCAAGACGAATGGAAAAGCAAGCTTGAAGACAGCAACAAGCTTGGTTTAAGCGTTATCCCCACCGCAACGAGCGGTTGGAGCAATCTTCCGCGTCACAAAAATCCTGTTAGCTGGATACAGGACGACCTTTCCCATTCATATGCGCAGTACGCCACAAAAGAAGATATTTTCAAGCAGGTTGCCGCGGTAAAAGAATTCGTAAAAAACGCGTGCACCCCCGTAAATTCCGCCATAATCTATGCGTGGAACGAGCACGATGAGGGCGGTTGGATATGTCCCACGCTTAAGGTTGATGAAAACGGCAATCAGCTTTATGATGAAAACGGAAACAAACTAATAAACACAGAAAGGATTGATGCGGTCAGGGAAGCATTAGCGCTTTAAGCCGCACAGCACCTTTATGAAAAAGCTTTTATCAATAATCGTTATCTTAATATTGCTTTTGTCGGTAAACGCATTCAGCGCATCCGAGGAGCTGCTTGTAAACTCCGGCTTTGAAAACGGTTCAACAAGCGGCTTTATGAGCTATGCAGGCACTTCTAATATGAAGGTTTCAAGTTCGTATAAGCATAGTGGAAGCTACGGTCTTTTAATGGAGAACCGTAGTGGCAAATACGCAACCTGCGCACAGAACGTTACCGATACCCTTAACCGTCTTGGTTCGGGCTTTTACAATATTTCGATTTGGGTACGGCTTAAGGATGAAAATCAGATAAAGCCTTCCTGCTACGTTGCAATAAAGCTTGTGCACGACGACGGCAAAAATAAGGACGAATACCTTTCGGGCAAGGGCGTTACCCTTTCAACTTCCTGGCAACAGATTACCTTTTCAGGTCTTATTGCCTTTGACGAAAAAATAGGTCTTTCGCAGGCGCTTATCTATCCGCAGGGCTATATCGGTGAAGAATCACCCGATATTATGCTTGACGATTTTTCGTTCAAGCTTGTAAAATCCATTGATACCACCCCCGCTACCGACGTTTCTTCCGTTTCGCGCACGTCCAACACCACCGTTGGTGCAATACGTTGGGACGCGTGGTACGCCCACGACGGTGCATCAAACTCGGTTATTTCGCAGGTAGAACGCTCACTTTCGCCTGCAAAATTCCACTTCCGTGCGCCCTTCTTTGCAGAAATTACCGCACAGGGTAAGGTGATTATTCCCAAATATACGCAGGCAATCTTCGATAAGGAAATGGAATACGCCATTGAAGCCGGAATAGATTACTTTGCGTACGTGTGGTACAACACCGATATGAAGGCGGCACGCACGTTCCACACCAAATCCAAGTATAAAAACACCGTTAAAATGTGCGTCTGCTTTGACGGCAACGCAATAGGCCAAACCTTTGCACGTCAGGAGCTTAAAACGCTTCTTAAGGAAGATTATTATATGACAGTGCTTGACGGCAGACCGCTTATGTTCTACCTTTCCTCAAATGCCGAGCTCGTTTTAAAGGATATTGAATATTACCGAGAGCTTTGCAAGGAAATCGGCGTAAAAGAACCGTTTGCCATGGTAATGACTATGCCTACTTATTCGGCAAAGGCAATTTCCTGTGACGGGCTTTCCGATTACGCAATTTCGGGCGCAAGCACCTACAAAAACCTTACCGATAAGGTGCGCAGTACTTGGGATAAGCATCTTGATACGGGGATGCAGTTTATACCCGCCGTTTCTTACGGTTGGCATCCCGAGCCACGCTATATAAATCAGGTTTCCTGGACCACAGTTCAAAACAACAGCTGGGCGGAATACGCAACCGAGGAGCAATTAACCGATCACCTTGCATATGCCCTTTCATACCTTGATCACCCCAAAGTACAGGATTCAACCAAGGCGAACACCGTGCTTATCTATGCGTGGAACGAGCATGACGAGGGCGGTTGGATATGTCCCACGCTTGAGGTGGATAAAAACGGAAATCAGCTATATAACACCGACGGCACGAAAAAGATAAACGACCGCCGTGTAAACGCAACAAGGCTTGCCGTTGACTTTTATAAATCGGGCAAGCGTGTAAGCGTAAGCGTGAACGGTGTTTCCAACGGCTCTACCATTTCAAGCGCATCGCTTTATATCAATTCGGGAAACTCAAGCAGTCCGACCGCAACACCAAAGCCTTCTGCCACGGCTTCTTCATCGCCGTCAACACCCACGCCCAATATAAACGGCACCACGGTGCCAACCGAAAGCCCCGCAAATACTACCCAAGCACCCGTAACCTCGGCAACTGCTTCGCCAACCTTAAGCCCCGAAGTAACGAACAAGGTTTTGACCACGGATAACGGCGCGGAAGGTTTTAATCCCATCCCCATAATCGTTTCCGCAGGTGCTTTAGTGTGTGTCGGTTGCATTGCCGTTGTTATTATCAAAAAGAAAAAGTAGTTCTTATAAAACAGTCGATTTTGCGGCTGTTTTTATTTTTTCTTGCCAAAATCTTTAAATATTGTGTAAAAACCTATTATTTTTGTTTAATGAGTGTCTTGAGTTTTTCTTGCATATTTGATATACTATGTGTATACAAAAAATTGGAGGCCTTTTTATGAAAAAGTTTATGGCATTCATTCTTGTTCTGGCAATGGTGCTTGCGGTGCTTCCGCAGTTGGCTATCTTTGCCGCAACAGGTGAGCTTTTAAAAAACCCCGGCTTTGAAACAGGCGACAGCACCGCCTTTTTCCGGTACGGTCCATCCTGTACCGTAACGGTTGACAAAAAGTACGCCCATTCGGGAAATTACGGTATGCTTATTTCCGAAAGAAAGGGTCAGTACGCAACTTACGCGCAGGACGTAAAGGATATTCTTACCCTTAACGGTCCCGGTGAATACGTCTTCTCAATGTGGGCAAAGCTTCCCGACGGTGTTGAATCCACCGCCAAATGCTTTGTGGTATTAAACTATCAGTCAAACGCAATGAGCTCGCCATTATATCTTGGCAGCGGTCAGAAGGTGCTTACACACGAATGGCAGCAATTCACCTTTAAGGGAAATATCACCTTTGATGCAATCGACGGCTTTAAAACTGCGCTTATCTATCCCCAATTTTATGAATCGGGCGTAACAGATAGCGCACCATCAATCATCGTTGACGATTTTACACTTAAAAAGAACGGTGAACCCAACGGCATCGATCCCTCGCTTGTCGTTACCCCTGCGCCCACAGACAAGGCAGAGGTTACCCCTCCGCCCACATCAAACGCAACGGGACAGGCAACCGAATTACTTCTTAACCCCGATTTTGAGGACGGAACGACAGGCTATTTTGCATACGGAAATTGTACCTATACTGCAAAAACCGAATATGCGCGTTCAGGCAACTACGGTGTTCTTATTTCTACAAGAAGCAATAAGGATGCTACCATTGCGCAGGATATCGCCGACGTGCTTACCCTTAACGGCCCCGGTGAATATCAGGCTTCCTGCTGGATAAAGCTTAAGGAACCTGCAACCGAAACCTACACAGGTCACCTTTGCATTAACGTAAAATCGACTGCCGCTGAATCTAACTCCTACAAAAACAGCGGTCAGAAAACCCTTACAACCGAGTGGCAACAGTTCATCTTTAAGGGCAATATTGATTTTGACCCTGTAAAAGGCTTTGACGTTGCACTTATCTATCCCCGCACCTTCGGCGGTGAATCCGCACCTGAAATTATTGTGGACGGTTTTTCATTAGTAAAGCTTTCCGAAGTCAACGGTGTTCCGCTTGATCAGGTAGAAGGCTCCGTTTCAGGCGCTAAAAAGGGCGATGAAATGATCGAAAACGGCGGCTTTGAAACAGGTGACGAAACAGGCTTTGATCCCTACGGCGGCACCGATATGGAAATTGTTGAAGAAGCGGCACACAACGGCAAGTACGGTATGCTTCTTTATAATCGAATCGCAAAGACAAGCTATCAGCAAAACATTGGCGAAAAACTTCAGATTTACGGCCCCGGCAGATACCTTGCCCGCGTGTACGTTCGCCTTAAGGATGCGCCCGAAGAGGAATGCAACGGTCGGTTAAGAATCGATTACGTTACCCTTGACGGCAAAAAAGGCTACCTTTCATCAAAAGAGAAGCCGCTTACAACTGAATGGCAGGAATTTGCTTTAAGAGAAAACAACTTTGATTTCGTTGCCGCAGACGGCTTCGATAAGGCGGTAATCTACTTTGAAACCACAAAGAGCTACGATATTATGATTGACGACTTTTCACTTAAAAAGGAATCAGAGGTCAACGGTATCGAAAGCGTTGAAAACACCGAATACGCAGATTTTCAGATGACCAATATCAACGTTATGGGTGAAACCCGTGCCGAAGAAACAAGCTTTGGCGCAATCCGTTGGGATGCGTGGTATTCGCATAACGGCAGACCCGACAGCATCGTTACACAGGTTGAAAAAACTCTTTCCTTAAAGGAATATCACTTCCGCGCACCCTTCTTTGCAAACGTTACCGCAGAGGGTAATATCGAAATGCCCGTATACACGCAGGATATTTTTGATCAGGAAATGGAATACGCCATCGAAGCAGGCATCGATTATTTTGCATACCTGTGGTATGACGGTGAAATGAGTGCGGCAAGACAGATGCACGCAACAAGCAAGTATAAAAACGATGTTAAAATGTCAATCTGTCTTTTAGGTAGTGCAATCAACAGCAAGCGCGCAAGGGAAGACGTTTTAAACCATATGCAGCAGGACTACTTTATGACCGTGCTTAACGGCAGACCTCTTATGTACTACTACATCAATACCTCAAGCAAGAGTACCGAGCTTACCAAGGTAAAGAACGATATCCGTTACTACCGTGCAAAAGCACAGGAATTGGGTATTCCCGCGCCTTATGCAGTAGTTATGAACGTAAGCGCCAAGGAAACCCTTGATATCTTCGGTGATGCAGTTTCAAGATATTCTTACGGCGGAACAAATAAAGAAACGTTTAACGATTTCATTACCCGTGTTCAGAACAGTTGGAAGAGCTATCAGTCATCGGGTACCAACTCACAGTACGTGCCCTCGCTTACGTTCGGCTGGCACGCAGAGCCCCGTTACAAGACACCTGTTTCCTGGATGGACGTAGAAGCCGATTCATACGTTCCTTATCCCACCGATGAGGAAATGTACAACCACATTTCTTATGCGCTTTCTTACCTTGACCACTCTTCAACCGAGCTTTTAACAAAGGCAAATACCATGATTTTCTACGCTTGGAATGAGCACGATGAGGGTTCTTGGATTTGTCCCACCATTGCAGTTGACGAAAACGGCAATCAGCTTTACAACGAGGACGGCTCAAAAAAGATAAACGACAGCCGTGTTCAGATAGTAAAAAGAGCTATTGAGGACTTTAAGAATGGTAAGCGTACCGAAGTTATAATTAACGGTCTTTCAAATATATCAACCTCAATCATTGGCGATGTTGACGGACCTTGTAATACCCCAACCGCGCCAATCTGGCTTTTCGTTGGCATTGGCGCAGGCGCACTTGTTGTAATTGGCGGTGCAGTAACGCTTGTTATCCTTAAGAAGAAAAAAGGGGTAAGCAAAAATGAACAGAATCAGTAAAACCACCTACGGTGCGTTAAGATGGGATGCTTGGTATCCTGCACGTGAAAGCACCGATACAAGCGCGCAGTGTTTAAAAGCATTAAGCCTTAATAAATATCATTTCCGCGCACCGTTTTTTGCCGAAATAGACGAAAACAACAACGTTTACGTGCCCGAATACACACAGGAAATCTTCGATAGGGAAATGGAATACGCCATTGAAGCCGGCATCGATTACTTTTCGTACGTGTGGTACGAGCATTCCGGCTTACGTATGGCGCGTGATTTTCACAAAAAAAGCAAGTATAAAAACCAAGTTACTCTTTGCGCGTGCATTGACGGTAACGCAGTTATGAAGGAATACGCCCACAAGGAAATTCTTGAGCTTTTTAAAGAAGATTATTACACAAAAATCGATAACCGTCCCCTTGTTTATTACTTCAGCGCACCCCATCTTGTAAATAAAATATTTGATGACGTTACCTTTTACAAGGAAGCCTGCAAAAACGCAGGTATTCCCACGCCGTACTTTGTTATAATGGGCGTAGGTCCCGATAAGGCAAAGGAAATGGGCGCTGATGCAATTTCAAGATATTCGGTTTCGGGAAAGAACAATATTCCCTTTAACGCGTTTTTGGAAAGCGTTTATGATATCTGGGCGCGTCATTCAAGGGATGGAGAGGCTTTAGGCATCGATAACGTGCTTCCCCTTGTTGCAGGCTGGCATCCACACCCCCGCTTTGAAACGCCTGTTACTTGGATGGGTGTTGACGAAGATAGCCTTGTAGATTACGCTTCCGCCGATGATATAGGCGAACATTACAGACGTGCCAAAGAATTCTTGGCTGACGAAAAGAACTTTAACTCAACCAAATCAAACACCTGCATTATTTATGCGTGGAATGAACACGATGAGGGCGGCTGGATATGTCCCACCCTTAAGGTTGATGAAAACGGCAATCAGCTTTATGACGAAAACGGCAAAAAACTTATTGACGATTCTCGTATTCAGGCAATTAAAAAGGTAATAAAATAATAAAAATCCACGCTCGTAGCGTGGATTTTTCATTATTTTTCCGTATGTATATCAAAGCGAAGCTCTTCATCATCTGCTTTCATAATGCGGTTTTCCATTGCAAAGGCGAAATCGGTAATATCAAAATACCTTTCGATTTCCACCTCTCTTTTACCAAACTCAATACGGAAATCATTATAAAGCGCCTTTGCTTCTCGGCTTGCGCCAAAGCATTTAAGTATCATACAATCCGCAATTTTTTGTGCAAAGAACAGGAAATCATCAAGCAGCCTGAACGATACGGTTTGCGCCCTCATGGGAAGGCCTGCCTTTCGCCGTTCCCTTACAAGCGGCTTTATTTCATCAATAAGTCCGCTTACCTTGCGAAGCTTTTCCGCCTTTGAAGGATTATAATACTTACCAAATTTACTGTTTGCCGATTCGTTACCGCACATATAATTATGCTCGATAAGCTCCATCATTTTATAAAAGAAATCCTTAATTTTTTCCCAATCCTCACCGTAGGCGTGCTTAAAGTAATCATCACGTATTTCTTCAAAGGAAAGGGTGGAATCAAAAAGCGTGGAAGCATAGGAATAAAACGCAAAGCCGTTGGGGAAAAAGCACCTTTGCGAGCCATCCTCAATTATGCCCTTAAAGCCCTGTGCCTTATAGTTTTTAACGTCGTTATAAATAAGCTCACCGTATCCAAGACCTGTTATTTCCATAAAGCGATTGTACCAAAAATGATACTCGTACAGAAGACTGTCCGTTTTACATCTTCTTTCCCATTCCTTACCGTATGCAATTGGTTCAGCAGGGTTACTTGGGTGTGCATTCTTGTTTTTAACGTACGGTTTAAGCTTAAATTCGGGGTTCACTGCAGGCACCGAACAGCTATACGAACGGGTTATGGGTGCAAGAAGCATTGAAAATCTGTTGGGGTTCTTAATAACCTCGGTTTCGGGCGGAAAAATCGAATCATAATACGCAATGTACACAATTCGGTTTTTAATATTAAGCCGTGTAAGCTCCGCATCGATTTCGTTAAGCAGAATAACGTACCAATCCGAATGTGCTTTTTTTCTGCATTCCTCGCACTCGCAGGTTTCGTTCATAGAATCCCCAAGCCAGAAGTGCAAATAATCAACGTGCGGGTTTTTCTTGCAGTAATCAACAATACTGTCCACAACGATTTTTCGTGCTTCGGGGTTAGACATACAAAAATTAGTCCACATAGGCACGCCCACGTTTTTGTTGGGTGACCACACGGCAGAAAGCCTGCGCTTGCCGTTTACCTCGGCAAGATATTTGTGCGCATTTTCAATTTCTGAATGATCTTTTCCGTCAGAATAATCGATAGTCTTGTCGGGATCAATACCAAACGGAACGGTTGCCCACGCGTGACCTATATCGTGAAATTCAAGGTCGCGCTTTGCTATTTCTGCCTCACACTGTCTTTTCCATTGCTTACCCTGAATGTGCGGTATCGGCTCAGGCTCACGGTTTTCCCTGTTAAAATTGTGGTTATAATAGCTGTTATAATATACTATGGGGTTAAAAAACTCAAGCATAAAAATATTAAGCCCCACCTTAGGTGCAAAATCAATGGCTTCCATCATATTAGGCTGAAATTCAGCGCCCTCGTTGCACCAGCCGCGATAACGGTTATCCGCCATTTTATGATATTTTGTGGGTTTAATATCTTGTATGGGAATATATTCACCATCAATACCGGGATAAAGCCAACGGCAACCGTTAAGGGTAAGGAAGCGGTAAACCGCAAGAAGCACACTTCTATAATTGCTTCCTGCAATAATTCCGCCCTCAAGGGTGGTATCAATATGAATAATATCGTCAAGGTCAATATCAAGTGCCTCGCTTGTGTCAATATTAAAATCAGCCATAATACCAAGGCGGAAGCCTTCTTTTGCATCAGGCTTATATTCTATGGTTATTTCACCTGATTCAAGCATCATCATTCTTAAATATTTTTTAAGCTCCTCTGCCGCAAAATCAACAGTGCTGTTAGAAGTAATCTTATAAATTTTGTACATTTTCAAGTTCCTTTCGGGCATTTTTTTACAGTGATATACTATCATAAAAATTTTATAATTGCAATAGTAAAAAAGTTTATTAAAAATGTCAAAAAACACTAAAAATAATTAATTTTTTATTAATTTTATATGATTTATTTATTGACATTCGCCCTTTTGTCTCATATAATAGTAGTGTATACATTTGTCCCTAAAACAAATTTTGAAAGGAAAGATTTTTTATGAGGAAGCTTTTAAGTCTTATTCTTGTGCTTGCCATAATCGCATCGTGCATAACCGTTGCCACGTTCACCGCAAGTGCAGAAGAAGAGTCCGCACATGATGCGTTAAAATTAACTGTTAAAACTCCCGCCGATTTAACAGCTAATCTTTCATCAGGGTCAAACGGTATTTTACCTGATGATCCCACATTTAACGGAAGCAAGACCATTGTTTTTGCAGTTAAAAACATAGGTGAAGTATCCGCACACCCCAACCTTCAAATACAGGGTCGTTTTCTTCACGGAAGTGGTACAGGTGGTGATTATTGGGGATATCCCAACGGTACAACCTTCACGAATAACGCTACAGAAATTGCCCCCGGTAAAACGATTCTTATTACGTATACAATAAGCAATATTGTAAACGGCAAGGTATCCAGATGTAAAAACACATCCTGTCCTGGCAGTTCCGGCGGAACTTGTACAGAGACCCGTTCTATTTGCCAGCTTTGGTTACGCTTTAAAGCCACCAAAGAAAACAGTGCATTCCTTATTACGTGCGTTGCAACCTATGATAACGGCAACGTTCCCTCAAATGATAAGGAAAGGGTAAATCAATACCTTACCGAGTATTATGCAAATAGAAAAGATACTGCCGAAACAATTTATGATTCAGCAGCCTTTGAATACAGAAAGGGTATTGAATTTACTCTTAACGAGACTGTTGCATCAAACGCTGCAACCTACGTTTCTACAAAAGCAGGCTTTACTGCTGATATGGCAGTTGATGGTGTTATAACAAAGACCTATGATATTTATAATACATCCGACCATACCGTTGCATTTAATATTCAGTATCAGTATGAATATAACAATAAATATAAAAATATGGGTTATAATTATACCAGATGGATAGAAGCAGGTAAAAAAGCAACTGTTACGGTTAATATGCCCATAGAGGTTGTTGATGACATTGCTTACGTCAGAATTTTTACTGATTCACATGAAAACACCAACGATCCTACTATGGTTGCTTTATCTGATGTTACTTTCCTCTGTCAGTTTGATGCAAAGCCCGATTATAACGTAGCAGGCTCTTCAGTAATTGTTGCTACAAACGATTTTAATGATATACTTTATACTGCTGCAAATTCAACAGCAAAAATGAACTGTATTGAGGCAGCAAGCTTGCCTGATTATGAGGTTTCTGATAACGTTAACCCTGTTAAGGGTAATGTGCTTACTGCATCTAAAACACCAACAACAAATTCCACAGGTTCAATTTATAATGTTTATAACGCAGGTTACGTTTCTGATCCTACCGTTACCGATAAACTTACCGGAACGTATGATATTTATAACCCCACAGATAAGAAAATAAAGGTTAATATCTATTTCCAGCTTGGTGTTGACGGTGGTTGGTCTGCTTCGGGTTATACCTCATCAAGTACTATTACTATCGAACCCGGTTATAAAAGATCCTTTAAGACCACTATTGAAGTAAATAACGGTCTTGTAACAGGTAAAAGTATTAATAAGCCCCTTAGCTGCTTGCTTTTACGTATTGATATTACAATACCCGATGGTGTTGAAGAAGGGGATTCAATAATCATCATTCCCACGGGCGATACACCCGTATTAAACACAGTTCCCGGTTATACATACAGTAACGTAATGAGTTCAATATATAAATTAACTGATGCAACTGAAATTCCCAACTATACCTATACTCCCACACCCGCACCTGCAACACCTGCACCTACTATTGAGGTTTCTAATGGTGACGTTTCTGAGGGTACAAAAAACTGGGATAACTTCCATGATTATGCAGGTACCGTTACAGTTACCGCAGATCCTGAAGATGAAACAAATAACGTTATTCACTTTGAACCTGATCATTCTATTTCAAATGAAGTAGTGTCAGTAAACAATTATACTTCCGTGTTCTATGACTTCGCTCCTGCAGTTATTCAGGATCCCTATGAAGGCTTATATGGTAAAGGCGCAGGTAAATATTATCTTACCTTTAGGATAAAGGCTGATGAAAGAATACTTAATTATCCCGACACAGCAAAATGGTTTAATTTAACGCTTCAGTCACAGAAACACGCTGAAAAAGATACTGTTTATTCGCAAGGAACGCTTCCTGCAAGCAGCTATTTATCAATAAAACATTTTTATCTTACTTCAGAATGGCAAACCGTTTACATTGCATTTAACATTTCAACAAGCTTCTTAAAAACCATTGATATTCTTAAAAAGTCTGGAGAAGCTGATGCTTATAAGCTTGGTTTTAGATTAGACGCTTCAAGCAGCAAGCCTTACGGCACACCTAATGAGCTTTTTGGTTATTACATTGATGACGTTGAAATTAACTTTATAGAAGAAGCAAAAACAGGTATTTCGCTTACGGCAAAGAAAAATGCCACTTCCAACGTTTATGCGCGTGTTAATGCAGGCTTTACTACTGACGACGTAGTTAATAACTACATTACAAAAACTTACACCGTTTATAATCCTACTAATAATCCCATCTACTTTATGATGCAGTTACAGGGTGGTAATACTACGGGCCGTGTTGGTTGGGATGATCTTTATGACGTTGAATATATGAATCACGATGATATTTTTCGTGAACAAGTAGTCATTCTTCCCAAATCAAAGCATACCTTTGAAATAAAGGCTTACGTAAATGATGAAAATAAGGTTAAGTTTAAGCTTGCTGCAGACGGTTCTGTTAGCTGGTGTGATATAAACAACGTTTTCTTCAGATTTGAATTATTATATGACAAGGACGTTCCCGCTAAAGCTGGTAACGAAATTATAATTCAAAGCCATAACGGTGCTAACGATCCCTTATTTAACTACTCAAATGCTTCATATAATAACGAAGACTTTTTCTATATTTACAGCCTTTACGGTGATATTCCTTATCCCGTATATGAAATAGAAAATAAAATTGAAGGTGCAACACTTGAAATTGGTTCAAGCCTTGCTGTAAACTACTACGCAACACTTAATGACGGTATTGAAAACCCCTATATTAATGTTAATAAAAACGGTTATATTTACAAGATTAACGGCATTAGCCTTGGTAATAACCGTTATGTGTTCCCGTATACCGGAATTAACGCACAGTGTATGTCAGACCTTCTTAATGCCGAGCTTGTAGCTAACGGTTATTCAGTTGACTTTAAAAATCATTATAGCGTTAAGAGATATGCAATCAACACTTATAATGACAAAAATTCATCAGACGATCTTAAAGCACTTCTTGCTAATATGCTTGCCTACGGTGCTGAGGTGCAGAAGTTTGTAGATTATAAGACAAACAAGCTTGCAACAGACGGCATTAATTGGGAAATCACCAATTATGCTGCACCTGAAGGCACAAAGAACGCAGATCAAACCGATTCTAACAACAGGGTTGTTTCAGTAGGTCTTAACATTTCATACGTTAATAAAATTTACTTTAGACTTAGTCTTACCAATGACGTTACCATTAAGGTAACAAAGGGCGAAGAAGTTATCAATTTCACCCGTGAAGGCAACCTTGTTTATACCGATGAAATCATTGCAACCTCATTTAATGATATCTATACCATTACACTAACACAGGGTGAAAAAGTTATTTCAACCGTTAATTACAACGTAAATGCTTACCTTAACGCTAAGTATGACAGCGTTGTTGCAGGCGGTGAAACAACAGT
>JAZQTV010000104.1:0-2593 GCA_045630945.1 Clostridia bacterium
AGATGTGATAGCGCGCTTCATAATCTACGATAGGCAGATTGTTTCCGTTTTCCCAATAATCTTTGGCAATTTCAAAATTATACTGTCTGTCAACCGCAGGCCGCCATTGGTTTGCCCACCACGAAAAGCCTTCAACGTCACTGAACTGTGACTTTAACGTAAGGCGCTTTTTTTCGGTAGCGGTAAGATCGTAAAGATAAGATCCGTAATCAACGCCTGCAACGGGAACATCACCCTTTGCGGTTATAGTATATGCATTAAGTTGATGTGCACCAAGTGGACTCACGTACGGATCGCATCTGTATATTTCAGACATCATACGACGGTACGTAGGAACAAGCAAGGGTTCATGGTAGTTGGTACCGTGATCAACCTCCTGTCCGCAGGTCCACATAACAGGATATGCACCGTAACGTGCTACCCAATAGCGAGTAAGTGCTTCGATATTATCCCTGAAGCCTTCGTTTTGTGCAAGCGAAGGAAAGCCGAGATGTGCATTTGCGTGCACAAGACCTTTTTCGGCTATATACTTAAAGTAGCGGTCAAGATCCTTAAAGCCTTCAACGTCTTGTGCAGAAATTTTTCCGTCGGCAACGTTGTATTTTGCGTATATCGGCTCTGACTGATACACAGTAAAGCCTTGTGCAACGCGGCGGTCAACAATGTACTTAAAATGGGATTCAATCTGAAGATTGCCTGCTTCATCGCCCGGTGAATCAAATTCTTCACGGGGCATCATCCAATGCGTATCACCTAAATAGAAGAACGGTGTGCCGTCAGCATATACGAAATACTTGCAGTTGGTTGATTTTACAAAACCGCGCTTATAAATTTCAAGCTTGCCTGTATATTCGCTTGCAGTAACAGTACCTTTTATATCGGAAATACCTATATTGGTATTTCCGATTGCTTTTGTTTCAAAATCCCAAACGCCGCATTCTGTGGGGGCGAAGCGCACCTTCCAAGAGGTGCCCCCATCCCAGAAGCCAGGCATAACGAGTGTTGTGCCTGTTTCACGGTTTTTAAATGCAACGTCAAGCACAGCATCGTTAAAATCCTCAACCACAGTATTTGCAACAAATTCGATTTCTGCAGCAATCCACTTTTCTGCAGAATAGTTCATAATACTTTCCTTTGCCATTATACTTTTCCTCATAAGCTACTTTTTGGTAACAAGTAACACCATATCGTCAGCAACGGGTTTTTCGGGTATATCGTATTCGCCGTTTGCATCCGCCTTAAGATTATAATCGATAAGCGTATACTGACCTGTTCTTGTATCAAACCACTGTGCAATATACGTTGCATTTTTATCCATATTTACAAGCTTACCTGCCGAACCTGTGGTTCTGTTGTACAGATAAACAACGTAAACGTCGTTTCCGTCATATGCCGCCGCATAGAAGCCATCCTTGCTATCAACCTTCTTGAATGCGTTTCCGTCATCAAAGTCAGGAATAAGCTTCCACCAGCCTACGTTTTCAAAGAAGCCGCGCATATATGCAAGCTGATTTGCAATGGGATGATCTACCATATCACTCCAATACGTTGACATTTTCTTTTCAACGCTTGTCTTTTCAACACCGTCATCTGCAGGAACGTCAATATCGTAGTCAGATTTATACAACCAGATATCGTGTGCACCATAACCGTGACCGTACATACCGCAAAGATAAGGTATCCATGCCTGCGCGCGTGCGGCAAAGTCACCTGCACTTAAATAATGGTAACGTGCTTCGTAGTCAACGATAGGCTTGTTGCTTCCGTTATCCCAATAATCTCTGGGAATACCGAAATTAACCTGCATATGAACCACGGTACGCCACTGTGATGCCCACCAGTTATGTCCCTTGGTATTAAGGAATACGGATGGCTTTGTAACGCTTTTAAGCGCAGTATCGTTAGGATTGAAGTTTATAGAGCCGTAGTCAACGCCTGCTACCGGCACTCCCCCCTTACAGGTAAAGCTTTTTGCGTTAAGCTGATGCGCTGAGGTAGGATGTGTGTAAGGATCGATTTCGCTGATGGTTTCACACATCATAGTATACGTAAAGGTAAGCATTTCTACGTTGTTGTAGTTGTTTCCGTCATCAACCTCCTGTCCAAGCGTCCACATAACAGGATATGCGCCGTAACGTGCTACCCAATAGCGTGTAAGGTTCTGAACGTTTTCACGGAACTGCTTTGTTGCAGAGCTTGGGAAAATAAGTTCAGCATTAGCGTGAACAAGACCGCTGTCTGCAATATACTTAAAGTAACGGTCAAGATCCTTAAAGCCTTTTACGTCTGTTTCGGTAACCTTACCGTCAGAAACGTCATACTTTGCACCGATAGGTTCACTTTGATATACTGTAAAGCCCTGCGCAACACGGCGGACAACAATATACTTAAAGTGAGAATCAGTTTCAATATTTTTTGCCCTGTCACCTGCGGAATCAAATTCCTCAACAGGCATATTCCAATGGGTATCACCTAAATAGAAGAAGGGTGTTCCGTCATCATAAACGAAGTATCTTACGTTTTCAACTGTTTTTACAAAGCCGTGCTGATAAATAGCAAGATTGCCCTTATATGCATTTGCTGCAACAGTACC
>JAZQTV010000105.1:0-12087 GCA_045630945.1 Clostridia bacterium
AGTGAAATAACGATGTTGGTACTGATTGCCAACGTTACCATTGCGGTAAGCACCGTCATACCCACAAGGGTGATAGCAAAGCTGCGTGAATAAATAACGCCAACGTAGAACTTACTGTAAACAACGTAAATTACTGCGCCCATCAATAATGCGGTTACTATACCAAGAACGATGCTTGTTATGCTTGCACCGTCAAAAGCACCGGATTCTAATATAGAATTCTTAATAAAATCTTGAATACTCATAAATATTCCTCCGCTTAATTTTCATACCAATATTTGAAGCTATTCATATATTCGGTTTTTTCATAACACAGTACGTATTTTGATACTGCGGTAAACTCTGACGCTCTGTCAGGAAGTATCTCACGCACAAACTGCGGTAAAAACTCGGTAAACTTTACTTCCATAACGCATTTGCCCGGCTCTAAAACAGGCAAGGTAGGAAGTGTACTGTCAAATATATCATAACTTCCTACTGCCGCCCTTACGTCCATATCGAACGTAATGCGCACCGTACCCTCGTCAAGTATCCACGGCTCACGGTCATAGTCAACAATTGTACGCGGACGCATAACGTTGCTCACACATTCCACGTAAAATTCCCTGCAAAGCGGTTTATCGCTGTGAAGAAGAAATTCATAATCACCGTCGAGAATCTTATATGCCTCATCCCTTGTAAGCGAGGCGGATTCTTTAAAGATATAAGCACCGAATTTTTTCTTGCGCTCAAGCTTTATACTGTTGTCACCGCAATTGTATATCCTGATACGGTATTTTTTACGTTTAAGAACACCCGCGTCCTTTTCCTCGTAAGCCGTTTTATAATAGTCGTCAAAATACAGGCTTCGTATCATATATCCGCCGTTGCTTGCGTGCTTATCAAGCTTTAAAAACGGATCAAGACGTTTGCATATGTATTCCTTTTGTGCCGTATCGATAAGATATTTCCACTCGTTTCTATACGTTTCAGTCTTCAAGATACGTATCCTCCACAATATTACCGTTTCCGTCAACATAGAAGCATTTGGTACCGTAGACCTTTCCTTTTTCCAAACGATAATAGTCAAAGGCTACTTGAGCTTTTCCGCTTTCATTTTGGGAGGTAACACGCATAAAATACTGTCCTGCAGGTAGCTTATCAAAGGAAGCCGTAGGAATAACCAAATCGGTCTTTTTCGCAATAACGCTATTAAAATAAAGGTCGGTTGATAATTCAAACGTGTAGGTTACGTCTTCACCGTCAAAATCGAATGAGCTTTCCCACTCAACAGTATAGCCGTTTTCCTTAACCTGCGGAACACCGATATAGAAAGGCATAGGCTTTTCAAGTGATGCCTTATAACGTGCGTAGTTATCTGCTATTTCTGCATTTATGCCGTTTACTACAACGTTATATCCTTCTTGAGTAATCGGTACGTAAATCAAATCCTTACCCTGATAAATAAGCGGCTTTAAAAGCTCGGAATACTGGATTGCGTAAGAGTTGATATATTCTTCAGTAAATTTAGCCCTTAACGCTTCAACTGCGTCATCCAGCACCTTACGGAACTCCTCGGATTTAAGGCATCTTTGGAAAAGCACGTTGCCCCAATAGTTGCTGACACCGCTCTCCCATTCTTCATAGTCTACTCTTCCCGTAACGCTATGCTCTGTTCTTTTAAGCATACCATCATTATCCCAGGGGATAATATACCATCTATCAACGTTTTGCGGACTGTATATATAGAAGTTACGGCTTTGGGTATCAATATTACCAACCATAATATTAAACGCCATCCAATACGCAATATTTTCTATATCAAAATTTTCCGCCAATATCTCTTCAATGGGTGTTGAATAATCGTTCACCCTTTTAAGCATATTTATAAGCTTTGTATGATCGTCATCACCCTTAATTTCCAATATTTCTTCAAACTTTTTAACGTCATATCTGGGGTCGTCTTTCAGAACGATGATATCTTCATATTGGTAAAATTCACAGTAGTTTATCTTATAAAGATGACCGCGATTATCTAAGCCGTGTGCCTTAAGTGCGGTTTTATTTAATTGTTCAACCTGAGTATAAATACCGTAATCTTCAAACTTTCCGCTGCCGCCTGCAGTAGTATCCTTAACGTACAAGCGTACGAAAGTGGTGCGCAGGCTTATAAGCTCTTCGATATTTGAAAGCATATCGAAAGCCATTTTATTTCTAAAGCGAAGTCCGTCACCCTGATGCTTATTAAGCGCTATGGTGGTTTGACCGCGCCATTCGCCTTTGTTATCCTTAATGCTTATTTTATAATTCTTTTGGGGGTTACGGCTTGAGGACTGTCCCCTTATCTGTACCGTGCAGTTAGGTGCAACCTGACCGTAGCCAAGCTCACCCACAACAAGTCCGTTCTCGTCACCAACCTGCAAAAGACCTGCTACTTTATAGCGATCAACACCCATTTCATCATAATCGTAGGCTGAATACGTGTTGATTTCTTCCCACGTATGATTTGTGCCTTCTGCTTCGTTACCCGTAGAAACGGTAAGGTACATTGTAACGATTTCTGTGTTATTGTATTGACCGTACAACAAATTTTTATCACGAATATGTATATCTGAGCCCGTGCTCATATCCTGATCGTTAATAATTGTTCCTAAATTTGTATCAATGGCTTCATTAAACGCGCAAGAGCAAAGCGAAAACAATAACAGAACAACTAAAATAACCAATGCTACTCTTTTCATTTTTTAGGCTTTCTCCTTTCAAATTTATCTTCAAGATATAACCCTAATCTTGCAAACTTACCGGGGCGGTCCTCGGAAACAAGCGGCTGTACCGACAAAATATAAAACGGAAGACGTTTTGTAAAATAGTCAAGCCTGAATGCTGTAATAACAACAAATATCATTGCCGCCACTAAAAAGCCGAAGCCGTAATATATGTACGAAAATTGTAATGATAAAACCGTAAGCACTATGGTTGCCGCTGCAAAAATGCCCGTTGTAAGCAATGCGCCTCTGTAATCGGTGAAATACAACAGTATAAGCATAAGCATATTACCGATTGCATAAAGACCGTACGCAACACAAAGGGTTCTGAAATACCCACGCATTACTTCATTAAAGCCAAGCGGCAGCATATCAAGTAAATATCCGCCAAACGCAATGCACACAACAGTAAACAATAATTGCTTTAGCGACGTATAAAACACTTCCGTTTTTAACGTGCTTATCATTTCCTTTTCGGACTGTTTAATGTCGCTGATGGTACCCTTATCATTGTAAAGGCTGTAATGGTTGCGGTATTTGGGATAAAAATTAACCTCTACCGAAACCACAAAATTAACCGTGGTCATAAGTGCCGTCATAAATGCAAGCAGTGCAGGTACATCATGCCAGGGCGCACCGTAAAACAAGCCATATACGTGCACGCCGATATCTGAAAACCACATAATTACAAGGTGTGAGAACATTCCCACGTTCATAAACAAGCCCGATAGTGCCAAAGGCAAGAACTCATCTATCCACTTAAAGAACGTAAACGCGCCGCCGTCATTATGGGGAAAATATCTGTGTAATAAAACAATATTCCAAATAAGCATTATTCCGTACCCCACGGAAACTGCCGCTAAAAGTGCTTCGATGGACGGCAGTTTAAGCCACAAGAACAATGCGCCTAACGCCACCGAAACGGCAACGGAGGTTAAAAACGAAAGAAAAATTCCTTTATAATCCTTTATTGCCGAAAGAAAGCTCATGGCATTCCATACAATAACAAGCTCGTTAAACAGCATAAAGCATAAAAAGCCTTGAACAAGCGTTGCTTTAGATAAAAGCAGGAAGATACCGTACAAGGGACTGCCTACAACCATCATTACAACGGTTGAACCCCAGAAGCTTGGAAGCACCGCCTTGTTGTTATCCTCAAAAAGCATATCTGATACATAGCGAGTAACCACCATAGAAAAAAACGATGAAACCATTACAGATGCTAAAAGGGTGTATGTAATCATACAAATCAAAAGCTCACGCGTATAAATTTCGAAGTTGAACCATTGACAAAGTCCCATAATGCCAAGTAATAAAACAATACCCAACAGCATTGGACCTGCACAAATTACAGTTGCATAGCCGTAAGCCTTGGTGGTGTTAAGAACGCCTTTTTTTTGAAATAATTTTTTTAATTCGAAGCCAATTCCGGCCATTCATTTTCCACCTCTTTGTACAGATCTCTATATTTGGTAAGCATAATATTATACCGGAAATTCTCGTAAGTTCGTTTTTGGCCTATCTCGCCCATTTTTAAGCGAAGCTCTCTTGATTCGCAAAGCATTTCCATTGCATTGGCAAGTTTATCCCTTTGCATAGGCGGTGCAAAATACCCCGCCTTACCTAACGTATCCCCCGGCTTGCCGTTTAAAAGCTCACTGCAGCAGCCCACGTCGGTAGTAACGCAGGGACGGCGTGCCGCAAAGGATTCTAGAACAGATAATGGCTGCCCTTCGGAAATACTTGTAAGCAACGTAAAATCCAATTTTTCAAAATATTCGATGATGTTTACTCTACCCGTAAAAATAATTTTATCTTCAAGATTAAGCTGTTTTACTAAGGCATAGCATTCATCTGCATATTCCTGATCGTCCACACCACCCATAATGTGAAGGCGAACGTTATCCTTGCGACAGGATAACTCAAAAAACGCATATATCATTGTTTTAATATCCTTTATGGGTGCCAAACGAACGACTGCGCCAATATCCACTATACCGTCTTCTTCCTTAAGCGGTATGTTACAAAGCCTTTCATAACTAATGCCGTTTTCGATAACGCGGCACTTTTCAGGGGAACAACCCATATCAATCTGGGTATACATCGCCCTTGTAAAAAGTGACGTTACACGAAACGCACGGGCATAAATCAGGTCTGAAAGCATATAGAAAAACTTAATCCAATGGGGTTTAAACGCTTTTACTACCCATTTTGCACGAATGATTTCTTCTTCGCGCTCACGCGTATAAATACCGTGTTCGGTTAAAAGTAACGGTTTTTTATGGATATATGCCGCCATTGAAGCAAGCAATCCGCCATAGCCTGTGCATATTGCGTGATAGCAATCCGCTTCGGGAATTTGCGTACCCATTAAGTACAAGACAGGCAACAAGCGTGAACGAACTGCGTGAAACGCATCCGAAAACGCAATAAGGGGAAATTCCTCCTCGCAGGACATGGTTAGCGTATCAAGAAAGCTCTGACTTTTCAAATATGCCATCGGATTGATTTTTTTGACCTGATACAAATCAAAAAGCAAATCCCAGTCAGGACTGTCCGACGAAACCAAGCGACGATGCGCTTCCTTTTCCTTTTCATTAAATTTATAATTGAAAAATCCGCTATCCTTAACACGCAAGGCATCATCAAGGAACACCTGTTGTACGTGTACTACGTTTTCGGGAAGAGTATAAACAAACTTATCCCTGTCCTCTGCCTTTGCACCGATTACCCATAATACAAATTCGTGCTCGGGCATTTCGTTTATATATTGGTGCATCCAGGTAGAAACACCACCGTTTATGTATGGATAGCATCCTTCCAAGATAAGACAAATTTTCACAAATTACTCCTATTTAAAAGATACGGTAACCGTATCCTTAGTGGCTTCTAAAATATACAAATCACCTGTGATATGCGTTAAAGAACCACCGTCCACCGCATCAGGCTGCTTTTCGTTAAAGCGAACCATAAACTGCGCATTATCATAAAAATTATCGATAGTTATATTCATTGAAGAATCGCCCACGGTAATATGCGGCACAACCGCAACAAAGCGCTGAACGGCGGCAGATAATTCACTGCCCGTAAAATTGCGAAGATTGGGTGCCGAGGTGTATAACCAATTAAGGTATTGATCAAAGCTATTATATAATGCCTTCCAGCCAAGCTCAGCGCCTCGGTCAGGGTCCAAAGCATCGTCGGGATGGGTGAAATGATTGTTTACGTAATGGAAATTAAGTTCCGAAAGCGCACCAATCGTCATAAAGTCATCCAGCGCACAGCCTGAAACAATACGCGGTTGGTCAACTATTCCGTTTTTATCAACGTCAAACTCCTGCAAAAGTGCAAAGTCAAGCACGTCATCAGGAAGATAAATTCCCGAAAGAGTTTTTACCTGCTTAAAATTATTGATAAGTATTTGTCTGCCCTCTACGGATAAAAGGTTTGACGGCGGAACGTAAACCGACATTTCAGTATCGGGAAAAAGCTCATCACAAAAATCTATAAGATGCCCGAATGTTTTTACAATGGCGGCTTCACTATCCCAAGTTTTATAATCGAAAACGCCCTTATAATCGCTGTTATCAAGACAAAGAGGTTGGTGATTATACCCGTGATAACCAAGCTCTCCCCCTTTTCTTAAAAGCATATTTCCAAAGTTTAAAAACGTTGCGGTATCGGGGGTTGCATCAGTTGTGCCGTCTACAAGATTATCGTAGCACTCAATTGCAAGACCTGTATATTTAATATTATATTTATCCGAAAGATTCATCATATTGGGCCACCAGATGTTGATATAAAAATCACGGATGGTGGTATGAAAATCACGTGTTATGTATTCACTATTTCCTTCAGGAATCTGTGAGGGAAAGTCGTCAAGATAGAACGTTGAGCCGTTTATTACCGGATACACGAACACCGAATTAAACAGGCTGAGCGAAGCAGAAAAGAATCCGCGGTATGCCTTATCGCACATACCGAAATTATTAACCACAAACTTACCTGCGCCATAATCAGCTTCCCATATTAACGGCACACCGTCCGCATCGTTTATTGAAGCGTGAACCGTTGTGGTTTTGGGATTTAACTGAACGGTTCTTGCCGATTCATAAGCGTCGGTTACCTTAAATGACTTTCCGCCGCCTATCATAAAGTCTTTGTTTATATAGATGCTTTCCAAATATGAATAGCCGTACGAGGCTTCGATGCCAATCTTATTTTCAATGGCTGATGAATGTGCATTTTTATCGATGGTAAGAGGAAAAAATACGTTTCCGCCATTATATACCCACCTGCATATATCAACAAGAGTATCGCCCACAAATGAAAGATCGGAAAACAGTATTATTACTAACGAATAATCATCTAACTTTGGAATAGCTGCATTAGAAAGGTTGACCATATTTGCGCCTATCTTCATATCGCATAACAACACTTCAAACTGTTCGTACGCCTGCATTGAGCTTTTATCGTCACTGCTATATAAAACAAGCGTGTCTTTTTCCAAAGCGGCATACGCCTGCGCTTTTGTTACGATTTTATCTTTACTGAGAAGCTCCAATGATTTTAAGGTATAATTAGCCCTTACGCCCGACAGCTCTATCATTAAAACAGTTGCAATCAAGGCAAAAATCAATACGATTGCCAATACACCTTTAAAGCTGAAGGCATTTATTTTAGATTTTAAATTTCCCAAAACGCCAAAGCCTCCTTAGCCTTTGCAGATAAAAATATATGACGTTCGTCAATTTCAGTTAACAGCTTCTGAATTTCTTCACCGCGCCCCAATGAAGCAAGATACTGTAAGCGCAAAAGATAATATTCCTCGTTATCCGAATACAGTTCCTTCATTTTTGCCAAGGTTTCCCTTGCAAGCGCAAACTGATTGCGTTTTAAATCATTTTTGATTGACTTAATATAATCGTTAATATCTCCGCCCATAGCAATTTTTTTGTTGATGAGCGTAGAAAAAAGTTCACGGTTAATAACTTCAACCTGTCCTTGCATAAGATTTTGAGATAGACAGTTCCACAAAAAATCTGCGTATCCGTTTAACACGCGCATATCATCGGGATTCTGTTCATACTCATGTTCATACCTTTGAAGCATATAGTCGTTTTCTTTAGAAATTTCAACCATTGCCGTTACAGCGTAATGAACTACCTCGGTATCCTCATTATTGCCCGCCTTTTGCAAGAATTCGATATATTCCTTCGGGTCATCGTTAAGCACGTCCATAATAATACTTCTGCGCTCGTTAGGCGAGTTTATCAATAACGCTTCTTCTATGGGAACGGTGGTTGCGGCAACCTTTTTTTCGTCAACAGTTACGCTTTTATAAAGTTCGGATTCAAGCTTCATCTTTTCAACGTCTATATCAATACTGTCATCTGCTTCAAACAAAATCTGAAAATGCAGAATAATTAAGATTAATGCCCCCCATACAGGCAACAGAAGCGCCACAAAGAACATATACTTATGCACTTTTAAAACGTTAAAGTAGATTCCTAAAAACGAAAGCAGGCAAATAACAATATGCACTGCAAGCAGAATATACCACATAGTGTAATCGTTCCTTATTGTATTACGGATATAGTAAGTCCCGTATTTTCAAATCTTGGCAGAATAAAGGGTAAATCCTTTTCGGTAGCACCTGAAAGCAACAATCTTACCTTGCCATCCTCAGTTGCACCTAGAATATCGTTTGTACGCACTTTTTTCAAAAGCAGTTCTTCCATCTGAACATATGTGCGTCCGTCATTATCAAACTCAAGCAACACAAAAGAAGAAACCTTCCTTTCTGCTAATGCCTTGAAGTTCTGTAAATTTTCCACAAACGCTTCAGCGTTCATAATATGCGTATTTTCAATATATTGCTGCTGATAAATCGCCTGATTGTAATCATAAGCACGAAGCAACGACATCTGAACAAGATCACGCAGAATTTTAAACAGATTCACGTAATAAAGCGAACGCTGTTCAATGCTTGTGTTCCACAAGAATATCAGCATAACAAGTTCTTTACCGCGATATACGCCGGCGGCATACATCGGTAAATCGGGTGTAAGCTGAGTATTACGCCATATTTCACCATCGCTTACGGCTTCAATGATAGACGCATATGTTTTGGTGGAAATCGAACGTGATACAGTTTCCACAATGTCACGTGAAGAAACCTCAAGACGACCGAAAGAAGCATCCTTGTTTATGGAATAAACCGATATGGTCTTGTTCTCCAAAATTTCTTCAAACGTTTCCATAATTCGCAGATACAGCTGATGAAGTTCAACCGTATCAAGCTTACGGGTAATATCAAATATCTTACCAAAGCTATCCTTGGAGCCGATAATTTGCTTCTTTAGTTCTCTTTTTTCCCTATACGTATCCTCGTAAATTTCACGAGTAAAGACAAGCTTATCCTCAAGTAAGCGGTTTTGTTCGTTTTTAAAGCGTACCGTATCATCCTTACGCAATTTAACGTAACCGCACAAAGCACCTATCAACACGAAGAATACAAATGCAAGCCAGTTTGTAGGTTCATAAAAAATCGTGAGCAAATTGGTGCCCGTTTTTACCTTGGCAATTAGCCACGAAATACTGCTGAGTCCTGCCGCCGCAAGACCGAAATTAAGCCCGTGAACAGTGGCAATAATTACGATATAAGCCATTCTGAAGTCAACGATAGAAAATACAACCGCAGAATCAGTAAAGCGTAACAACAGTTCGGTAAAAAGGAACAAAACTATCAGCTCGGTAAACTTCATAAACAAGCTGTGCTTTTCCATCCATTGCTTGATTTTATCCCATAACGTTAATGTTTTTTCCCGTTTGGTGACTAAAAATCTTTCGTATTGCTCCTCAATATCGTCTATCAACGAAAACTTAGAAAACCATCCGTATTCGTTGCGGATAGCCTTATTATTTGCTACCAGCGTATTGCTTACAAGGTCAGGATTAAAGTTTACTGTTCCGCCGCACACCTCGGAAAGCTTTTCGCCAAGCTCCGAAAAAGTGATTTTAAATTCATCGCTGACGGTAAGGGTGCCTGTTCCGCTACGCCAGCCATCAACCAAGCGAATCAGCAGTTGTGACAGATCCTGCATAGAAATAAAATGAATCAAATCATTAGGCGAGCAATCAACCTTCACAGGCTTTTTACGGTAAAGGGTTTCAAATATGTTACACAGAAAATCCTTTTCGTACGTGCCCGAATATAAATACGGTATCTGTACCACCTTTACATCTAACGAAGATTCCTTTAAATAGAAATTACACAAGTTCTCTTTTGCCGCCGACAAAATAGCGCGGTCAGTTTTTCTTGAGAATGCAGAATCAAGTGAAGACAGGAATATTATCTTCGCATTTTTCTGTAACTCCCCTGCGTATTTTAAAACCTCACGCAGTTCTTCCGCGTCGTTCTTTTCGGTGGTGCGGAACGTAAGCTCACCCGATAAAAATACTATCAGGTCAAAATCATACGTTTCCAATACCGCCTTAACGGACGGCTTTTTTATTTTAAAAAGCTTGATTTTTTCTACTGAACCAAGCTCAGTATTCCCAATAACCATTACCTTGCTTTCAGGGAAGGTATCATCAATAAATTCCTTGGTTACGTATTGTGTGTTACCGATAAAAAGCACACGGTTGGGCACAAAGCCGTCCCCGTCTGAAATAACGGAACGCTTCATTGCAAGAACCTCACGCAGAGATACCAACGAGCTGTGATTTACAACCTTTAAAAGACTGTCAACCAATTTTTCATTAAACACACCGCACATACCGCTTGATATCATCTGCACTGCAACGTCCTGCGAAAGTGCATCCTTATAACTGCGGTTACTTGTCAACGCATCATATGAATCGGCAAGCGCAACGACCTGTGCAGAGAGCGGAATGTCATCCCCCTTTAAACCGTCGGGGTATCCCGTTCCGTCATAGCGCTCGTGATGCCCCCTTGCGATTTCAGCGGCATATACAAGTATTTTGGGGTCGATATCAACGCCCCCTAATTCTTTGATGATTTTCTCACCAAATACCGCGTGTTTTTTTACGATGTCATATTGAACAGGAGATAATTTACCCGGAAAATCAAGAATACTTTTGGGGATTTGAGATTTTCCGATATCATGTAACGATGCGGCAATAGAAACAAGCTCAATATCATCATCGGATAAAGAGCAATCACCTTGCTTTTTAAGCTGTCTTAATATCAGTTCGGTCAATAAACGCACGTGATATATGTGGAAACCGCTTTCGCCGTTAAGCATTTCGGGTACGTTTTTTTCATCAACTATATGTATTTTTACGGTCTGTTTTCCCTCTGCCTGTTCCCACTGCAGTACAGCATTTTCATCTGCCATATACACAATCTCCTTTCCAAAATATTAAATTTTCCCAGACTTATATTATATTTCTTACGTCGTATTTTGTCAAGCCTATGCTTTCTTTTATAAAGTGCATAATGTCCTGAACATCTCACAAAAAAGATATTCAGGACATCCGTAATAAATTATCAATTTAACCGAAAGTAAACACTGTTAATTACGGTCATATATTGCACTTAACGCTTTTACTCCGTCGCGGCCTTTATGTTATTTTTATTTTTATACATTGCTCTGTCAGCACGCTTGAACACGTCGGTAAAGCGCTTATCTACTTCAGCATCAAACCTTGCAAAACCGCTTGCAATGCTTAAGGGAAGCTTTATTCCTTCATCCTCAACAAACGTGTTTAAGCATATTGTATTCATTTTTTCAATAAGCTTTGCACAGTTCTCGAGATTTTCCTTCTGAACGACCGTTAAGAACTCATCGCCGCCGATTCTATACACGGAGCTTCCCTTGAAAGCCTCGGCAATAGTATCTGCCGCCGCAATGATAAGCTTGTTACCAATGTCGTGTCCATACTTATCATTGGTTTCCTTAAGCTCGTTCAAGTCAAGAACAACAACGCCGAATTCAGCGGTCTTATTCTCTATTTCCTTATCAAAATTAGCTACACACGTGGCGTAAGCGGTGGTATTTTTCAAGCCTGTAAGCGAATCGCGGTTAGCTAAAAGACGTAAGTGTTCTTCACGCTCACGCAGACGATTGGTCATATTTCCAAACGCCATACTTAAAAGCTTAATTTCGTATGTATTGGTTTGTATAATATCAACGTTATAATCGCCTGTTGAAAGCTTTACTGCAGCTTTGGTAAGCTTGTTTAACGGATTTACAATTCTTCTTACTACCACAATGGCTATAAGCATAAATACTGCCGAAAGAATCAGCACCACAAGCGTAATCTTTAACGAAATTTCATACCTGATATGTCTGATATCGTCATAGCTTGCGGAAAG
>JAZQTV010000106.1:0-14798 GCA_045630945.1 Clostridia bacterium
GAAAACTGCGGCTGTGTGACCGTTTGAAACGGGAACACGGAAGCACTGTGTAGTGATGTGGGGTGTTTCGGAGGGAACGATAACGCCGTTTTCTACACGACCCCAAATCTTAAGGGGCTCGTTCTCACTCTTTTCTTCTTCACCGCCAATGTAGGGGATAAGGTTATCAACCATTTCAGGCCAACGCTCAAAGGTTTTACCTGCACCGCTTATTGCCTGATAGGTACAAGCAAGTGCTTTTGTGATACCAAACTTTGAAAGGGGGAAGAGTGCGGGAACATAGCTCTGAAGTGAGCAGTTTGATTTAACTGCAATAAAGCCCTTCTTTGTGCCAAGACGCATCTTCTGTGCGGTTATAACTTCCGAATGGTCAGCATTAAGCTCGGGAATAATCATGGGTACGTCGGGCGTGCCTCTGTGTGCGCTGTTGTTTGAAATAACAGCAACCTCAAGCTTAGCGTATCTTTCTTCAAGTGCGCGGATTTCAGCCTTGGGCATATCAACTGCGCAGAAAACCATATCAACCATTGAAGCAAGCTTTTCAGCATCGTCGGTTGCATCAAGAACTATCATCTCGTTAATGAAATCGGGAACGGGTGTATCCATAACCCAACGGTCACCAACTGCTTCCTTATATGTTTTATTGGCTGAACGTGCGCTTGCTGCAAGTGCAACAACGTTGAACCAGGGGTGATCACTTAAAAGCGTAATAAAACGCTGACCAACCATACCTGTGGCGCCTATAATACCTACATTTAACTTTTTCATAGTATAAGTCCTCACTTTAATATATAAAATCACAGTAATTTTAGCATAAAATTGATTATATGTAAAGCAAATAAACGCAATTAACGCGGTTTTTTTCAATTCTTTCCGCTTGCAAAAAATGATGTATAATGGTATAATTCAAAAGAAATACACGGTTTTTTAAGCATAAAGAGGGGAATTGAGCAGTGGCGTTGACGTTTTGCACGTTAGGAAGCGGCAGTAAGGGGAATTCATATCTTATTGCAACTGAAAAAAACAAAATACTAATCGATGCAGGATTGTCCGCTAAGTACATCTGTACTGCACTTGAGGAAATAGGCGTTTCGGCTAATGAAATAGACGGAATTATCATTACTCATGAGCATTCTGACCATATCGCAGGCACACGCGTGCTTTCCAAAAAATACGGAATACCCCTTTATGCAAATGAAAAGACGTTAGCAGAGGTCGCAAGAAAATACAGTGATATTGAAAGTAAAAATCTGCGCACCTTCAATAACGGTGAAAGCTTTTATATAGGCGGCTTTGATATCTCACCGTTTAAAACGCCCCACGATAGCGTATCCTCGTGCGGCTTTTCGGTATATTCGGGTATAAATAAGGTGACGGTAGCAACGGATATCGGGCATATGACAAGAAACGTGCTTGAAAACCTTAAAAACAGCGATATACTTGTGCTTGAAGCCAATCACGACCTTGATATGCTTATCAACGGACCTTACAATGCGTTCTTAAAGCAAAGAGTGCAAGGGCCCAACGGTCACCTGAGTAATGAGGTGTGCGGTAAAACACTTGCGTATTTGCTTGATTACGGATTAAACAGGGTAGTTCTTGCCCATTTGAGTGAGGAAAATAATACTCCCGAATGTGCATATAATACGGTAATAAAGCATCTTAATGAGCGGGGCGCAGAGGACGGCAAGGACGTGTTTATTGAAATCGCATCGCAAAACGAGCGCGGTAAATGTTACAGAATAGTGTAGAGGTAATATGGTAAACGGAAATTTAAAGGGAATAAAGGATTTTATAAAAAAGCGTATTGAAGCTCTCGATGGTTTAAAATGCGATTCATCAAAGTTTATTGACGAAGAGGTTGCAAGGGAGCTTGGCGATATAACTGCGCACTTAAATAAGGAAATTTGCATCTATCTTTCGCGTACGGGCGAGGTTCATTACGTGGATCTTGGCGAAGAAGACCGTGCGTCCCTTAAAGGTATTACGTTAAGAAGAAGCAACAGCCGTCTTTCAGGATTAAGGTGTATCCATACCCATCCTGGAGGAAACGGCCACCTTTCGACCGTTGATATCGAAAGCCTTAAAAAGCTGCGCTTTGATGCAATGTGCGCTATCGGTGTTACCGAAAACGGAACAACAAATGTTACGATGGCGGTGTTAAGCGATAACGAGCAGGGATACAACTTTTTTAAAGCACCAAGCGTAGAAAAAATACCTCACGGTGCGTGGCTTAATGAAATATACGAGGCAGACAGAATAATCAAGCACGAAACTTTTGAGGAACAGGAAACCGAAAAAGAACGTGTTATGCTTATAGGTAACGATGAAGCATCGCTGGATGAGCTTGAACGTTTAACTGATACTGCAGGGGGCGAAACCGTTTATAAGGCGGTTCAAAAAAGCGCGCGCGGTATGATAGGTAAGGGAAAAATAAGCGAATTATCCCTTGTTGTGCAGGCGAAGAATATTGAACTTGCGGTGTATGATGATGAGCTTACTGCATCTGAGGCAAACATTCTTGAACAGGAATTAGGTGTTCCTGTTATTGACAGAACCGCATTGATTCTTGATATATTTGCTATGCGTGCCGCCACCAAGGAAGGTAAAATGCAGGTTGAACTTGCCCAGCTTCAGTACAGGCTTACAAGGCTTAAGGGCGAGGGCATAATGCTTTCAAGGCAGGGCGGCGGCATAGGTACGCGAGGCCCCGGTGAAGAAAAGCTTGAAACTGACCGCAGACATATTAACCGCAGAATATACGAACTTAAAAGTCAGCTTGCTTCCTTATCGCAAAGGCGCGGACTTATGCGCAAGCAAAGAAAGAAACAGGAATTACCGCAGATAGCACTTGTTGGCTATACCAATGCAGGCAAAAGCACGCTTTTAAAGGCGCTTTCGGGTAGTGAGGTGTTCTGTGAGGATAAGCTTTTTGCAACCCTTGATCCCTTAACAAGAAGATGTGAGCTTGATAAGGGAATAGAGGTGCTTGTAACCGATACCGTTGGCTTTATTAAAAAGCTTCCCCATCAGCTTGTTGAGGCGTTTAGGTCAACACTTGAGGAAGCGATTTTTGCAGATATTCTTCTTCACGTTTGCGACGGTGCTAGTGACGAATTATATTCGCAGATGCAGGCGGTTGACGAGGTATTAAAGCAGATTGGCGCATCAAATATACCGATAATTACAGTTGTTAATAAGGTTGATGCCGCAGGTAGCGAACAGCCTGTAAAGGACGGTATCTATATTTCGGCAAAGAACGGTGACGGTATTGATAACCTTAAAAAAGCAATCGTTGAAGAACTGAAAAAGATGCGGCAGGAGGCTACGGTTACCGTACCTTACGCCCGAGGTGACGTGCTTTCATATATTTATTCAAAGTGCAGGATAATTTCCGAAGAATACGGTGATACAGGCACAAAAGTAGTATTTTCTGCGCCAAGCGAGGAAATAAGCCGTATCGTTGCAAAATTAAAATAAATAAAAGAATCTTTAGGCTTTTTGCTTAAAGATTCTTTTTTTGTTACGTGCTGTTCTTTAATTTTAAATATTTTTCCTTTGTTGCAATACCCCCGCGGATATGGCGTTCATCCTTGTGTATTTCCATAATTTCTTTAATTTTAAAATATAACGGTGCGTTGATATGCTCAAGGCGCTCGGTAATATCTTTGTGAACCGTGCTTTTGCTAATGCCGAATTTTTTTGCCGCACCGCGCACCGTATCACGCGTTTCAAGTATGTAGTGTGCAAGCTCAAGCGTTCTGTCCTGCACCCAATCGTTGTACATAGAAAAACCTCCTTAAAAGGATTTATTTACTAAAAAATATTCCTGTTTTAAGCGGTTTAGAACATCATTATAATCAAGCATTGACCTTAAGGTTTATTTGTGATATAATGAAAAAAATATAGTGGGGTATTGTATGGGTTTTTTAGGTAAAGAACAGCTTGAAAAAATCGGCTTTAAAGAAATAGGCGAAAACGTACTTATCAGCGATAAGGCAAGCATATACGGTGCAAGTGAAATTTCAATAGGCAGTAACGTGCGCATTGACGATTTTTGCATCTTAAGCGGAAAGATAAACATAGGCAATTATATTCATATAGCGGCATACAGCGCGCTTTACGGCGGAAGCGAGGGTATCTGGCTTTATGATTTTGCAAATATTTCCTCGCGTGTTACCATTTATGCACTGTCTGACGATTATTCGGGCGAAAGTATGACAAACCCCATGATTCCCGAAAAGTATAAAAAGGTAGTGCGTGAGCGTGTTGTTATAGGTAAACACGTTATAATTGGCTCAACAAGCGTTGTTCTGCCTGGTGCAGTGTTAAACGAAGGCGCTTCGTTTGGTGCATTCAGCCTTATAAAAGGTAACGTTCCGTGCTGGAGCGTAAATGCAGGTATTCCGTGTAAAAAGATAAAGGAACGCAAAAAAGACGTTCTTCAGCTTGAAGAACAGTTTATAAATGAAAGCGAGCATAACAAATGATAATTCCCTTTGAAAAACCTATCTACGTAACACAGGCAACCTTGCCTGACTTTGATGAATATATAAACGCCATTAAATCTATTTGGACAAGCCATTGGCTTACAAATAACGGTTCAATACACAATACTTTAGAGGATGAATTAAAAAAATACCTTAAAACGCCAGAAATTACGTTGTTTACCAACGGTCATCTTGCATTAGATATTGCAATAAAGGCATTAGGCTTAACGGGTGAGGTAATTACAACGCCTTTTACCTTTGTTTCAACCTCTCACGCAATAAAAATGAACGGTCTTGCCCCTGTTTTTTGTGATATCAAAAAAAGCGATTACACCATAGACGAGGATAAGATTGAAGCACTTATTACCGAAAAAACCTCGGCAATACTTCCCGTACACGTTTACGGTTATCCCTGCAATAATGCGAAAATTCAGAAAATTGCTGATAAATATAATTTAAAGGTTATATATGATGCGGCACACGCATTCGGTATTGAGGTTGATGGAACACCCATATCTGAATTTGGTGATATCTCAATGTTTTCATTTCACGCAACAAAGGTGTTTAATACGATAGAAGGCGGTGCACTTGCGTATAAGGATGAAGCACTTAAGCATAAACTGTACCTTCTTAAAAACTTTGGTATTGAGGATGCAGAAAACATTTCTACGGTAGCACTTAATGCCAAAATGAATGAATTTCAGGCGGCAATGGGCATTTTAAACCTTAAGCATATCGATGAAAGCATTGAAAACAGAAGAAAAGCATATGCCGTCTATAAGGAAAAGCTTTCCCAAATCGACGGAATAGTTTTAAATGAAATACCCGAAAGCGTTAAATATAATTATGCTTATATGCCTGTGCTTGTGGATGAAACCAAATTTTCAAAAAATCGCAATCAGCTTTTTGATGCGCTTAGTAAATATAACGTATTTACAAGGAAGTATTTCTATCCGTTAATTACCGACACCGTTCCTTATAAGTGTGATTGTGACGTAGCTACGGCAAAATACGTGTCCGACAGAATACTTTGCTTACCTATATACAGTGATATTACCGTAGAACAGGTAGAAAAGATATGCGATATTATCGCGGAAATAAACAAAGGCTGAAAATGAAAAAACTTGTAATTATTGATGATGTTTTTCCACACCCCCTTTCTGGCTTCAGGTATCAGGAATTTACGTCCATTCTTGAAAAAATACCCGATGCAGTAATATATACAAACGGAAGAAGTGTGTCTTGTCTTGGCGGCGAAACAGTAGACGAGCTTATAGACGATTATATAAAAAAATACCCTGACTTCAAAGGCAGGGTACTTAAATTTGAAGGGAAAATACCTAAAAATACAGGACTTCTGTATTGCACCTTTGTGGGAAACGCATATATGGATGTATTGCCCGTTGCCGAAAAAAATAATATTCCATTCGTGTTTACCTTGTATCCGGGTGGTGCATTCTGGATTGATAATAACGAAAGTGATATGCGCTTAAAGGCGGTGTGCAGTTCACCGCTTATGGAAAAGGTTATCGTAACACAGGATATTACAAGAAATTATCTTCTTGAAAAGCAGTTCGTTCAGGAAGATAAGATAAAAGACGTATTCGGTGTTGTAATTCTTCTTGATAAAATCAATGGGGAATATAATGAAAAATTACACTACGGCATAGATAAGCAAACGCTTGACATATGCTTTGTTGCTCACAGATATACTGCCATAGGTCAGGATAAGGGTTACGATATATTTATTGAAGCGGCAAAGGAATTAAGTAAAAAATACAATTTTGTCCGTTTCCACGTGGTTGGCCCGTGGGATGAGAGCATTTTGGACGTTTCTGAAATCAAGAATATTACCTTTTACGGCAGCAGAGGTCAGGAATGGTTTGACACGTTCTATAAGGACAAGGATATAATACTTTCACCCAATATTAACGGCGTTATTTCCACGGGTAGCTTTGATGGATTTCCCACAGGCTGTGTAACTGATGCGGCGTTAAGAAAGAATGCAATGCTTTTAACCGATCCTTTAAGCCTCAATAACGGTAGGTTTAAGGAAGGTGAAGAAATTGTTGTAATACGTCACGACGTCAAGGATATTCTTGACAAGATAGAATACTATATTTCTGAACCGGAACAGCTTAAGAAACTGTGCGAAAACGGATATAAACGGGTAAAGGAAATGTATGGTTACGATTTGCAGATAGCACCAAGAATAAATCTGCTGACCGATGCGCTTAAAAACGCAAAAAATAAAAGAAACCGCGCGCTTTTGAAGCATAAATTAGGTGTAATATACAGAAGATTTGTTCCTTCTTTTATTAAAAATATCTATAAAAAGCTGAAAAAAACAGTTAAAGGATAGGTGGAAGATTTGAATAAACCAAAGATAAGCGTAATAATGCCATCGTATAATCACCGTGATTACGTTGGTGAAGCAATAAAAACAGTTTTAGCGCAGGATTTTCAGGATTTTGAATTTCTCATTGCCGATGACTGCTCAAAGGATGATTCGGTAGAGGTAATAAAGAAGTATGAGGATCCAAGAATAAAACACTTTTTCTTAAAGCAGAACGTCGGTCCCACGCAGATACTTAAAATGCTTATTGAAAATGCGCAGGGCGAGTATATTGCGCTTATAAATTCCGATGATTTGTGGCACAAGGATAAATTATCAAAGCAGATACAGGTGCTTGAAAACGATAAAAATCTTGCCGCGTGCTTTACGTGGGCGGATTTTGTAGATGAAAACGGAAAAATTATCAGCGAAAATTCAAACGAAAACGTAAACATCTTTATCGAAAAAAATAAAACACGCAGTCAATGGCTTAATTGGTTTTTCCATAACGGAAACTGTCTTTGTCATCCAAGTGTGCTTATAAGAAAAAGCGTGTATTCCGATATAGGCTTTTATAACGATATGTACCGCCAGCTTCCCGATTTTGAATATTGGGTAAGGCTCACCTTAAAATATTCGTTTTATATTATTGAAGAAGTTCTTACCGATCACAGAAGAACCACGGGTGAAAACACAAATACTTCGGCAAACACCCGCGTAAATAATTTAAGGCTGATGAACGAGGGCGTAAGCATTGCAAAAAAAATGCTTATGGAAGCAGATGAAAACCTACTTATCGAAGCCTTTAAAGATGAATTTGTTATTTCCGGTGCAAAAAGCAAGGAAGAGCTTGTTATTGAAAGATATTTTCTTTTAAGAGATAATAAGATGTTCGGTGATGCGTTAAAGAACGTTGCAGGCAGATATCTTATGCAAAATGCTGATGAAGCGGTAATTAAGTGTATGACCGAAAAATATGCGTATTCTGTAAGAGATTTTTTTGCTGATAGCATATTCTCAATCGATGGAATACAGTTCCTTGAAAAAGAAATAAGTATAGAAGCAATGGCGTTTTATACAAACGATAATTTTACCGCGGAAAAAAGCATAAAGCTTAATACAAGCATAGAAAAGGATACGCTTAAAATAAGCTTTGTGTTGCCCGAGGATGCATGCATTGTGCGTATCGATCCCGTCGAAAACCACGGCATTGCGGTGGCAGACGTAAAATTAACGGTTGACGGAGTTAAAACTTCCATCACGGCTGCAAACGGCAAGCAAATTAATAACGTGCAGTATTTTAACGATCTTGATCCGCAGTATGTTGCAAACGGTGATTTTAAAAAGGGCAGTAAGTTTGAATGCGAATTCACCTGTCTGTACGTGCTTGATTATAATATGTATTCACTTAATGAAGCAGGCTTTAAAAGAATGGACTTTATGAAGGTAGGCGAACACCTTTTAAAAGAAAAGCAGGCAGAAACTTCTGAAATTGAAAAACTAAACCAACGTATAGCAATTCTTGAACAGGAAAAAACACAAATAATTACTGAATATGAAAATTCTTTAAGCTGGAAAATAACCGGGCCGTTAAGAAAAATAAAAAGCATACTTAAAAAATAATTAAGACCTCGGAGTTCATCCGAGGTCTTTTAATTAGTAAATATATCTTGTTTTGTGCCAATATTCAGTTCTGAACATAATGTAATCGCCTTTAACTATTTTATAGTCACAGCAATACGTGTAGTAATCATTACTGTAATAAATCTTTACGGGAATCGTAAGGTCACAGTCCTCAAGGGAAGCATTGCTTATTGAACCAAAGCCTATTGTTACGCCGCGTTCAATATCGGTAAGGTCGTCTCTTAACCCGTCGGATATCTCAACACCGTAGCAGGAAAAAATGTCCTTCATTGCTTGCTTTTCTTCGTTGCTTAAAAGCACGTCGCCTGAAAATTCAAAGGAAATAAATTCGATTTTTTTCTTTATTTTCGTATTGATAACGGTATTCATAACGTAGTCTGCGGCAAGATACACTGCACTTGCAAAACCGCTTGTTTCTTCGGGAACGGTAATGCGTATGTTATCCATATACTGATGGGAAACGTCTTCAACAGGGGTAACCTTTTCGCCGCATCCGGTAAATATAAGCATAACAAGTATGATAAGGGAAAGAATACGTTTCATAAAAACCTCACTAAAATCATTATGGGTGCTAAATTTATTATACATTATTTTACTGCACTTTGCAATTAGTATTTAGAAATGTTTGTGAAATTTTATAAAAAAGCTGCGCACCTGCTTTACAGAATTAAAAATATTTAGTATTATAATATAGAGTTATTATAGGGGATTATACCCGTTTTTTCGGAGGACAGATAATTGGGCAAGACTTCGTTAAAGCAGTCGTATGTGAATATGTGTCAGCTCATAAAGCGCACAAACGGCTTGTTTTATAAGGTGTTATTATTGGTACTTATACCTGTTGTAATAATTACCTGTTATAATTTTTATATGGCGTACGGCGGTACAAGCCTTAATTACGCCGCATTGGAAGGCCTTGATATAAACACGTTGCTTACCGGCGGGCAGGAGGCAGTAGAAGGCTTCAGGCAGGCTTTAGAAAACTTTCTTCCGCAGGTTAAGGTAAATCAGTCGGCAGGCGATTTGGTTCTTGAAGTAATAAACGTGCTTGCGCTTGTTTTTCTTGATGCGTATCTCATTATTCTTGCATCGGGAACGGTTCTTGATAAAAAGCTTGAAGCGGGGCAGGTATCAAAGGTTGCAATACGTAAGATATTTACGCTTGTTATATTAAGCCTTATTTCATCGCTCTTCGTTACTGAAATAGAAGGATTTCTTAACATAAGCGTATATATGACGGTTGTGATGACGTGCTTGGTTGATAAAACTATGCTTGCAGGAACGTTTGTCGGTGTGGGCATAATTGTGTTTCTTGTAACGCTTTTAGCTTGTTGGTTATTACTGTATATTCACTATATTGCAATAGCTGCGGTAAGCGGCAGATGCAGATTGATATTTTCATTAGGCTACGTAAGAGAGGTTCTTCGTAAGAACGTATGGCGCCAGATGCTTCATATCGCACCGTTTATTATTTGCGGCTTTGTTTTGCCTGCAATATTACAGGCGGTTGCAGTTGTGTTTGCACATAATACGGTTGCACTTCTGGGCATCGTAGGTGCAAGCGTAGCACTTGAAGTGGTAATTGTTGCGCTTATGTGGATGTATCTTGTTCCTGAATTTTTCGCGCTTGAGCTTTCTTCGGGAATAGTTCAAAAAATACGTGATATGCTAAATAAAGCAATGAATATGCAGGCAGAAAAGCAGGAAGACAATGCTGAGAAAACGGATAATACGGAAGAAAACGGCAACACTAATCAAAAAGACGATACAGAGGAGTAAATATGAATAATAAAAAAATGATGATACTGCCATTAAGAGGGGTAGTAGTATTTCCTAATATGACGGTAAATGTTGAAGCAGTACGCAAGAAGGCTGTTTCAGCAATTGAGGAAGCTATGGCAAGTGATAGCCTTGTAATGCTTGTTTCGCAGAAGAATCCCGATACCAAGGAGCCTACGGGTGACGATATTTTTACGGTGGGTACCATTGCGCGTATCAAGCAAATGCTTCGTCTTCCGGGCGAGGGTATAAGGATTGTTGCTCAAGGTCTTACAAGGGGCAGGGTAGAAAGCTTTTATGACGATGAAACCTGCTTCTGCGGTGAGGTCAGCGAGATAGAAGAAGCGGCAGAGTTTGAATTGATTGAAGCCGAGGCGCATATCCGTATGGTTATCGGTGAGCTTGAAATGTACACCAAAAACGGCAAAAAAACACCCAACGACGTTATACAGGCTGTAAAGAATATGCGCAGTCCGGGGCTTGTTGCCGATACTGTTGCCGCCGCAGTTATTGATGATATGGTTAAAAGGCAGGAACTTATTGAGGCACTTGATCCTATTGACCGCCTTGAAAAGCTTTTTGTGTTCCTTAACAATGAAAATCAGATACTCTCCATCGAACAGCGTGTTCGCGGCAGGGTAAAAAATCAGATGGATAAGGCGCAAAGGGATTATTATCTTCATGAGCAGATAAAGGCTATACACCATGAGCTTGGCGATACTGAGGAAACTCTTAACGAAGAGCTTCAGAAGCGCATAAAGGCAAGCAAAATGCCTGCTGATGTGCGCAAGAAGGCTGAAAAAGAGCTTCAGCGTATGTCTAAAATGCCCCCCGCAATGCCTGAAAGTGCAATACTTCGCGCATACGTTGAAACGCTTGTAGATCTTCCTTGGAAAAAGCAGACCGAGGATAATCTTGATCTTGATAATGCGCAAATGATTCTTGACCGTGACCATTACGGCATGGAAAAGGTCAAGGAAAGAATAATTGAATATCTTGCAGTTCGTGCACTTTCAAATTCAATGCGCGGACCGGTGCTTTGTTTTGTAGGCCCTCCCGGAGTAGGTAAAACCTCCATTGCAAAGTCTATTGCCGAGGCGGTAAACCGCAAGTTTGTGCGTATGTCACTTGGCGGCTTGCGTGATGAAGCTGAAATCCGCGGTCACAGGCGTACCTACGTAGGCGCAATGCCGGGCAGAATTATTACTGCAATGAAGCAGGCAGGCACGGTAAATCCTGTGTTCCTGTTTGATGAAATCGATAAAATGGCGTCTGATTTTAAGGGCGATCCCTCAAGTGCAATGCTTGAGGTGCTTGACCCCGAGCAGAACAACGCATTCAGGGATAACTTCCTTGAGGTGCCTTACGATCTTAGCAACGTAATGTTTATAACAACTGCAAACTCGCTTGAAGGTATTCCGGGTCCCTTGCGCGATAGAATGGAGATAATCGAGCTTTCAAGCTATACCGACGTAGAAAAGCTTCACATTGCGCAGGATCATTTAATGAAAAAGCAGCTTACCGAAAACGGAATGAAGGAAGGCGACGTAACGGTAAGTGATGAAGCAATGCTTTATATAATCAATAACTACACCCGCGAAGCAGGCGTAAGGTCGCTAGAAAGGCAGATAGGCAGGCTTTTAAGGAAATGTGCGTGCAAGTTTGTTAAGAACGGAAGGCGTGCCATTAAGGTCGAATTAAAGCAACTTGAGGAGCTTATAGGCAAGCCGCGTTATCACCGTGACGACGTGCTTCTTGAAAATAAGATAGGCTCAACCACAGGTCTTGCGTGGACAAGCATCGGTGGTGAAACTCTCGAAATTGACGTTACCGTATATCAGGGCGGCGGTGAGCTTTTACTGACAGGTCAGCTTGGTGACGTTATGAAAGAATCTGCCCGTACTGCGTTCTCGCTTATACGTTCTCGTGCTGACAGATGGGATATTAAGCCTGAGCTTTTTAAAGAAAAGGATTTTCATATTCACATTCCCGAGGGTGCAACACCCAAGGACGGTCCCTCGGCAGGTGTAACGCTGTTCACCTCAATGGTGTCTGCCATAACGGGTATTGCAGTGCGCGGTGATACTGCAATGACGGGTGAAATCACTTTAAGGGGCAGGGTGCTTGCAATTGGCGGCTTAAAGGAAAAATCTCTTGCTGCATACCGTGGCGGTATAAGAAGAATAATAATTCCCTTTGACAACCAGAAGGATATTGACGACGTACCTAAGGAGGTTCGCGACAATATTGAGTATATACCCGTAACAAGCGTTGACGAGGTGCTTGATAATATTCTTGTAAAGGAAAATGAATAATGGTTATTAAAAAAGCGGTGTATGATTACGGCTTTGCACTTGCAAGTCAGTACGTTGATAAAAACTTGCCCGAAATAGCTATTGCGGGCAAGTCAAACGTAGGAAAATCCAGCTTTATCAATATGCTTTGCAATAACGGCAAGCTGTCCCGCGTGGGACAAAAGCCGGGAAAAACAATTCTGATAAATGCGTTTAAAATAAATGATAGCTTTTATTTAATGGATTTTCCCGGATATGGCTTTGCAAGGGTAAGCGATAAGGAAAAAGAACGCTGGGCAGAATTGATGGAAGGCTATTTAAGCACTTCACAGCAATTAAAATGCGTAGTGCTTCTGGTGGATATTCGCCATAGCGTGTCCGAGGGTGATAAGCAAATGATTAAGTGGCTTACATATTACCGTATACCGTTTATGGTGTGCGCAACAAAGGCTGATAAATTAAGTGCTTCCCAAATACAAAAATCACTTAAAACACTTTCGGTGGAAACGGGCATAATAATGAATCAGATAATTCCCGTATCATCTGAAAAAAGAACGGGAAAAGAAGAGGCTCTAAAAAGAATGGAAGAGCTGCTTTCAATCAATAATTAAACCTTGCGGTACCTTGCCGCAAGGCTTTTTTTATTTAATAAAGTCAATTTTGATATATTTTTTGCATATTGCAAAAGTTTACATCGTTCTTGCGATGCTATATAATATATATTGAATATCTAAAAAGAGGAAATACATAATGGATAATAAGCAATGGTTTAAAAACGCAAAAATAGGAATGATGTCACACTTTGGTTTGTATTCGCTCTTTGACGGTGATTATCGCGGAAAACCCTGTGATGAATGGGTACGCCGTCATTTTCAGATACCTTATGACGAATACCATAAGCTTGCCGAAGCATTTAATCCTATATATTTTGATGCAGATGAATGGATCAAGGTTGCAAAGGATGCAGGTATGCAATATTTTGTAATAACTTCAAAGCATCACGACGGTTTTGCTCTGTTTCATTCAAAGGTGTCAAAATTTAACGTTGTTGATGCAACCCCCTTTAAGCGCGATATAGTGGGTGAGCTTGCTGAAAGCTGTTATAAGTACAATATGAAGTTCGGTTTATACTATTCACAGGATCTTGATTGGGATGAAAAAGACGGTGGCGGCTTTAAGCCATCCGAGTGGTATGATGAAAGTTATAACACGTGGGATTTCCCAAGGGGCAGAGAAATCAATTTCAGAAAGTATCTTGATGAGAAAGCTTTGCCGCAGGTTGAAGAAATTTTAACAAACTACGGTGACCTTTGCCTTATCTGGTTTGACTGTCCCTGGTCGCTTACCAAGGAGCAAAGCAAGGAATTTGTTGATCTTGTTAAAAAGCATCAGCCCGATTGCCTTGTTTCAGGCAGAATAGGCAACGATATGGGTGATTACGGTTCAGGTGTTGATAATGATATACATATGAACGGCACGTGGTCACTTAACGAAGCACCTATAACCATAAACGATCATTGGAACTTCTCAATTTACGATAACAATTATAAAACTGCAGAGCAGATACGTTCAATTCAGGCAGAACTGAATTCCAAGAACGTTAACTTGCTTCTTAACGTAGGTCCGGATCACTTTGGCAGGCTTCCCGCAAGGGCGGTTGAAATTCTTAAACAGCTTTAAACCGCACAGGCTGTGCGATATTTATAAAAATTAGAAAGGGAGTTTTAAAATGAAAAAGTATGATAAGCCCGTACTTGAGGTAATACGTATCGATAATGATGATATCTTTACCGAAAGTGGAAGCAAAGTAGGTCTTCCTGAAGATGAGTTTTCAGAGGATTAAGGAGGAAATTTATGAAAAAGTTAATCAGTCTTCTTGCGGTAGTTGCAATAGTGATTTGCTTGTTTGCCGGTGTAAGTGTTATGGCTGATACAAGCAAAACACTTGTAAACGGTGATGCTGAACTTGGAACTACCGAAGGTTTTTCCGCACTCTTTGGCAATGGAACAGTAACAAATGTTGCAGATCCCAAGGATGCAACAAACAAGGTTATTTACTATCAGCCTGTTGATAATAATACTTACAGCTCGCTTCTTTATGATGTAGGTCCTGCTATCGTACAAGATAGCGCAAACGGCTATAACGGCGGTGGTGCAGGCAAGTATTATCTTGAATTCAAAGTATTAGGTGACGATGCTTCAAAAGGGGATATGTACTTCAGACCCTCTCTTGTAGCGGCAAACTGGTCAGGCTTT
>JAZQTV010000107.1:0-3953 GCA_045630945.1 Clostridia bacterium
CTGAATAACTCTTGCGCCCTTAGGTAACAAAATAGGAAGACCCTGACCAATAACATCACTTGTTGTGAATAATTCTAATTCTCTGCCAAGCTTATTATGATCACGTTTCTTCGCTTCTTCAAGCTGAAGAAGATGATCGTCAAGCTCCTGCTTCTTATTAAATGCCGTTGCATAAATACGCGTAAGCATCTTATTTTTTTCGCTACCGCGCCAATAAGCACCTGTAATTGAAAGAATTTTAAAATGCTTGATTTCTGCGGTTGAAGCAAGATGAGGACCTGCGCAAAGGTCAGTAAATTCTCCCTGCTCATAGAACGAAATTTCTTCTCCGTCAGGCAGCTCGTTTATCAATTCCTGCTTATAGGGCTGATCGGCCATCTTCTTAAGTGCATCTTCTTTTGAAAGAAGATAACGCTTAAGCTCAATCTTTTCCTGCGCAATCTTAGCCATTTCTTTTTCAATTTTATCAATATCCGAAGCATTAACAGGTGTTTCAAAATCGAAATCGTAGTAAAAACCGTTTTCAATTGCAGGGCCGATTGCAAGCTTTGTATTAGGATACAAACGCAAAATTGCCTGTGCAAGCACGTGACTTGCAGTATGACGAAGAACGTTCAAATATAAAGGATCGCGCTTTGTAACAATCGAAAGCTCCGTATCCTCTGTTAAGGTATGATCAAGGTCAACAAGCTTGCCGTTTGCAACTGCAGCAACGGCATTTGCCGCCAAACCTGCGCTGATATCCTCGGCAACCTTTCTTGCACAAACACTTTCACCGTATTCTTTTACAGAATTATCAGGTAAAATAACTTTCATTTTCATTTCCTCCTAAAAAAAATAAACCCGTCCCAGTAAAAAACTGGGACGAGTAAAAATTCACCCGTGGTTCCACCCAAATTGGTTCTCATTAAAGCCTATAACGCAGCAAAACGATTTGATCAACAGGTGGTATCCGCAAGATTTTTGGCGGTTGCATCACAGCAAACTGCAACCTCTCTGAAGCCTGATTGCGCTTGGGCATGTCCTGCATCATCTCAACAATTAAATTATATAATATAACACGTGTATATGTCAACACTTTTGTAGCTTATTTATAAGCTTTTCCATATATTCTGGCACAGACGCTTCGAAAATCATTTCCTCTTCAGTTATAGGATGTCTGATTTTTAATTTATACGAATGTAACGCCTGACCCGCAAGCATATATCTGTTCTTTTTAAACCCGTATTCAGCATCACCAAGACAAGGATGCCCAACCGACGCAAGATGAATACGTATCTGATGTGTCCTGCCTGTATTAAGCTTACACTTAACTAACGCTGCATCCTTATATTGTTCAACAACCTCGAACTCGGTACTTGCAAACCTACCTTCATCTTCATTTGAATATACTGCCATTTTTTTACGATCACTTTTGCTTCTTGCTATATAATTTTCAACAGTAAACGTTTTTTCCTTAAAAACACCTTCGGCAACAGCATAGTATATCTTTTCACAGGTTCGTTCCTTAAACTGTTCTGCAAGATTATTATGTGCCTTATCATTTTTTGCTATTATAATTATTCCTGACGTATTTTTATCAAGCCTGTGCACAATTCCGGGACGCGCGACACCGTTTATACCGGAAAGATCCTTAATATGATACATAATGGCATGGACAAGCGTTCCTGAATAGTTTCCCTGTGCAGGATGCACAACCATCCCCTGCGGCTTGTTTATAACCGCAATATGCTCATCCTGATAAATTATATCAATTGGAATATTTTCAGGCTGGATATCAAGCTCTTCAAGCTGTTTTTCAGGAATAATTATCTCATCGCCAACCTTAATGCTTTGCTTTTTGGATGCAATCTTTCCATTAATTAAAATTTCGCCATCCTCAAGCATTTTTGCACATTCATTTCGCGAATAATCACACAGTGTTGCGATATACGAATCTGCTCTTTTGGCGTTTTCTTCTGCGATTAAAATGATTTCATCCATCACTTTTTTCCTCTTTATTCTTCGGCTCATATATTTTATCGTGAATAAATAAAATATACACCGCAAGAATAACGGTACCAACTACAACAAAAATATCAGCAACGTTAAAAACAGGAAAGCTGAATCCTGTAACTGTTTCAATTAACGTAAGATCAATAAAATCACGAACGTTTCCAACTAAACTTCTGTCTATCATATTACCTAATGCCCCACCTAACAAAAACGCAGATGAAAGCTTAAGCGTAATATGTTTTTTAGGTAAATGACACAATATAACAATGCCTACCGCACAAAAAAGAACAGTAGCAGTAAGAAAAAACCATCTTTGACGAGCCAATATGCCAAACGCCGCTCCATCATTCAATACATATGTAAAGGATAACCATTTGGGAATTAAAACCACCGATTCACCCTCAACAGTAAGCATTCCGGTCAACAAAGGTGCAGAATCGGCAATAAAAAAGCCCGTAATAAATAATTTAGATAATTGATCCAATAACAGTACTGCCAATCCAATTAATAAAATAAACAACATACTAATACCTATATTTAATAAAATTAACAATTCCTTGCAGGATATCACCGATAATCGGAAGATTCCTTGATGCTAACATCGTAATAAAATAAACAAGCACTCCGCCAACTACAAAAAAGCCAATCGCACTGCCTATTCCCTTTGAAATACCTGCAACAAAATTATTTACTATAATTCTTTTTGTATCTGAAAGATAATACAAATAATCACGCAGTACCGCCCAAGCAATAATGCGTGATGTTTTTGCCGTTACGATTTTTGCTTTTTTCAAGTTATCACCATAAATAATACAATATGATATAACTATTATTTACTTAATCCGGCTTATTATACTTTTCGATTAGTGAAAGCTGTGACTGCAAAAGATACTCAATGCGCTTAACCGCACCTTCAAGTTCACTTTTTTTAGTTTGAATTTTCTCATCAACAGTCTTAAGCTCAGCCTCTTTTGATTCCTTAACAGCACGTGCTTTATTATGCGCGTCTTCAACAATGTCACGCGCAGATAATTCTGCATTAAAAAGGGTTTGCTCGATCATGGATTTTCTGCTTTCAAGTAACGCGTTGATTTCAGATAATTCGTCAATCTTTAACCTTAACTTAACGTTCTCCTGCTCAAGCTCAGCAATTTGTGCAGAAGTTTTATCAACAAACGCTTGTACCTCGATCTTACTATACCCCTTCTTTTCTATGCCGAAAAGTAAAGTCTGATCTTTCATTTTATTTCCTACAATCTATAATTAAAATTCTTCGTCAAGGGTAAAACCATCGTCACCCGACTCTGCTTTGATATCATCAGATTTATCAATGTAAGTCTGATTTGAAGCAAAAAGATAAATGCTTCCCTTTGAGACCTCAGTAACCTGAGCATCACCTGCATATGCAGCACCGCTCATAAAGTCAAGAATTCTCTGTGCAACACTTTTCTCAACCTTATCAAGCTTAATGATTACCTGATTTTTCTGAATAAGTTGCATTACCAACGGCTGAGCATCATTATATGACTTAGGTGAATAAATTACAACACTCGATTTGCCGTCACTACGTCTGTCGTGTACAGGAACAACCTTGGGCTTGCGATTTCTGCGGGGTCTTTCTTCCTCATAGTCGTCCTCATCTCTGAACCTTCTTGATTGTGTTTCTACTTCTTCTTCGTCTTCAAAATACTCATCTTCGTATTCATCGCTGTTTCCAAAGCCGAAAAACTCTAAAATTTTGTTCTTTTTCTCCTGTGCCATAATAATATCCCCCTATATTTATATATTATAATTTCTTTGACCAAATAGTGCCGTACCGATTCTTACCATAGTTGAGCCATGCTGTATTGCGGTTTCGAAATCACGGCTCATTCCCATAGAAAGCTCCGAAAAATCACTTCCAAATACAGCCTTTCCCTTTTCAAGCAACGAATACATTTTTTCAAAATATATATGCT
>JAZQTV010000108.1:0-103651 GCA_045630945.1 Clostridia bacterium
AACTGTGAAGCAACTCAGAATTGGAAGCTTGCTATCGATACTCTCAGCAACGTTAAAGAAATCGATAAGATTTTATTTAAAGAAGTTGGTGTTTATCACTTAGACAACGCTCCTGAAGAAGAGGCCGGTGTTGAGGAAGAAGGAACAGAAGAAAAAGAAGAAACACCCACACCTACCCCCACTGCAAAGCCCACCGCTACACCCACAAAGGCTGTAATGCAGACACCTAACCTTGGTAATAACGCAGGAACAGATGCAACACCCGTAGCTGACGGTTCTGCTGATGCTAACAACGACGGCGGTATGAGCACCACCCTTATTATTGCTATCGCAGCAGGTGTAGTTATCGTAGCAGGTGCAGTTGTAGCAGTAGTTATTATCGCAAAGAAAAAGAAGAAGAGTGAATAATTACACTTAATTCTCAGATACTTAAAGGCGGAAATTTTCCGCCTTTTTTGTTTTTAAAACCAAACTGTGCAATCCGTTTGTATATTTTGTGCATTTTGACAGTAGCGATATTTTAAACACCGTGATATAATTATGACAAATAAATTAGGGAGGACTGTTTATTATGGCAGGCGTTACTTTAAGACATATCTACAAGGTTTATCCCGGCGGCGTTACCGCTGTTAACGACTTTAACCTTGTAATTAAGGACAAGGAATTTATCGTTCTTGTTGGTCCCTCAGGTTGCGGTAAGTCAACCACACTTCGTATGGTTGCAGGTCTTGAGGAAATTACAGAAGGTGAGCTCTTCATTGGCGACAAGCTTATGAACGACGTTGCACCTAAGGATAGAGATATCGCGATGGTTTTCCAGAACTACGCACTTTATCCCCACATGACAGTTTATGATAACATGGCTTTCGGTCTTAAGCTCCGTAAGGTTCATAAGGGCGAAATCGATAAGAAGGTTAAGGAAGCTGCAAAGGCTCTTGGTATTGAAGAATATCTTCAGAGAAAGCCTAAGGCTCTTTCCGGCGGTCAGCGTCAGCGTGTTGCACTTGGTCGTGCTATCGTTCGTGAGCCTATGGTATTCCTTATGGACGAACCTCTTTCAAACCTTGATGCTAAGCTTCGTGTACAGATGCGTACTGAGATTACAAGACTTCACAAGCGTCTTAACACTACCTTCATTTACGTTACTCACGACCAGACAGAAGCTATGACAATGGGTACCCGTATCGTTGTTATGAAGGACGGTTTCATTCAGCAGGTTGATACACCCCAAAACCTTTACGATTATCCTTGCAACAAGTTCGTTGCAGGCTTCATCGGTACTCCTCAGATGAACTTCTTCAACGCTACACTTGTTCGTGACGGTGAGAAGGTTATCGCACGTATCGGCGAGAATAAGGTTGAGCTTCCTCAGGCAGTTGTTTCAAAGCTTACTGACCAGTCATACATCGGTAAGGACGTTATCCTTGGTATCCGTCCCGACGATATCCATGATGAGCAGGTATTTATCGAAGCTCATCCCGAAGCACAGGTTAAGGCACACGTTGAGCTTCTTGAAAAGCTTGGTTATGAAACACTTGTTTACCTTGAAATGGATGCTTTCATTCAGGAGCAGGCAGATAACCCGGTTGCTCGTGTTAACCCCCGTTCAATAATCATGGCAGGCGACGACGTTGTTCTTGCTTTTGATCCCTTCCGTATTCACCTTTTTGATAAGGATACCGAAGTTTCTATCCTTGAAAGATAATTTTAAAAATCCTGCACTAACCTGCAGGATTTTTTTGCGAGGTTTATTATGATAGCAGAAAACAAATTCAAGCAAACTGTTGAAAAAACCGTTGAATTTCCTTATTTTTTATATCTTCCCAATGATTATGACAGTACAAAAAAGTATCCGCTTTTAATCTTTCTTCACGGCGCAGGTGAAAGAACGGATGACCTTTCTGTTTTGTACCGTTACAAGTTTTTCAGAGATTTAAAAGATGGCAAGCAATATCCTTTTATAATTGTTGCACCGCAAATTACATCCCCTGATATGCATTGGGCTTGTTATACCGAAAGCCTTAACATTTTTCTTGACGGTATTATCGAAAAGTACAACGTTGATACCTCACGCATTTATCTTACAGGCTTAAGCATGGGCGGACACGGCACCTGGCAATGGCTTTTACGCAACCCCGAACGTTTTGCCGCCGCCGCGCCTGTTTGCGGAAGAGCATTGTATATAAATGCCGATCGCGCAAAGGATATTCCGTTATGGGTATTCCACGGCACTGAGGATGACGTTGTTCCGTTCAGTGAGAGCGAAAGTATGGTTAAACTTATAAGAAAATACGGCGGCAACCCCAAATTTACCGCTTACGAGGGTGTAAAGCATAATTCCTGGGATCTTGCCTATTCGGATGAGCTTATAGAATGGTTTTTACAGCACAAAAAGAATTAAGAGGTATTTTATATGTTAACAGCCAATATTTTTAACAAAACTATTGAAAAAACCGTAGAGCTTCAGTACGCAGTTTACACACCCGAGGATTATAATAAGGAGAAAAAATTTCCCCTTGTAATATTCCTTCACGGCGCAGGTGAAAGAGGTACCGATCCCTCACTTTTATGGAAGCACGGCTTACTTAGAAACGTTCTGAACGGCAAAAAATATCCGTTTATAATCGTTGCACCGCAGGTTCCTTCAACCGATAAATACTGGGCAAACTATAACGAAAGCCTTAACATTTTCCTTGACGGTATTATCGAAAAGTACAACGTTGATACCTCACGCATTTATCTTACAGGCTTAAGCATGGGCGGAACGGGCACTTGGCATTGGTTATTAGCCAATCCTGAGCGTTTTGCAGCCGCCGCGCCCATTTGCGGCACGGGTGTTTATTGGAACGCTTACCGCGCGGCGAACACACCTTTATGGGTGTTCCACGGTGATAAGGATAACATCGTGCTTGTAAGCGAAAGCATCAATATGGTTGAAAACATCAAAAAGTGTGGCGGTAACCCCAAGCTTACAATTTTTGAGGGCGTAGGTCACAATTCGTGGGAGCTTGCTTATACCGACGAGCTTACCGAGTGGTTCCTTCAACAAAAAAAGGAGCAATAAGCAACATAAAAAAGCGAGAAAAAATGAAGTGAACCCCATTTAGTTCACTTCAAAAACTTTCTCGCTTTTATTATTTAAACACCTTATCAATAAAATATTCGAACGAATATTTATATCTTATATCGCTTGGTACAGGCACGTATTCGGTTTCAAAAAACTCTTTATTTATCCTGATATCGTTTACGTCAATAACGAGCTGATCGTTAGGATTATAGAACTCCTGATTAAGACAGTTATGGGTAGTAACTATCTTCTTTTGCATACCTATCATTTCGCCAAGCCTTGTGGTTGCGCCGCTTTGATAGGTATTTTCTATCTCAAGAACCGCCTTTGATTTTTGGTATATTTCGATAGTTTTTTGCGTCGACATTGACTTAAAATGTATTTTCGCCTTCTTAACGCCCACAAAATACGGGTTCATAAGCTTATTGTACAGGTAAACAATAATATGCGGCACGTACACAAACTTATAAAATACAAGACCGTGCTCCTTACACTGCTTTGATATTTCATCAAGCACCTTGGGACGAATTGAATGCAACGTTCCGATAAACGCAAGATCGTACTCGTATTTTTGTGCAGAAGGCACGTCAAACTCCTTAGTATATCCCCAATAGGCATACTCAAGGAACGAATACCGCTTAACGTCATCATTATCGAACGAGAAAATTTTGTTAAAGTACGCAAATTTCTTTGTTATGTGGGTGATATTTGCAACCGAATCCCACAAGTACAAAATTCTTTTTGCAAAAGGAAAACGGCGCTTGAACTTTTTAAGCACTTCTACGGTGGGTGCTTCACACTTGATAAAAAGAATGAAATCGTAATCTTTTTTCAGATTAGCAAGCACCTTATCAAAATACTTATTTATGACGCCGTGATAAATACCTATATCCTTACGCATAAGAATACGTGCAAATGCCGAATGCGACGGTTGCTCATCCACAACGTCAACATATGCGCCGCGTGCCTCAAGGGCGGCTTTTATTCGCACGTGATAATCAAAGAAAAACGGACTTATTATAAGAATATTTTTATCCTTCAGTTTCATTACCTTGCACCGTTGTGATTAAACACTATTGCAACAGTTTTGAACATACACTTGATATCAAGCCACAACGAACGATTTTCAATATATTCCATATCGTAAACGATTTTTTCCTCGGGCAACAAATCGTAGCCGCCGTTCACTTGCGCAAGCCCTGTAAGACCGGGCTTAACACGAAGCCTATTAGAAAAGCCGTGTATGTTTTTTTCGAATTCATCGTAAAAATAGGGACGCTCAGGTCTGGGGCCGACAAGGCTCATATGCCCAAGCAGAATATTTAAAAGCTGTGGAAGCTCGTCCACCCTGGACTTACGCAAGAATGCGCCAACCCTTGTGCAACGGGTATCGTTTTCCGCCGCCCACTTTGCGCCTTCATCCTCAGCATCAATATGCATTGAACGGAATTTCAATAACATAAACGATTTGCCGTTTATGCCAAGACGCTCCTGCTTATAAATTGCAGGGCCGTTTGAATCACACCTTACAATAATACCGATAATAATCATCGGAACAAATGCAATAAGCAATGCAATAACCGAAATAACTATATCGGCAAGCCTTTTTACAAAGCTGTAAACAGGCTTGTTTTTAGGCTTTATATCGGGCACATCATAGATGCGCTTATGTTTTGAAGCTTGGTTTTCAGCCATTTACACTCTCCATAAAATTGCATAATAATGCTCACAATAACACTTATACTAATAATACCACATAATGCCTTATATTGTCAATAATTTTGATTTTTACATTATTTTTTATGATGTAAAATACCGCTTATTTTGCCCCTTACCCTTCTTAAAAACATCTTTAACGGGTGGAACAGCACGGTCAGGCGTGAATACAAAATATAGAACGTATTCTTAACGGAAAAATAGCAATCGCCCCTGTAAAAGCCCGTTGCTACACCTATTATATCAGCATCGGTGATGCCGTACTCTTTATTAAAACAGTTGTCACCACGAATAATATATCCGTTTTTATCAAAGCCTATTATCCTGTGCAAAATATATTCATCGCCCCGTTTATATAACGGCACGTCATACTTTTTAAGTTTTTCCTTTACAGGCTTTATTATTACGTTATCCCTGCGATTTCTTAAAAGGGGATACATACTTATACCCACGGTAGTGCTTATGAAAACGCCTTCGTCAGAAAGCATTTCTTCAATATTGCCGTTTATCATATAAATAAGCCCGCCCTTTTAAAAATATCAATGGTGCACTCAATATCAGCCGCCGCCTGTTCAATGCTTATCGCGTAGCTTTTTGCAAGCTTTTTTGCTATCTGTTCAGGTGTATTATTCTTTCTAAGCAACGTAAATACAAGTGCGCCTGTGTCGTTAAGCTTTATCATACCGTGAAAGACCTTACTTGTTTCGCCCACGGCAACTATGAAGTTTTTATTATCTACCCTGCGCAATTTAAGATCTTTATTTATATTCATACAAACTCACCTTGTATTTATTTTACCACAATACGCTAATAATTGCAAACAAAATACCCTTACCTGTTTTGATAAGGGTATTTAGTCTATTTTTTATTCATCCTTCTTCTTTTTTAAAGGAACGAATACTGCAGTCGCAATCAAGGCTACTGCAACAACCGCAGTAATAATAACGGGTACTGCTTTTACGCTAACGCTAACGCCGCCGTTATCCTGCTCACCCGCAGGCTGAGGTGTTACCACAACCGAAGGAACGATAATGCTTTCGGACTGCTTAAGCGCGAACACCGAAATCTCACTTATAGCGGTATGCGAATATATTTCGGGCGTTCCCTCGCCGCCTGATTTCTCGTTATAAACCAGCATATAGTCTACTTCCGCTGCCGCCGCCTTACCAATGGGATCAGCATTAAGAAGCAACAGTTTTATGTATCTGTACGTGCCCGCAAGTGCTTCCTGATGGTACGTGCCGTCTGCCGACATTGTTGGATCGTGGTTTTCAGTATTTACAATAATCGTCCAATCCCAGCCATCGTTAGAGCCTTCAATTCGGTAATCGGGAAGAACAGTGCCGTTTGCAGGTACGATATTCATCTGTGTTACGTCATATACTGCGCCAAGATCATAAATAATGGTCTGTGTAGATCTGTCAGAATTGGGTTCCCAGGCGGCAACACCGCTGTTATCATAAAGATAATTGCTATTATCATGAAGTCTGCCATCCTTGTAGATAGCGCCGCCCACAGCTGTTACCTTATAAGGTATTACAAGCTTACCGATATCTGCCGCAGGAGTAGGCTGTGTATACTTTGCTTCAACCTTGTAAGACTTCATCGGCTCACTTGTAAGAAGGAATACCCAGTCACCCTTAGTTGTTTTTTCGGGAATATCATAATGCATCTGACCGGTGATTCCGCTTTCTATCTCAATAAACTTGCCTGTGATGGGGTTAAACCAAAGCGCCTTATAAGTTTTTTCAGGATCAAGCTTATATAACGTACCCGTTGAAGTATTCTTATTCATAAAATACGCAACGTAGGTTGAGCTATCTTCGGTTGATGCAAGAAGCTTCTTATCGTCACTAAGGAAATCACCGTAAGTAACATCGGAATACCTTGCCTTAAGTGCGGTCCAATCGTTAATGGTATTAAAGAAATTGTTAAGATACATTACGTCGAACGAGCCCGGCTTATCAAGGCCCATATACCACGGATCGTAGTTATAGCTTGAGAACTGACCGTACCAGCCTACGTTACCTTCGGTTGAGTAGCAGTTTGCCCAGATACCCGTTGCACCGTAGGTGTAACCTGTACATCCGTTAAGGAATGCGTTCCACGCACCGAAACGGATAAGATCATAACTTGCAAAGCCGCCGCAGTTTATATCCTCGTAATTATACTCAGCTTCAACAACAGGCTTGCCCGTTAAAACGTATGCCTGATATCTTTTCTTTGATGAGAAGCATCTTGTTCCGTGACCTGCCTGTGATGCCCAATAGGTGTGCCAATTAAGATCATTCATGGGATATGCTTTCTTGTTTCCGTATTCAACTGCATCCATATGACCTGAATTGGGGTGCTTATAGCCGTCAAGCTCATAAACATATTCGGCAACTGCACACCAAACGTCATAAACAGACATACCGGGCGTTATGGTTTCAACGTCGGGACGTGTCATTTCCTGTGCAGTAATCCATGCGATTGAATAGCAAGCATATCTTGCAACGCAGTAACGTGCAAAAAGCTTAAGCTGATCAACGTTCATTTTTCTCGGGGTGCTTCCATGCACGCCAAAGCCCAGCGCAAGCACCATATCCGACTCATATATATACTGGAACATATAGTCGATCTTAGTGTTAAAAATTTCCGCAGAGGGAAGTGCAAGATACTCATCCCAAATTGACGGAACCTTACCCTTCTGACCGCCGCCATCGTTTTCAGCCGCATCAAAATACGTCTGATATACGTTAAATCCCTTTGCCTTACGGTTATCTACCTCGTGCTTGAACTGATTATAGCAGTTGCACTGAGGATAGTTACATACGTTAGTCTGTTCATAGTTAGGTGCCTGCCAATGCGTATCACCTATCCATAAGAACGGTGTACCGTCATCGTACATAAAGTGGCTTTTTCCTTTTTCGGTACGAACAAAGCCGTGCTTGGTAAGCATAAGATCCTTAGTCGTTTCCGAAGCGGTAATCTTACCTTCCTTATTAAGTGATTCATTTGTAGAATCATTTGAGGTTATCTTATAGCTCCACTCGCCTGTTTTTGTGGGTGAGAAGCGTACTGCAAAGGTATCCTTTTCCTTCCAGAAGCCCGGAAGAGTTATAACAGTACCGTCGCTGTGAGTAAATACTGCATCAACCTCAACGTCGGAATAGGGATTTGCGTATTTTGTTGTGCTTTCAAGGGTAATCTCAACAGGTGACCACACCTCAGCCTTTAACGCTTCTTCAGCAAAAACAGTAGTTCCCTCCATTATAACAGCGGAGATGATCATAACCGTTATCAAAAGAATAGTAAATAACTTTTTCATACTTTCAATCCTTTATTTTTTTTCATAAACGGCAATCTTTTTGATTTCCGTCTTAGGATAATACCACGGTCTTCCTATTCTGGGGGTAGCATATTCGTTTTCGAAAAGCTTAAACGAAACGTTATCCTTATCCTCTTCAGAAACATCCACAGCATTAAACATTACTATTTTAACATATCTTGCAGATATATTCAAGCCTCTTTTTACTTCACCCTCGTGCCTTATTGAGCCTTCTGCCTGAGTATTGATAACCATAAACCACTTATCGCCATCGCTTGAGGCCTCCACCCTGAATGCAGGAAGTGCAGTATTCTCGTTGGGAACAAGTGATATTCCGCCAATCTCACAATCCTTACCGAGATCGTAAATAACAGTCTGTGTGGAACGGTTGGAATAAGGCATCCAAATGCTGTCCGTATCATCGTAAAGATTTGCGGTGTTGTCAACCATCTTGCCGTCCTTATAGCAGATGCCGCCGATAGCCTGTACGCTTACAGGCTTAATTTCATTGCCTGCGTTAAACTCCAACACCTTATTAAACTCTTCAAAGGTAACGTCAAGATCAAGCACAGTTATAACAAGCGCCCAATCTTCAGTTGAAGGCTTATCACCGATAGCGTACTCGCTTTTACCTGTGAACTTTTCAATAAATATGTAGTTGCCTGTATAAACATTGAACCACATTGCATTATATGCCTTGCTTTCATCAAGCTGAAGCACCGCGCCTGTCGTAAGGTCATCATTTCTGAAATAGCAAAGCACGGTATCATTGCCCTTGCGCATCATAAGTTTCTGCTCTGATTCAAGGAAATCACCTAACGCAGTATCGTAATACGAAGGCTCAAGTGTATACCATTCAGGAATTGCGGTTATAAACTTAACAAGGTATTTCATTTCAAACGAGCCCGGCTTATCAAGACCCATATACCAAGGATCATAACTGTAACTGCTTGTTTCGCCAATCCAACCCTTGCTCTTTTCAGTTGAATAGCCGTTTGCCCAGATACCTGCTACACCGTAGGTATAGCCTGCGCAACCATTCATAACTGCGTTCCAGCCTGCTACGCGGCAAGCCTTATTACCTGAAAATCCGCCGCAGTTAATATCTTCATAGCTTAATTCACCTTCGATAACAGGCTTATAGCAATCGCCCTTTGAAGCTATGTAATCTCTGTAATGGGATTTCTTGGGCGTCATCTTAATCATATGACCGCCCTGTGTTTCCCAGAAGGTGTGCCATGCTGCATTTGCAAGCCTTTGTGCACGCTCGTCATCAACGTTCATAACGTCCATATGGGTGCTTAAGGAATGATGATAGCCGTCAATTTCGGAAATATACTGACCAAGTTCCATATAAACGTCCATAACAGTCTTGCTTTCATCGTGAGCAGGCTTAAGTCTTGTGATTTCCTGCGCAGTAATCCAAACCACGTTATAGCAACCATAACGTGCAATAATGTAACGCACAAAACGAAACAAATCAACCTGAGGCATTGCCTGAACGGTGTAAATATGAACGCCGAAGCCAACTGCCGCACACATACCAACCTGATCAAGATATTCAAACATTACGTCAATCTTTTTATTGAACTGTTCACTTGCAGGCATACGGTACTTAAGTGCCCAAAGTGAAGGCAAAAGACCTTTCTGTCCGCCGCCGTCGTTCTCGCCTGAATCGAAATAGGTCTGATATACGTTAAAGCCCTTTGCTAATCTGTTATCAACCTCGTGCTTGAACTGATTTTTACAGTCACAATAAGGATAGTTACAATCAGTAATGGTTTCATAGTTGGGTGCCTGCCAATGCGTATCACCCATCCAAAGAAAAGGCGTACCATCAGCATACGTGAAATAACGGTTATTATTCTTTTCAGTAACGAAGCCGTGCTTTCTTGCATCGGTTGCTCCGTCGTTTTCACCTGCTTCAAAGCTTCCCAAAGCGTTAAGACCTTCATCATCTACCGTGCTTGTAACGGTATAATCCCACTTGCCAAGCTTGGTGGGTGTGAATCTTACCGCCCAGGTGTTATGCTCATACCAAAAGCCCGGAACCTTGATTTCTTCACCGCTTTCATGGGTGAATACTGCGTTTATTTCACATTCAAGATAGGGGTTGCCATAGTTGTTTGAGCTTGTAAGGCGTATTTCAAGGGGTTGCCATATAACCGCATTTTCTACGCTTTTCATTTTAACTCCTCCAATATCTTCTTTGTATAGTCATAGCAAATCTTTGCATTTTCATAAGCCGTGTAAGCGTTGGCGCAGGAATGCTCGATAACAAAGGTATCGGTATTGCCTATTTCGATTGCATTTTTAATAAGCTGATACCAATCATAGCTATCTTCGCCCATAACCGTGCAAGCACCAAGCTTTACGTGATAAGGCTTAAGGTGCGCCCAGGGCATACGGTTAGGATATTTTTCAATAAGGTGCATTGAATTTCCGCCGCCGCCTTCTGCATTGCCTGTATCAAGAATCATATAAAAATCTTCAGGTGTTGCCTGGAAGATTCTATCCCATACACTTACACCATCAACCATTACAAAGTCGGTATAATGTGCGTGATAGCCTGTCTGGAATCCGTTAGCCACTAAGGTTTCGTATGCAGTATTAAGTGTATCGATTATGTACGGCATTTTTGATCTTTTGCCAAGCATTTCAACAGGAGCGGAGCCAACTGCGATTCTTGTGGTGCCTACCGTTCTGCAGAAATCCATAAGCTTACCGATATTTTCAGGAAGAATATCATCCCAGCCCGAATTGATACCGCAGCAGTACAGACCGTATTTATCAAGCCATTCCTTATACTGCTCTGCCGTTATCTTTAAGTGACTGTATCCGTAAAGTTCAACACCGTCATAACCCAATTCTGCCGCCTGCTTGATAGCGTTTTCAGGATTTTTGGACATTTCCTCTCTTAAGGTGAACAACTGTAAGCAAAGTTTTATATTTTTCATTTTTTAATCCTCTTTAAGTTCTACGGGTGCACCGTTATTTTTAGCTGATTCTTCCTGTGCGCGCATAATCTGAATAACCTTTTTGGATTCCTTGGGAAGATTCATACGTACAGGCTGATTTGTCTTTATAGCAGTTGCAAAGTATTCAATCTCGTTACGGATTGTGGACGGTGGAAGCTTAATGCTATCGGTAAGATCGGTTTCATTACCGTCCTTATCCACTGCAACAAGCACGTGTCTGCCGCCGCGCTCATTAAACAGATATCCGTTTTCAAAATTTATGCGCATACTGCGGAACATATATTTATTGTGTGCAATTTCCCAGTCGCTCCACGAATGAACGTACAAGCCGTCACCATAAATAAGGTTTGCCGACGTGCTTACGAAGCCTTCACCATCATAACGCTCAACCGCAACGGTGCTTACCTTTTCAGGAAGACCGAAGTACCAGTTAATAAGATCGATATTATGTGCCTGAAGGTCAAGCATACAACCACCTGAGAGGTTTTTATCAAGGAACCAATCGTTCCAGCCCCAGTTAGGTCTTTCACCCGTCGAGGTAAAGAATGCCGAAATGGGTCTGCCAAAGGTCTGATCCATAATAAAGCGTCTTGTTATCTGCATATCTGCGGCAAAACGGCAGCACTGACCGATCATAAGCTTTTTGCCTGTTCTTTGCGCGCATTCCATCATTCTGTCGCAGTCTTCCTCGGTAAGTGCCATAGGCTTTTCGCAAAGCACGTTAAAGCCGCGCTCCATACAATGTATACTAAGCTCAGCGTGAAGGAACGTAGGTACGCAAAGGTCAACGAAATCGATATCTTTTTCGTTATCAAGCATTTCGTCAAGATCCGTATACGTCTTAACGCCGTCGTTTTCCACTAACTTTTCAGGGCGAATGTCGCATATTGCCGCAAGAATGATATCCGAGCCTTCTTCCTTTAGCATACGATATGCCGCACGGTGCGAACCACCTATAAATCCATTACCAACCATTACTGATTTCATAATTTTAATCTCCTTTATATTCACAAAACTTCTTTCTTGGAAGTTCCTTAATCATTTTTAACAGGTGCTTTTTATCCTTCATTCCGTCGGTAGAGTTTTCCGATGACAGATTGCATGCACCTGCCGCCGAAGCAAACTCAAGTATTTCAACGTCGGAAAAATTATTGTTTATAGCGTACAGACAGCCTGCACAGAACGCATCGCCCGCGCCCGTAGAGGATTTAATGCTTTCCTTTGGAACATCAAACGAGCTCACCTGTGTGAATTCACCGCTTTTATCCATTAAGAAGCAGGCATCCCTTGCGTGCACTATCACCTTGTCGTTTACGCCTGCCTGCAACGCCCTGCGCATTGCCGTTTTTATATTGAACACGTTAATCGTGCCGTCACTATTGCGCGCATTTAAGCCGAAGCAGGTACAGCATTCAAGCTCGTTACATATAAGGTAGTTTATGTACTTAAGCACGGGAATAACATCCTTAGTCCAATCCGCAGTATTTTTGCTTGCAATATCTGCCGAGGTTTTTATTCCCTTTCCCTGCACGGTATGAAGAAAGCGTGCCATTTTTGTACCGTATACCGCATCAGGCTCCTCAAACTTATCAAGCACAAGCAGGTACCCAACGTGCAGAATACTGCACTGAAGCTGTGACGTATCAACGTATTCGGGCCCGAACAAAGCGTTTGCGCCTTTAGAATAAAAGAACATCTTGCCGCCGTCAGCCTGATTCATTTCTTCACAGAAGCCTGTGTGTGAATTAGGCAACACAGTTATGGGACTTATATTTATATTGTGGCTTCTTAACACCGCGCATATATATCTGCCGCCATCATCATCGCCAATGCAGCCCCACACGGAAATCGGTACGGATCTGTCTATTTTTGCAAGATTTACCGCAGTACAGGGTGCACAACCGCCAATGCTTTGATAGTGATTTTTAATGTGTGCAAGCATATTCATATTGGGGAACGCATCTATCTCACGAAGCCTGTCCACAAGGAAATCACCTGCAAAGGCAATGGATTTTCTTTCGCCCTGAAGCAGATAATCCACCGATACGCCGAATATACCCGCAAGCTTGGGCAAAACGGTAATTTCGGGCAAGGTTTCAGCGTTTTCCCATTTGCTGACGGTCTTGTTTGAAAAGCCTAATTTTTCAGCAAGCTCTTGCTGTGTAAGCCCCATTTTTTTCCTGAGCTTTGCAAGCGTTTCACCAAACACCTTATACTCCACCGAATGCCTCCCGTTAAATATACTTGTGTACATAATAATTATATTGTAGATATGCCGATATTTCAACCCCTAAAATATAGAATTTAAAAGTTTTTTTGCCCTTGTTATTGCTCTTTTTCTCTTTTTATGAGATTTTCGGTGTTTTTAACCCCTTTTTTTACTTTTATCACCGTTTTTACTGCATTGCACCCCAACTTCCCTTAAAAATTCTCACGTTGGTAGATTTTTACGCAAACTTTTTTTAAAAATCCTTATGATTGGGTATTGACTTAGGAGTGATTTAATGTAATAATTATTATATATGTGAATTTTTAACGGAGGTTTCTTTAATGAAAAAGCTTATCGCAATACTTCTTGTGCTTTGCACGATACCTTTTGTAGCAATTAACGTTGCTGCTGAAGAAGCTAATATCGTCGATAGCAAAAACTCTGGCTTTGAGGGTATTACCAATCTTGCTGACACTGATTGGTTTACACTTGTGGACTCTACCGGTAATTCAAAAAACACAAGCTATAAGGGTCTTTCCGTAAAGCTTGGTGATGCACACACCGGAAACAGTTGTCTTTCACTTACCGCATCACAGTCTTGGTATTCACCTTCCATTAACCTTTACCCCTTCTTTAAGGAAGCAGGCGCAGGCAAGTACGTTATTTCGTACTACGTTCGCTGTAAAGAAAAAACACCCACAGGTTATCAGGTCCGTGCTCTTGCCGCTGACCTTGCAGTGGGAGATGAGAAAAATTACTTCCCTGCTATTGAGGATAGAACAAGCACCGGTGACGGCAACTACTTTAAAAACCATACAGGTACGCTTACCGAGGAAAACAACGGCTGGTATTATTTCGAATCAAAGGTTATTGAAATTTCGGCAACCTCACTTACCACAGACCATAATTGGTGGTTCTGCTTAAGCGGTATGCTTAATACACAGTACACCGTTGATATTGACGATTTTTGTATCAGGCGCGCAACTGCACAGGATAGTGTAACACCTACGCCCACTGCAACGCCTAAGCCCACACCCACCCCCACAACCAAGCCCGAGGGCGACGAAGGTGACACAGGCGGAAGCGGTACAGGCTCAAACGTAGAAACAAACGAGTTTAACTGTATTGACGCTATAAACTCAAACTTTGAGGATGCAAACTCCATTGAGGATACAAAATGGTTTACTCTTATTAACTCATTCGGTGATTCAAAGTCAAAGAGCTATGCAGGTCTTTCACTCAGGGCAGGCTCGGCACATTCGGGAAGCAAGTATATTTCAATTACCGCTGATAAATCATGGTATTCACCTTCAATTAACCTTCACCCATTCCTTCAGGAAGCAGGCGCAGGCGAATACGTAGTAACATTCTATATCCGTACAAAGTCAAAAACACCCACAAGCTTTTTAGTGCGTGCGCTTCAAAGCGACCTTCCCACCGAAGAGGAAGCCGATTATTTCCCCAACATTACAGACAGAAAGAACAATAACTACTTTGGCTCACATCCCGGCTCCGCATCACTTGCAGGCGATTGGGCATACTTCGTATCAGAGCCCTTCGAGGTTACCGCTTCTTCGCTTGAAAAAGAGCATAATTGGTGGTTCTGTATCGGTGAAATGTCAAACACCGAATGGACCGTTGATATCGACGACTTTATGATTATTCCTGCAGGCGATTACGTTGATCCTAACGACGTTCCCGCTACCGACATTACCTATATTTCAAACGATATGATAGACAATGCCTATAAGGTAGAAGCTCCTATTAAGGATCTTCCCCCTGTTATCAATAACGGTGCCGTTACCGTAACAAATTCAAATAACGATATTACACTTTATATCTGCCTTGGCATTACAGTTGTTGCCCTTGCAGTTATCGCACCCGTTGTATTGATCAAGCTTACAAAGAAGAAAAAATAATATGAGTAAAGCCGTGCATAACCGCACGGCTTTTTAATTTTAGGTTCTTCCATAAATCCCGTAAAACAAAAGAATAAAACATATATTATATGAAATATTTCAATTTTATTACACTACACATTACCATTTAATATCAATAATGCAAAAAAGCCCTTGCAAGAACAAAGCCCTACATTTTTTTGCAGGGCTTTGTTTATCAGTATACTAAAGGAGCTGTAAAATACAGCCCCTTCTTATTTTTTGGAATTTATCAGTACATACCGCCCATTCCACCGGGAGCACCTGCAGGAGCAGCCACTTCGGGAGTGGGAATATCAGCAACAAGGCATTCTGTGGTAAGCATCGTTGAAACAACGCTTGCCGCATTTGTAAGTGCTGTACGGCTTACCTTTGTAGGATCGATGATTCCCTTTGCAACCATATCGCAATACTCATCGTTTGCGGCATCGTAGCCAAAGTTGGGATCAGCATTTTCAAGAACGCGTGCAACGATAACAGAGCCTTCAAGGCCTGCATTTACTGCAATCTGACGCATAGGCTCTTCAACTGCGCGAAGAACAATTGAAGCGCCTGTTCTTTCATCGCCTGAAAGTGTTTCCATATGTGCCTTGATAGCAGGTGCAACGCTTAAGAGTGCAACACCGCCGCCGGGAACGATACCCTCTTCAACCGCAGCCTTTGTTGCAGCAAGAGCATCCTCGATACGAAGCTTCTTTTCCTTCATTTCAACTTCAGTCGCAGCACCAACCTGAACAACTGCTACACCGCCTGCAAGCTTCGCAAGACGCTCCTGAAGCTTTTCTTTATCGTAATCGCTTGTGGTTTCAAGGATCTGTGCCTTAATGGACTGAACGCGTGCATTGATCTCATCCTTGCTACCTGAACCCTCAACGATAGTTGTGTTCTCCTTATCGACCTTAACAAGACGTGCCTTACCAAGCATATCTATGCTTGCATCCTTTAATTCATAGCCAAGCTCCTCAGAAATAACCACACCGCCTGTAAGGATAGCGATATCCTGAAGCATAGCCTTTCTTCTGTCACCAAAGCCGGGTGCCTTTACAGCAACAACGTTGAACGTGCCGCGAAGCTTATTTACAACGAGTGTTGCAAGAGGCTCGCTTTCAATATCATCAGCGATGATAAGAAGCTTTTTGCCTGTCTGAACGATCTGCTCAAGCAGAGGAAGTATCTCCTGAATATTTGCAATCTTTTTATCGGTTATAAGGATAAGGGGCTGGTCAAGAACTGCTTCCATCTTATCCATATCTGTTGCCATATAGGGTGAAGCATAACCGCGGTCAAACTGCATACCTTCAACAAGGCCCAGCTCTGTCTTCATTGTCTTTGATTCCTCAACGGTAATAACGCCGTCGGTGCCAACCTTTTCCATTGCATCAGCGATAAGTCCGCCAATTTCCTTGTCGCCTGCAGAAATTGAAGCAACCTGTGCAATAGAGGTCTTGCTTTCGATGGGCTTTGAAATCTTCTTAAGTTCTTCAACCGCAACCGCAACTGCCGAAAGAATACCCTTACGTAATACCATGGGGTTTGCGCCTGCCGCAACGTTCTTTGCGCCTTCACGGAAGATAGCCTGCGCAAGAACTGCCGCCGTTGTGGTACCGTCACCTGCAACGTCGTTAGTCTTTACCGAAACTTCCTTTACAAGCTGTGCGCCCATATTCTCAAAGGGATCCTCAAGCTCGATTTCCTTTGCGATGGTAACACCGTCGTTATTGATAAGGGGTGCGCCGAACTTTTTATCAAGAACTACGTTTCTGCCCTTGGGTCCAAGTGTAATCTTAACTGTATCCGCTAAAACATCAACACCTGTCTGAAGAGACCTGCGTGCCTCTTCACCGTATTTAAACTGCTTTGCCATATTACTTTCCTCCTTAACCTTCAATAACACCTAAAATATCATTCTGGCTGATTACAATATATTCAGTGCCGTCAAGCTTTACGTTTGTGCCTGCATACTGACTGTAAACTACCTTCTGGCCTACTTCAACCTGCATTGTTACGTCCTTGGTACCGGGGCCTACTGCAACTACCTGTGCAAACTGAGGCTTCTCCTTTGCGGCACCTGTAAGTATGATTCCACTTTGTGTGGTCTCCTCTGCTTCGCAATTTTTAATTACGACCTTGTCAAACAAGGGTTTAATTGTCATATAAAACACATCCTTTCAAATCATTAGCACTCTAACACACCGAGTGCTAACGTACATATCATACTTATTTTACTATATAATTGCAATCTTTATTCACCACTAAATTGGTGGTATTTTGTGTTGTTTTCTCGTTTTTTCTCATTTTTCCTCTTGTTTTCTCCTGTTTTTGCGTTTTTGCAAATTTCATCTGTTTTTCACGGTGTCTTCAATATGCTTAATGCGCATTTTTAATTCCTTTATTTCAGCGCTTAATTGAAACAATGTGCGTTGTTGTGAATACACCTCGCGAAGCAGACCGCCATTATTTTTCAATTCAGGCTCCGTCTTTATATAAGGAAAGGGTGATGAAATTATCAGCTTTTTATCGGTATCGGGCGCACATAAGACGTATTCCTTTGCACCGCGTGGGAGCTCTGCTTCGCTTATAAAACGTGCAGTGCCTTCAAGAATATATTCCCTTAATCCGCCCGAACTGCTTACAAACACCCTTTTTCCGTCAAGCGCATACACTCTTTCGCCGGTTGCGAATTCGTCACCATTAAGATACACGCTTTTATCCGAAGCGTTTACCACACCGTCAAACACGCCTTGCACACAGCTTATATCACTGCTTACAGAAAGTATTTCCCTTTCCGGCTCGTAAGCGTTTATAAGCACCGATCTGTCCTGCCGTTTTTTGACCGCATAGCATTCGTTTTTATTTTTCTTAACGTACCTCACGACCATATCCTGCTCACAGGTATATATGTTTTTACCCTGCCAGTTTTCATTTTGTTCGGTATATTCGATTATGGCACAGCCTTCCCTGCTTTTTACGCAATAATTTAATCTCAACTGATTTTCGCAATTTATAATAAGGCTTGTTATGCTGAATTTTTCGGGCAAGCGCATAAGATGCACTGTGCTTGTCTTTTCTTCCGAATACCTTATATACGTAAGCGTACCCGAAATAACGGCAGCAATATGAATAGTTTCACTTCTATCAATATCGGCAGAGAACATAATGCAATTATGCGCAGTAAGCGGCACGGTTTTTATAATATTCCGATTCTCGCTTACAGAAAGAATAAGCCCTCTGCTTTCACCGATAGCTATTTTATACACTCTGTTGCCTGCCATAAGAATATGTTCCAATATAAAAACCTCTTTTTATGCATATTTTTAATAAATTATATTGAATTTAACTTTAATTTATGATATTATATTACAGATATTTGTGAGGTTTAAATGAAGATATATACGGTTTCGGACCTGCATCTGCCGGGCAATATGGATAAAACTATGGATATGTTCGGTTCAAGGTGGCAGGGTCACTTTGAGAAAATTAAAGAGGATTGGCTGAATAAGGTTACCGAGGAGGACGTTGTTCTTATTGCAGGTGATATTTCCTGGGCAATGCATCTTGATCAGGCACAAAACGACCTTGATGCCATAGGCGCGCTTCCCGGAAAGAAAATCCTTATCCGCGGCAATCACGATTTCTGGTGGAGCAGTGTTTCACGGGTACGTGAACGGCTTAAGAAAAATACCTTCGTTTTGCAAAACGATGCCATTAAAATAGGCCCTTACGTTTTTGCAGGCACCCGTGGTTGGATGGACAGTAATTCGGAGGATGATAAAAAAATCTTCCAGCGTGAGCAGATTCGTCTTGAATTAACACTATCTTCTGCAAAAAAGCTTATGGATGAGGATTCTACCCTTATTACAATGCTTCATTACCCCCCTGTTATCAACAAAAACAAATTTAATCCGTTTTGTCCCGTTATGGAAGAATTCGGTGTAAAATACTGCGTGTACGGGCACCTGCACGGTGTTGACCCCGCTGAAGCAGAAATCATCGAAAACAACGGCATAACTTATATACTTTCCTCCTGTGATATGATCGATTTCAGATTGCGCGAGGTTTTAATATGAAAGGAATTTTATTATGGTAAGAATTTATGAAGCACCCTATGCAGGCTGGAACAAATGTCTGTTTATGGAAAACGATCAGGTACAGCTTGTAATTACACTTGAGGTTGGCCCCCGCATAATTCGTTACGCACTTGCCGACGGTGAGAATATGTTTTGCGAAAAAGAAGATCAGGTCGGTTTGACCGGTGGTGACGAATGGCGCATCTACGGTGGTCACCGTCTTTGGCACGCACCTGAAATTAAGCCCAGAACGTACCCCTGCGATAACTTCCCCGTAAAGTACTCCGTTGACGGTAATTCGGTTACAGTTACCCCTGATGCCGAGGATTATTCGCGCACACAAAAGGAAATGGTTATTACAATGAGCGAGGATTCAACAAAGGTTACCGTTGAACACCGCATCACCAATATCGGTGCCTGGGACGTGGACCTTGCAATTTGGGCACTTACCGTTACCGACAAGGGTGGACTTGAGGTTTTGGGTGAGCCCGAAAAGTACCGTGCGCTTCTTCCTAACCGCCGCGTTACACTTTGGCCCTATTCAAAAATGAACGACCACCGTGTATATTGGGGTGAAAATTACATTACGCTTAATTCAGACCCCGCAGAAGAAAAGCCCTTTAAAATAGGTCTTGATAACCACTTTGGTTGGGCAGCAATATTCAATAAAGGTTGCCTTTTCATTAAGCACTACCCTGTTGAGCCTGAGGTTGAATACCCCGACTTTGGCGTTTCCTTTGAAACCTACATCTGCGATTTTATGACGGAGTGCGAAACACTTTCGCCCATGATGCGCCTTGCACCCGGCGCAATGGGTGTTCACGTTGAGGAGTGGGAGCTCTTTAGAGAAGAACGCCCCGACGCAAAGGACGAAAATGCTATAAAGGCAATAATGGACAAATACGTATAATAAATAAAAACGGCAGAGATACGATTCTCTGCCGATTTTTTATTTTTATAAATGCTCACACTACCTTTATGGCATCTAAGGTAACGTTTAACGTTCCGTCTTCAATATCAATTATAAAGTACGAACCGTCGGGAATTCCGTTTTCCGTGGGACTGCCTATAAGTGAGCTTACGATAAAGTATTCCTTACCGTCTTCGGTAATACGGTTATTTTCGTGGGTATGCCCCGAAAACACGCCTACAACGTTTTTATCATTCTTGATTATATCTTTGACTTCCTTGGCGTTCTTGACAAAATTAAGTTCATCATAAAGTGTGGCATCCTCCGCCAAGGCATAATGGGTAAATATTATACAAGGAAGCTTATTTCTTTTAAGGTCTTCCTTAAGCCACTCGATATGCGCCTTACTTATATACTGTGCCTTATAACATCCGCCGCGCTCAATACCAAGCTCACACCGTATTTCAGGTGAAATAAACACCGCATGGCATCCCTTTATATCAAATGAATACGCCGCAGGGGTAGCAAGTATTGCTTCAGCTTCTTCAATAGTATCAAGCATTTTAAGGTCGTGATTTCCAAACACAGTGTACACGGGGCAACGGAAATTATCAAGACGGCCTTTAAGATAGCTTAATGCGCGTATATCCATTTCCTTATCCTCGGCATCCTGAATAAGATCACCAAGGTTTACCGCAAAATCAATGCTTGTATCTTCTTTTACAAGTGCTTCAATTTTATCAAGAATGGGCAAAGCATACTGCACAAGCTTTTGCGTTTTGCTGAACCTGAATTTTTCAGGCTCTCCTATAAAATAATGAAGGTCTGCAAAAACCAACGCTTTCATTTGTTTTTATCCTTTCAGGGTACTAAAAATAACCTCTATCACCTTATCGCGCCCTAAATGCGCACCGCTTTTTTCCATATTCCTTACGTAGTCAAACCGCTTATCGTAAAGATTCCTGATAGCGTTTACAAGCTTATCCTCGGTAATATCCTCCTCACGAAGATCTACCGCATAATCGAGCCGTTCAAATTCCTCGGCATTAACAAGCTGATCGCCCCTTGAATGCACTGCAGGCAGGGGAATAATTATCATAGGCTTATGAAGGGCAAGGAATTCGTTTATACTGTTTGAGCCGCCTCTTGTTACCACGATATCTGCAAGTGCCATAATATCGGGCAAGTCATCGGTAACGTATTCAAGCTGAACGTATCCCTTTTCATTTACCGTTTCATCCGTTTTACCCTTACCGCAGATATGAACAACGTTAAACACGGGAAGCAATCTGTTTAACACAAGGCGTATATTGTCGTTTACCGCCTTTGCGCCAAGGCTTCCGCCCATAACAAGAATTACGGGTTTTTCATCAAGCTGAAGCTTTTTTCTGCAAATTTCACCGTTTCCGTTAAAAAGTGAATCCCTTAACGGTGTACCTGTGCATATACCCTTTTTGCCAAGCTGTTCGCTTGTTTTATTAAAGGAAGTGCACGCTTTTTTAGCGTGGGGAAGGCATAATTTTGTAGCAAGACCGGGTGTCATATCCGATTCGTGTATAACTATGGGCACTCTGTGCGCCTTTGCCGCCATTACAACCGGCACGGAAACGAAGCCGCCCTTAGAAAACAAGCCTGCAGGTTTTATTTCCTTCATCAGCTTTAATGCCTGAAAATACCCCTTTACTACCCTGAATGGATCGGTAAGATTTTTTATATTATTGTATCTTCTTAACTTGCCCGCGCTTATGCCGTGATATATAACGCCGGGCATTTTTTCGATAAGTTCCTTTTCTATTCCCTCACATCTGCCTATATAATGCACGGTATAACCCTTTTGCTGCATTAAGGGAATAAGGGCAATATTGGGTGTTACGTGACCTGCTGTGCCACCGCCCGTAAAAACAAAATTCATAAAAATCAAATCTCCAAGGTAAGCTTTCTGCCTGTCATTTTATAAGGTGTAAGCTTTACGCCAACCATATTGAACATCTGCTTTGATGCAATGGTGCCTTCTGTTTGGGCGTATTTATCGGATAAATATATTACCTCCGAAATACCTGCCTGTATAAGTGCCTTTGCGCATTCGTTACAGGGAAAAAGCGTGGTATAGCACTTTGCGCCCTTAAGCGATGCGCCTGCGTTGTTAAGGATTGCATTAAGCTCAGCATGGCAAACGAACGCATACTTGCTTTCAAGCATTCCGCCCTCTCTGCCCCAAGGCATATCATCATCACAGCAGCCCCTGGGCATACCGTTATAGCCAACGGTAAGTATTTTGTTTTCCTGACTTACTATACAGGCGCCTACCTGCGTGCCTGCATCCTTACTACGCTCAGCCGAAAGCAGAGCAATTCCCATAAAATATTCATCCCATGAAATATAATCGGTGCGTTTCATAATTCATCCTCCAAAATTATATTCTTTCGTGTTGCTATATATTATATAATACTTAAAAAAATTTTGCAACATCAGATTTTTCACACACAAAAAGCCATATTTCACTCACAAATTGATATTGAAAAAAATCTTAAGCGATAGTATAATAGACGCATAAAGATAAGGAGTTATTTTTATGGAGCACGGAATCGTTTTCAGGGGCAGCGGTATATTCAACTACTGCGGTTGGCCCACAGTAAGCAAGGATAACAGCGGTACCATGTATGCAGTATGCTCAGGCAACCGCATAGGTCACGTTTGCCCGTTCGGCAAGAACCTGTTATTTAAAAGTACCGACCAAGGCAAAAGCTGGTCAGCACCCACGGTAATAAACGATACCTTTCTTGATGACCGTGATGCAGGAATTACGTTTATCGATAATAAAATACCCGTTATTTCGTATTTCTGTCATCCCGCATCCTTTTATTCTGATTTTTACAGTGAAATTGAACGCACCGTTCCCCTTGAGAAGCGCCCCCTTGCCCAAGGAATGATAAAGGCATGGCAAAGCATGGACCAAGCGTTTCTTGAAGGCGGTGCATACATACGTATTGCCGACGAAAGCTTTAACTTTGGCGAAAGCATAAAGGTACCCGTCAGCGCACCACACGGTCCCATTCAATTAAAGAACGGAACGCTTTTTTACTTAGGCAAAGAATTTCATTCCAAGCTTCCGCTTACAAAGGGTGGCATCTACGCCTGCGCCTACGTTGACAATAAATGGGAGGTTTTAGGGCAATTAGTTCACGATATGCCCCTTAACCTCGTTCATGAACCGCACGTTATCGAGCTTGACGACGGAACCCTGCTTGCAGGCTTAAGGGTGCATAACGAAACAAGCTTTACCATATATACCGCCTACTCGTCCGATGGCGGAAAAAACTGGACAAAGCCCGAGCCCACGGGAATAAACGGGTCACCGCCCCACTTTTTTAAGCATTCAAGCGGTGCTATCGTGCTTTCGTTTGCAAGGCGTGAGCTTCCTTATTCCGAGCGTGCGGTAATAAGCCGTGATAACGGAAAAACCTGGTCGAAGGAAATTATTCTTAATACGGATTACAACAACGATATCGGGTATCCTTCAACCGTTGAAGCGGACGACGGCTCACTTGTCACCGTATATTATCAGCACCTTAATGACGATAGATTCACATCAATATTATATACAAAATGGAGGCTTGACGATGTTAAATTACGAAGAAAAAACACCCCTTTTAGCCATAGAAGGTAAGCACTATACCGTTGAAGCGATTCTTCTTAATACCGTTACCGATTATACCGATGATCTTGTAACGGTGTCAACCGCTTTACTGTATTTTAAAAAAACACCCGCACTTAAGGGTAACGTGTTCTTCTTAAGAAATATTGAAACAGGCAACGCAAAGGTAATTATCACCTACTCTGCGGATTTTGAGGTGCCTGAATTATACATAAAGGAAAACGTTGTATATCTTTCAACAGGTGGCTTCGACGTTGAGATACTTGATGCTTCAAACGAAGATTGCCATAAGATCTTGCGTGATCATTTAAGAAAATACGCACCTAAAACCCTTGTTACCATGTCAAACACATGGGGTGACTGTAACGGCTTTTCACGGGTGAACAGTGAGTTTGTCCGCCGTGAGATAATCGCTTCTAAGGGACTCGGTCTTGACGTAGCGCAAATAGACGATGGCTGGCAGACAGGCGGTACGGCAACTCGAAACATATTTGACGAAAACGGCAGACGTCGCTTTGACGGTGACTTTTGGGAAATGAATCATTCACGCTTTCCTTCAGGTATTGAGGAAATGCGTGACGTTGCAAGGGATAACGGCATTGAATTAGGCTTGTGGTTTGCGCCTGACTTTCACGAAAACTTCAAGCATTTTGACCGTGACGTCGCAGTCTTAAAAAACGCCCACGATAATTGGAATGCCAACTATTTTAAGCTTGATATGCTTTATATCAATAACCGTGAGGATAAGGAAAAATTCATTAAAATGCTTGAGGTGCTTAAGCCGTTAGGTCTTTTGGAGCTTGACGTTACCAACGGTTTAAGGCTTGGCTACATAGGCTCACTTGTGTACGGCATAATTTTTATGGAAAACCGTTACACAAAAACCGGAAACTATTACCCCTATCGCACGTTAAAAAACCTTTGGGAATTATCAGCTTTTATTCCTTCCGCTACGCTTCAGGTGGAAATAGCCAATCCCGATCTTAATAACGAAAGCTATATTGACGATCCCTTCCGACCCGAAATTTACGATATGGATTATCTCTTTGCATCGGTAATGGTTGCTAATCCACTGTTTTGGATGGAAACACAGTTCTTAAGCGAAAAAAGAATAAACGAATTAAACCGCATCCTTCCCATTTGGAAAACGTTGAGGGAAGAATTTGCTTCCGCAGATGTTCAGCCCATCCTTTCACAGCCTTCGGGCAGAAGCTTTACAGGCTTTACAATAAACGGCAAAAGCAGATACGTGCTTTTGCTTCGTGAAGATACCTGCACCGATGCCTGCGATAACGTATTTGGTGATTTTACGGTATTATGCTCAAACGGAACGGTGGTTAACGAAGGCGGTAAGATCAAGCTTTCAAAGAAAAACTGCTACGCTTTATTAAAACTTTTATAAATACAAATTGACTTTACATTTAAACCGTGCTATAATTTAAGCATAAATAAATTCGGAGGTAATTATATTATGGAACATATTAAGACAATCAAGACACGTTCATTATGCGAAAGCGCTAAAAAGGGCGGCTGCGGTGAGTGCCAGACTTCATGCCAGTCTGCTTGCAAAACAAGCTGCGGTATCGCAAATCAGAAGTGCGAAAGCACAAAGGAAAGCGAATAATTGCTTACTGAAAATGCCGCCTGCTAAGGCGGCTTTTTTTAAGGAGTTCTTTTTATGATACATCAGTATAAATTAGGCGGCTACAATATTGTATTGGATATTGCTTCAGGTGCGGTGCACGCTGTTGATGAGGTCGCTTACGATATTATTGAAAAATTTCAGGATAACGAAAAGGAAAACGTTATTGCGCAAATTTCAAAAAAATATCCCGCAATTTCAAAAAGCGACGTTGAAGAATGCTATATGCAGGTGGTTGCCTTAAAGGAAAGCGGTCAGCTTTTTACCAAGGATACCTTTGAGCCTATGGCTGACACCTTAAAGGAAAAAACTTCGGGCGTTATCAAGGCTCTTTGCCTGCATATTGCCCACACCTGTAACCTTAATTGTTCATACTGCTTTGCTTCACAGGGTAATTATCACGGTGAGCGCGGTGTTATGAGCTTTGAGGTTGGCAAGCGTGCGCTTGACTTTTTGGTTGAAAATTCAGGCACAAGAAGGAACCTTGAGGTCGACTTCTTTGGCGGTGAGCCTCTGCTTAACTTTGAGGTTGTTAAGCAGCTTGTGGAATACGCAAGAAGCATTGAAAAGAAGTACAACAAAAACTTCCGCTTTACGCTGACCACCAACGGCGTGCTTATTGACGATGACGTAATAGATTTCGCCAACCGTGAAATGAGCAACGTTGTTTTAAGCCTTGACGGCAGAAAAAGCGTACACGACCGTTTCCGCGTTGACTATTCAGGTAACGGAAGCTGGGATAAGATCGTTCCTAAATTCAAGAAGCTTGTTGAAAAGCGCGGTCACAAAAACTACTATATGCGCGGTACCTTTACCCACCATAATCCCGACTTTTTAGAGGATATCAAGACTATGCTTGACCTTGGGTTTACCGAGCTTAGTATGGAGCCCGTGGTATGCCCTTCAGGCGACCCGTCAGAGCTTACTGAAGAAGATTTGCCCGTTGTGCTTTCCCAATATGAAGAGCTTGCAGAATTGATGCTTGAAAAAGACAAGGAAAACAAGCCGTTCACGTTCTACCATTATATGATAGACCTTGAGGGTGGCCCGTGCATTTATAAAAGAATTTCGGGTTGCGGCTCGGGTACCGAATATATGGCCGTTACACCGTGGGGTGACCTTTACCCCTGCCACCAGTTTGTAGGTGACGATAAATTTAAGCTTGGCGACGTGTTTAACGGCGTTTCAAACAAGGCTATACAGGATGAATTCCGTGCCTGCAACGTTTATGCACGTTCGGAATGTAAGGATTGCTGGGCAAGGCTTTATTGCTCGGGCGGATGTGCCGCAAACGCATATCACGCAACAGGCAGTGTAAAGGGTGTATATTCTTATGGCTGTAAGCTTTTCAAAAAGCGTATGGAATGCGCCATTATGGTTGAAATAGCACGCATTTTAGGTGATAACAAATGACCACGCCTATTGTAGATTTTGTTGAAAGCTACGTGAATAAGGAATCATTAAGGTTTCATATGCCCGGCCATAAGGGCAAAAAAAGTCTTGGGTGTGAGCCGTATGATATTACCGAAATTACAGGTGCGGACAGCTTGTTTGAGGCAAGCGGAATTATTATGGAAAGTGAAAAAAACGCAAGCGAGATTTTTGATGCTTATACGTTTTATTCCTGTGAAGGCTCATCGCTTTCTATCCGTGCGGCAATTTACCTTGCGCTTATATGGGCAAAGGAAAATAACCGTGTCCCCAAGGTGCTTGCATTCAGAAACGCACACAAAACTTTTCTTACCGCTTGCGGTCTTCTTGACGTCGAGATAGACTGGCTTGAAAACACAAGCAAAACCTATCTTTCATCAAGCTTTAACGAAAAAGAGCTTGAAGATACACTTGCCTCACTAAAGGACTTGCCTGCCGCCGTTTACGTTACTACGCCCGACTATTTAGGCAATATTACTGATTTATGCACGGTTGCACAGATATGCAACAAATATAATGTACTACTTATTGCCGATAATGCGCACGGTGCGTACCTTAAATTTTTAGGCAAGCACCCCCTTGACCAAGGCGCGCATATCGTATGCGATTCTGCGCACAAAACGTTGCCTGTTTTAACGGGTGGCGGTTACCTGCACGTTTCAAAAAGCGCACCGTCAATATTAAGAGAGCACGCAAAGGAAGCAATGGCTTTATTTGCATCAACAAGCCCCTCTTACCTTATTTTGCAATCGCTTGACAAGGCGAACGCTTCGCTTGAAAAATACGGTGAGCGTTTACGGTACTTTGCACCGTTTACCGATTTTATAAAGGAAAAGCTTACAAACGCAGGCTACGTACTTTACGGTAACGAGCCGTTAAAGCTTACCATTTTAACAAAGCCTTACGGCTATCGCGGTACGGAGTTTCAAAAAATTCTTAGTTTAAAAAACGTTACGGTAGAATTTGCCGACCCCGACTTTTGCGTTATGATGCTTCCTATCAGCAAGGACACCTTGATGACACTTGCGGAGATTCTTTTTTCAATAAAAAAGCGTCCCCCTATTTTAGAAGCTCCGCCCACACCGAAGCTGCCATTAAAGGCAACGTCGGTGCGTGAAGCACTTCTTTCAAATAAGGAACAAATAAAAACGCTTAATTCGCTTAACAGGGTGCTTGCATCACCCTCGGTTGCATGCCCGCCAGCAGTGCCCATTATTGCCTGCGGTGAGGTAATTGACGAAGCGGCAATAGATGCATTTCTTTATTACGGCATAACCGAATTAACGGTAGTAAAAAAGTGACCTAATTCATAGGTCACTTTTTTTATTTCTTTTTAAATTCACAACCGTTCACAAGAAAATCAATTGACACGTTAAAATATTCCGAAAGTATCCTAAGCATCTGTACATCGGGATTGCGTTTGCCGTTTTCGTAATACGAAAGTGCCTCGCGACTGATGTTAAGATCCATTGCCACCTTTTGCTGTGTATATCGCTTTTGCTTACGTATAAGCTTTAAGCCAATCAACCTATCCTGACCGTCCATTCAAATTCACCTGTTTTTATTATTGACATCATTGTAACAAAATGTTACAATAATAATGTAACAGTTTGTTACAATTATCATTTTATGAGGTGATCCTACGGTCTTATGGACACTTGAACACGCAATAACGCTTATACCCACAGTAATAATAATGGTGCTGATAAGCCTTCTTTTAAGGCGTTTTCTTATCGATAAGCCTTTAAATGTCAGAATGATACCGTTTCAGGTACTTTCCGTTTTTTTGGTTTTGATTGAAATAGGAAAGCAAGTGCTTTCTCTTATCGAAGGCTATCAATTATATTATTTACCATTTCACTATTGCTCACTTTTTATTTTTGTTTTCCCGTTACAAGCCATTTATAACGGAAAACACAAGAACGTTATCGGTGATTTTTCCGTCGCTATCAGTGCAACGGTAGTCGCACTTATGTTGGCATATCCCGAGCTTATATATTCATCATTTCACATCAAAAGATATTTTACCGATTACATATCGTTTCACACCGTCACCTATCACAACATAATTATCTTTGAGCTTTTTTTAATATTTGCGCTTAATATACATAGTCCCAAATTTAAAAGAAGCTTAAAGCATATAATTTTTATCTTAGTAGCTTTCTTGGTGCTGTCCGCCATAATGGCTTATACCTTAAAAACTAATTACGCTAACCTTTATGTTTCAACCATTACCCCCATCAGTGCAATTTGGGGAAAGGTTCGCGAGTTGATTGGTGTGATTCCTGCACAGGTTATCTACGTTATTTTAATGATTTCAACTAAAATCATTGCTACCACAGCTATTTTTTTCATTGTTACGTTATTTAAAAACAAGCTTACTTGCTTAAAACACTTTCAGGATTGATAAACGCAAGTTTATTTATCATATAATACAAAATAAAGGGGATAAAAAAATGAAGAAGAAATTAACCATTATTATTGCCGCAATCGTCGTTTTAGCGGCAATCATCGTAACCGGTATCTTTACAAGCTGGTTTGGTCTTGCAGGTGGCCCAATAAACGGCCTTTTAAAGGCGATCAAAAATACCGCACTATCAAAAAGCCTTACAATTAAAATTGACGAGGACGGTGCCACTATTCGCTATGCACTTGACGATGATAAGGAAGGTGTATCCTACATAAAAGAACAAGACTATTTAGACGATGACGTTACGCTTTTAACCGATGGCTATAGCTATGAGTATTACGTAGATTATTACGGCAAAAAACACGGCTACAAGGGTGCTTTATACCCGATCCATGAGGTGTTAATAAATCTTCACAAGGATTATATAATCAAGAAATCGCTTGATAAGCTGGATTGGGATGAGTATATCGATGACCTTGATATCAAAGAGGATCTTGATCTTGAAGGCAAGAGTATTGAGAAATTTATTTCAGAGCTTACCAAAGCCTTTTCCAACAAAAAATGGCTTAAGGAATTTACGGATTATTCAAAAGACGGTAACGTTTATAAGTTTGAGTTAGATATCGACTTTTTTGAAGAGATTCTTGATATGGCAGAGGATTGCAACATCATTGATGCCGATATAAAGGAAGAATTAATATATGATTGGGATTTTGATAAGCTTACTGTCAAGGTTGAAATAACCGTTAAAGGCGGCAAGGTATCCGAAATAGAGATCACCCAAAAGTATTCTTACGGTGAGCGTTGGAAGTTCACCATTGAGTTTTCCGATTACAACAAGACCGATATCGAAGACGATATAGAGGATATAATCGATAAGGTCAAAGAGTACGATTGATCAACAGTTACCTATGGCAGAAAAATTTTTCTGCCTTTTTTTATTTTTGGTATTGACAAATATATGCCCGTATTGTATTATTGTATTAGTACAATAATACAATGTACAATGTAAAAGGAGGTTGAGGACACTTGGCGTGGCAATTTAATTCCCACACCCCTGTTTCAAAGCAGATTGCCCAAAAACTGCGCATAGATATTGTGCAGGGCAGGTACGTTGGCGGAAGCCAATTTCCGACGGTGCGACAGTTAGCGCTTGAGGCGGCGGTAAATCCAAACACGGTGCAAAAGGCGCTTTCCGTGCTTGAAGCAGACGGTCTGCTTGAAGCCAAGGGTACTGTTGGAAGGTTTGTTACCTTAAACGAAGAAATCATCAAAAGAACGAAGGAAGAAATCGAACACGAATACGTTTCACAGGTTATCTGTGATGCTTCGGCATTAGGTATTTCCATTGAGCGTCTTTTCAAACTATTAAAGGAAGGAAATGAAGAATTATGACACCCATTTTAGAAATAACAGGTCTTACCAAGTCATACAATAAAGGCACCAACGTACTTGATAGGCTTGATCTTACCGTTCCTGCAGGCAAGATAATAGGTCTTCTTGGGCCTAACGGCTGCGGGAAGACGACACTTTTAAAGCTTGTTTCGGGCATCCTGTCAAAGAATGACGGTACAATAAAAATATGCGGTATTGAGCAAAGTGAGGAAACAAATTCCCTTATTTCTTACTTACCCGAGCGGCCGTACTTTGCACCAAGAATGCAGGTATGTGGGCTTATAAAATATTTCGCGGATTTTTACGAGGATTTTGATTCCGCGTTAGCTGAAAGAATGTTAGCCGAGCTTGGCATCAACATAAAATCCACGTTAAAAAATCTTTCAAAGGGCACAAAGGAAAAAATACAGCTTGTGCTTGTTATGTCAAGGAAAGCAAAGCTTTATTTGCTTGATGAACCAATAGGTGGTGTTGATCCCGCGGCGCGTGACTATATTTTAAGCACCATTATAGGCAACTATAATCCCGAAGCTTCAGTAATAATCACCACCCACCTTATAAGTGATATCGAATCTGCCCTTGACGAATTTATATTTATGGGATACGGTGGCAAAATAGTCCTTCAGGGTGATGCGGAAGAAGCACGCTTGAAGGAAGGCCGTTCTCTTGACGAGCTTTTCAGGGAGGTATTCAAATGTTCAAGAAGTGTTTAAAATACGATTTAAAAAGCATTTTTTCTGTTTGGTGGATAGGTGCTCTCGTTCTTATTGCGTTTTCTATCCCCGCAGGTCTTTCACTGCGTTCTATTTTTTCAAGCACGCCTCTTTATTCCCTTGATTATTTTGAAGATATAGGTATGCTTTTTATAATTCTGTTTGTTTTTCTGCTGGCATCATTTGCACTTTTCAGTGATATCCTTATATACTCACGCTATTACCATCACTTTTATACCGATGAAGGATATCTTACCTTTACCCTTCCCGTTAAACGAAGCACGCTTTATAATGCAAAGCTTGCATCAGCCGTTATCGTTAAGCTTGCATCCGTTTTAGTTTTATCGTTTGCACTTATACTTTTTCTTTCCATATCGGGATTAGGCTTTGCAGAAGCGGTTCGCGAGCTCTTTTTATACTTAACACTTGATTTCGAAGTGATTACTCTTTTTATTCTTAAGCTTTTAACGATATTCTTATCATCCCTACTTACCTTATTTACAATTTTCTTTGTAATAACCCTTGTTAATTCATTTCTTAAAAAGCACAAGGTACTTGCAGGTGTTGGTTTAATGTACGCACTTAACATAGTTGCACAGTATTTTACAAACGTATACACGTTCATACTTATGGATCAAAAACCGTATACGATCTACGATCCCTCGTTTGCGTTCCAAGCGTTAACCGATATGTTTATCATCCTTGCCATGCTTACCGCAATAGTACTTCTTTATAATCTTACCCTGTCAATGCTTAAGCGTAGGCTTAACTTGCAGTAAGGAGGAACAAGATGTTTAACTTTTTTACGTTTTTTTCTAATACACACACCATTGATCAGTTCATATTCTTTATGGTGTTGGCAGGCATAATCGTCCCCTCGATCGCTATAATTTTAGGCATCGTTTTTGCCAATTTAAAAAAATGGGGAAAGGAAAAGCGCTGGTATTCCCTTTCTGCTTGCGGCATTGCGTGGTTGATAATTTCTGCCTTAATGCTTATTATGTTATAATAAAAGCGGATTATTTCCGCTTTTTTTATTGTGTTAAATATATATTTGTGCTAAAATAGTTACATACTTATATAAAGGAGAACTTTTTATGGATTACATTTTCACTTCTGCGGCAGACAAGCTTAAGCCTTCTGCTATCAGAGAAATTTTAAAGCTTTCTTCTGCACCCGATATTATTCCTTTTTCTGCGGGCAATCCTTCACCCGAGGCTTTTCCCACCGACGTGGTAAAAAAATTCACCGCTGAGATTTTAAATGAAAACCCCATCGGTGCACTTCAGTATTCCGTTACCGAGGGCTTTAACCCACTGCGCGAATACCTTAAAAAATATATGCAGGAAAAGTATTTAACCGGCAGTGACAACGATGATATCATTATCACCTGCGGTGCACAGCAGGTAATGAGCCTTTCTGCAAATTCACTTGCAGGCCCCGGTGACACTATTTTGTGCGAAAGCCCCAGCTTTGTAGGCTCACTTAACGCGCTTAAGCTTTCAGGTGCAAACCTTGTGGGCATTCCTATGGAAAGCGACGGCATGAACATTGAATTGCTTGAAAAGGCTATCAAGGAAAATGCCAACGTTCGTCTTTTGTACATTATCCCCAACTTCCAGAATCCTACGGGTATAACAACTTCTTTATTAAAGCGCAAGGCTATTTACGAGATAGCAAAAAAGAACAATATTCTTATTGTTGAAGATAACCCGTATGGTGACCTTTACTTTAATCAGGCACCCCCCGCAACCATAAAGAGCATGGATACCGAGGGTATAGTTATTTACGCAGGCTCGTTTTCGAAGGTGCTTGCACCCGGCTTGCGCGTAGGCTGGTGTATTGCACCCAAGACACTTATTGCAAAATTCACCGCCATCAAGCAGACGCAGGACGTGCATTCAAATATTCTTGCGCAAATGCTTGCGTATAAATTTATGACGGAATACGATTTTGAAGCACACCTTGACTATTTGCGTGACCTGTACGTTAAAAAAGCAACCCTGTGCTTTGAGCTTATGGATAAGCACCTTGCACCTGAAATTGAATTTCAGAAGGCAGAGGGCGGTCTGTTTGCCTGGTGCAAGCTTCCCGAAAACGTTGATATGCCCGATTTTTGCACCCGTGCAGTTAAGGAATATAAAACTGCAGTTGTGCCGGGCAGTGCATTCGATATTGCACCCATTAAAAATCAATACTTCCGCATAAACTATTCAACACCTACAAACGAGCAGATCATTAAGGGTATGGATCTTCTTGAAAAACTTAAAAAGGAAGTTATAAAATGATAACCTTTGAGGATATTAAAAGCAACGAAAACGTGCGTGTGTACATTTCAAAGGCTGACGAAGCGCTTTGCACCATCGGTTATACCGAGCACAGCTTTGCTCACGTTACAAAGGTTGCCGTTACCGCAGGAAGCATTCTTGAAGCATTAGGTTATGATTCAAAAACCGTAGAGCTTGCTAAAATAGCAGGATTCCTTCACGATATAGGAAACCTGATAAACCGTGCCGATCACGCACAAAGCGGCGCTACAATGGCTTTTAGAATACTTGACCGTATAAATATGCCTGCACAGGACGTTGCAACCATCGTAGCCGCCATCGGTAATCACGACGAGGGCACGGGATATCCCATAAACAGTGTTGCCGCCGCACTTATTTTAGCCGATAAGGCAGACGTGCGCAGAAGCCGCGTTCGCAATACCGATATTCCTTCGTTTGATATTCACGACCGAGTAAACTATTCGGTTAAGGAAGGCGCGTTAAAGATAAGCGAGGACAAAACGGTTATAACGCTTCACCTTGATATTGATACCTCACTTGGTAGTATTATGGATTATTTCGAGATATTCTTAAACCGAATGCTTATGTGCCGCAAGGCCGCCGAAGCCTTGAATTTAAAATTCAGCCTTGTAATTAACGGGCAAACGATTATGTAAAAAAGACCCTGCAAAAGCAGGGTCTTTTTTTCGCCTTATCTTTCAAGCTTTAATAATTCAATGCACTTCTTGGGGCAAGCGCTTACGCAATCGCCGCATCCTGTGCATTTTTCTGCATCCACTCTTGCAAGAAAATTTTCCACCGTAATTGCACCTTGCGTGCAAGCCTTGGTACATTTTCCGCAACCGATACAGCTTACCTTACAGCTTTTTTGCGCCTGTGCGCCCATTTCCTTATTGGTGCAGGCAACAAATGCCTGTAATCTGTTTACCTCAAGAAGCTGAATCAAGCCCTTGGGGCATACAGTCATACACTTTTTGCACGCTTTGCATTTTGTAATATCTATTTTGGCAATTCCGTCGCAAATGAGGATTGCATCGTTATCGCACACACTAATACAGTCACCGTAACCAAGGCAACCGTGAATACAGCTTTTTTGGCCGCCGAACATAAGGCTTGCCGCCTTACACGAATCTATGCCCTCGTACCTGAGCTTTTTAGGTGCGCTTTCGCAATCGCCGTTACAGGCAACAACCGCCACGACATCACGCATTGTTTCAGCCTTTTTGCCCATTATTTCGGCTATATGCTGAACCACCTCGTTACCGCCGGGGAGGCACAGTGAAAGTTTTTCCGTTTCGCCCTTCGCAATAGCCTGTGCATAGCTATCACAGCCTGAATATCCGCACGCACCGCAGTTTGCACTGGGAAGGCATTCTCTTATCTTTTCTTCTTTTTCATCCACGGGAACGGCAAAGAACACGGATGCAAGCGAAAGACCCACACCGATTATTATGCCGATTGCCGCAACGATAAATACCGCAGTTAAAATTTCCATAATTCCGCCCCCTTACCCGAACAGGTTTTCGATTATGCCCGCAAAGCCCATAAAGGAAACGGAAACAAGTGATGCGGCAATAAGCGTTATGGGAAGTCCCTTTAAAAACTTGGGAATATCGTTGCCCTCTATCCTACTTCTTACGCCCGAGAACATTATCATCGCAACCATAAAGCCTACGCCTGCGCCAATAGAAGAGAACATTGATTCAATAAAGTTATAGCCCTCCTGCACGTTAAGAAGCACAACGCCAAGCACCGCACAGTTTGTAGTGATAAGGGGAAGATATATGCCCAGTGCATTATATAACGAGGGAATATACTTTTTAAGCAATATTTCAACAAGCTGAACAAGACCTGCTATAACAAGAATAAACACAATAGTTTGCAGGTATTCAAATTTTTCGCCTAAAACAAATTCATTGATAGGATAGCATACCGCAGTTGAAACTGCCATAACAAAGATAACGGCAATGCTCATACCCATTGCGGTATTAAGCTTTTTTGAAACGCCAAGGAAGGGACATATACCCAAGAACTGTGCAAGCACAAAGTTTTCGGTTAAAATTCCCGCAAGAAGAATTGAAAATAAAACCGTCATTATTCTGCAACCTCCTTTTCAGCGCAAATCTTATTGCAATTATCCTTCATGGGACAACCTTGACAGTTAAGCTCCGCCTTAGGCTTACCCTTCTTTTCAGCCAACGCATTTACGCAAGCCATAAGTATACCGAACACAAAGAAGCCTCCCGGAGGGAATATGAATATCGCCATAGGATTATCCTTTAAGAACGGTATTTCAAGCTTAAGACCTTCAACATAGCTTGTAAGATCAATTGTGCCTGCGCCGAGAATTTCACGGATAAGACCCATACAGGTAAGCGCGGCAGTAAAGCCTATACCCATACCAAGACCGTCTAAAAGCGATGCCGCCACAGGATTTTTACCTGCAAAGGCTTCCGCCCTGCCGAGTATGATACAGTTTACAACTATAAGCGGCAAATATACACCAAGTTGTGCATCAAGGAACGGCACAAACGCTTTAACAAGCATCTGAACTATGGTAACGAACGAAGCGATTATAACTATGTATGCAGGTATTCTTACCTTTTGCGGTATAACCTTTCTTAAAAGGGATATAACGGTGTTTGAGCACGCAAGCACAAGTGTTGCCGCAACACCCATACCAATTGCCGAGGAAACCGAGGTGGTTACCGCAAGGGTGGGACAGGTACCAAGCACAAGCCTTAAAACAGGGTTTTCTTTAATTATGCCCTTTGTAAATTCACTACGCAAGGATTTTGACTGTGCCATTATGCTTCACCCCCCAACAAGCTGAATGCTTTAAGCGCATCGTTGACGCACTGTATTACCGCCTTTGAAGTGTACGTTGCAGAAGAAACACCCTGTATTTGCTGTTCGCTCCCACCGTTTTTAACCCACGAAAGCACTCCGCTTTTGCCGATAAACATATCTAAAAATTCTGCTTTTCCCGCCTTTTGACCTACACCGGGTGTTTCATCATCCATACTTAAAACAACCGAGCGGATTACCTTTCCGTTATTATCAACCGCCGTCATAACGGAAATGTCACCACCGTAGCCCTTATTTACACAAGTGAAAACGTAGCCTATGCCCTCACCGTTTTCATCGAGCGCAACGCAGTATTTTACGGTATTTTCATTTGCGATTATTTCTTTTTCGTCAGAAAATTCCTTTGCATCGGGAAGCGCAAGCTTACGGCTTTTTATTTCCTGCTCGCGCATATTTTCCGCTATTTTATCAGCGGTAAGCCAGTTTGTGCCTGCAAGCAAAAATGCCGAAACAAGACATATTATAAGCATTGCAATGGTGGGAAAAAGAATTTCTTTAAAATTGAATTTCATTGTTTTCCCTCCTTTACCTCACCAAACGGCTTTGGCATTGTAAGATTGTCAATGTGCGGTACAAGGATGTTCATAAGTATTATTGAGAACGAAACACCCTCGGGAATAGTACCGAACGTTCTTATCATAAACGTGATCAAACCGCAACCGATACCGAATATCCATTTGCCCTTTACGGTTATGGGCGATGTGACGTAGTCGGTAGCCATAAATATTGCACCAAGCAACAGACCGCCCGAAAGCATGTTGTATGCCGCAAATTCTGCGCCCCTGAACAGACACAATACAAACACCGTGCCTGTAAATGCAACGGGGATAACAGGTGAAATAACCCGTCTTATAAGAAGATATATTCCGCCGATAATAAGTGCAAGCGAGCAGCATTCGCCGATACTTCCGCTTCGGTTGCCTATAAGCATATGTAAAAGTGAAGGCAAGCCCTCTGTTCCGCTGTCAAGCATTTCTAACGGTGTTGCACTTGTGGTGCCGTCAATAGCATCCGCCGGCATAAAGCGGGTGTTTTCCCACACGGTCATTGCACTCGCAAAGCACAGCATAAGAATGATTCGTGCCGTCATTGCAGGGTTTACAAAGTTCTGACCCAAGCCGCCAAAGAACTGTTTTACCACCACAATGGCAATTACCGAACCGAAAACGCACATCCAAATTGGAAGGCTTGCAGGCAGGTTAAGTGCAAGAAGCAAGCCTGTTACCGCCGCACTTAAATCACCGATGGTGTTATCCCTTTTCATAACCTTACGGGCGATGTATTCGCTTAAAACGCTTGATATTACGCAGGTAAGTATAACCAGAAGCGCGCGAATTCCGAAATACACCACCGCCATTATAGCCGCAGGAAGAAGCGCAATAATAACGTCAAGCATTATTCTTTGTGTGGTGTTGTTCCCTTTTATATGGGGCGATGATGAAACGATAAGCTTTGACATCACTTTTTCTCCTCCCTTATATACTGTTTAGCAAGGCGCATATACTGCACAAGCGGTATGCCCGAAGGACAGGTGTATGCACAGCATCCGCATTCCATACACGCCATTATCCCAAGCGCCTTCAATTTTTCATTATCCTTTTGATCCGTAGCTTTTTTAAGGAACGAGGGCACAAGGTTCATAGGGCACGCCTGAACACACTTGCCGCACTTAATGCACGCACATTCCTTTTTATTTTTTACATTTGAGAATGCAAGAATAGCATTGTTCTGCTTACATAACGGTGCATCAAGATCGTGTATTGCCCCACCCATCATGGGTCCGCCAAGAAGTACCTTGTCGGGTTCGTTTTTAAAGCCGCCGCAGAATTCAATTACGTCGCTAATCTTCGTACCCACAGGCACGCGCACGTTCATAGGCTTGTTTACCGCATTACCGTCAACGGTAAGCGATCTTGATACAAGCGGCTTGCCTGTTTTTAAATATCTTGAAATAAATGCAACCGTTGCAATGTTTATTACGATGCATCCTACGTCGGCAGGAAGCTTGCCTAACGGTACCTTTCTTCCCGTTGCGGAAAGCACCATCATTTTTTCCGCACCCTGCGGATACTTACTCTTAAGCGTTATAACCTTGGTAAGCCTTTGTTCCGTATCGCTTTTTTGTGCAATGGTCTTAAGCATTTTAATGGCTTCAGGCTTATTATCCTCAACCGCAATAACCACGTTTTCTATCTTCAATATTTCCGCAAGAGTATACACACCCGAAAGCACATCCCACGAATTATCCATAGCCTCACGGTAATCCACCGTAATATACGGCTCGCATTCGGCGGCGTTTACAATAAGCGTATCTATCTTCTTTTCAGGCGAAACGTTAAGCTTTACGTGCGTAGGGAAGCCTGCACCGCCAAGACCGACTGCACCTGATTCCCTTACCGCCTTTACAAGCTCTTCAAGAGTTTCCACCTTGGGTGCGCATATTTCATCAGAGGGCGTCATCAAGCCATCCGATTCAATTGTGACCGCCACCGAGGTCTGACCGCCTGCAAGCTTGACCTCGCCTATTTTTATTACCTTTCCCGAAACGCTTGAATGCACGGGTGCTGAAACAAATTTATCACTATCGCCTATCTTCTGCCCCACAGTAACGGTGTCACCAACCTTTACAAGCGGTGTGCACGGCGCACCGATGCATTGCTGCATAGGAATTATCACCATTTGGGGTACGGGCATACGCACGGCAGAAAGCTCTTTCGTATTTTTGTTATGCGGTACGTGTATACCGCCTCGTGCCTTTTTTACGGCTTTTTCTGTCATAACCTTTTCTCCCCTGTTTTTTCTAAATACGGCTTAAGAATTTTAAGTGAAAAGCCTGTCACTAACCCCGAAGCAAGCGAAAACGCAAGCAATACGGGGGCGTAGTATATAAGTGCCGTTGTACCTGTAAGCAGTATTGAAACACCAAGCTGTGCGGCATTATGCAATATTGCACCGATAATACATATCCCCACGATAGAAAAGGGACTTTTTTTCATTTTATACAAAAGCACCGTTGACACAAATGAAAGTACACCGCCTGAAAGACTTAACAAGAATGCCACGAATCCTCGCGTTATAAGTGCAAACGCCGCCTTCAGCACGGTAACGTATATTGCGCTTACCGCACCCGTAACCATTAACGCTGAAACAGTTACTATATTTGAAAGCCCCGGTTTTGCACCCGGCGGTAAAAACGGCAGGTTGAACAGGCTTTCAAGAAAGGATACGGAGATTGCAAGCGCACCAAGTATTCCCCACAGGGCAATTTTTTTAGCCTTCATCCCGTCACCCCGTCTATTAAAGCATCGTTTTTCGTTACCGTTATAACTATTTTATTGGGCACGCACGCTACCGTTGTGCCGCTTTTTTTAGCCGTTCCGCTTTTAACACAGGTCTTATCAGGGCAATCGGATTCAGTTATACTGATGCCCTCGCTTGTAATAAGAATGTGCACGTCACCGATTATTAGGGTTTCATCTGCTTGTATTTTATCAAGCGAAATCTCCTTATAAACCGCTCCGTCAACGTACACCGTTGCCTTATTGGCGGTATTGCCGTCGTTAAACAGCCACAGGCTGATAAGCACCGTCAATATCAAAAGAATAAGAACTATATCGGCAAGCTTCAGTATTTTAATATTTTTCAAGCGTTATATCACCCCATACCGAAATATTGCCGTTTTCTTCAATAAAAACGCCCTTTGCACCGTACTTAGACAAAAGCTGCTTTCCTTCTTCCATACCAAGCACGAAGCACGCCGTTGAAAGCGCATCACTTAACGCACCATTTTCGCATATTACCGTTACAGATTCAAGTCCGGTTTCAGCAGGGTATCCGTTTTTTGCATCAAGAATATGATGATACCTTGTGCCGCCCTCCTCAAAATATCTTTCGTACGTACCCGAGGTGGAAACACACCCCTCTTTTATTTTGAAGGTGCCTATATAACCGCTTTCGTTAAAGGGATCGCGTATCGCACACGTCCAGTACTCCTTTTCGGGATGCTTGCCATAAAACATTACGCTTCCGCCAACGGAAACGGTTGCACCGCTGACGTTTTCCTTTTTAAGAATTTCTTTTACTTTATCAAGTGCGTATCCTTTTGTAATGCTTCCAAGATGCACCTTGCCGTTGCCTTCAAGCACAAGCTTGCCGTCTTTTATATGGGTGCACGTTTCTTTTGCGTTTTTAACCGCATCAGCAAGCTCGTCACTATCGGGTATGCGCGCCCCGTCAAAGCCAATATTCCAAAGTGCTATAAGTTCGCCCAAAGTGTGAGAGTAAGCACCGTTTGATTTTTCAAAAACGTCTTGTGCGACGGTTACTTGCTCAATTAAATATTTATCCGTGCTTTCACCTTGCGCATTCAACAAGTTTACCGACGACGTATCAACGGTGTATGACGAAGCATTTTCTATCTTCTGAAGCTCATCACTTATCATTAAAAGCACTTCATCTTCCCCGCCGTACACCGAAACAGAAATAACGGTACCCATACCCGTATATGTAACCGAATGCGTGTTCGGCCCAAAACATCCTGAAAGAAGTACCGTTACCGTTAAGAACAATATTAAGCATTTAAAAATTCTCAAATCTCTCATAATTGTATTATATATTATAAAAAATGAAATTTCAATATTTTTTTGTGTGCATATATTGTCAAATGTAAAAAAATTCACCCCAAAATGTGCAAGGTTAGCGCAGAATTTACGGGATGCGTAATCATTAAAACAAAAAAGCTCTGTAATATAACTTACAGAGCCTTAATTTTTTATTAAACGTTAAACCTGAATAACGTTATATCGCCATCCTGCATAACGTATTCCTTACCCTCGGAGCGTACAAGACCTTTTTCCTTTGCGGCAGTCATTGACTTATACTTCATAAATTCATCGTAAGCGATTATTTCGGCACGAATGAATCCCCTCTCAAAGTCAGAGTGAATCTTACCTGCCGCCTGAGGCGCCTTTGTGCCCTCGGTAATCGTCCATGCACGAACCTCGCTTTCGCCTGCGGTAAGGAAGGATATAAGACCAAGAAGCTTATAGCTTGCTTTTACAAGGCGGTTAAGTCCGCTTTCTTCAAGGCCGTACTCTGCAAGGAACATCTCCTTTTCTTCCGGCTCAAGCTGTGAAAGCTCTTCCTCAATACGTGCGGAGATAACCATTACCTGATCCCCGTCCTTTTCCGCCAACTGCTTAAGTGCGGTAACACCGCTGTTTTCCTTGCCTATTTCATCCTCGGAAATATTTGCAGCATAAATTATCGGCTTTGTGGTAAGCAGGAAGAACGTTTTTGCAAGTGCCTGCTCATCCTTATTCATTTCCATACTGCGCACAGGCTTTTCATCCTGAAGCTGAAGAATCATCTTATTAAGAAGTTCAACCTCTTCCTGCGCGGTCTTATCGTTACCGCGTGCCGCCTTAATTGCCTTATCAAGACGCTTTTCGCAGGTTTCAAGGTCAGCCAATATAAGCTCAAGATTGATAGTTTCAACGTCGCGGACAGGATCTATGGAGCCGTCAACGTGAATAATATCCGAATTTTCAAAGCAACGTACAACGTGCACGATTGCATCAACCTCACGGATATGCGAAAGGAACTTGTTGCCTAAGCCTTCACCCTTTGACGCACCGCGTACAAGACCTGCAATATCAACGAACTCAATAAACGCAGGGGTGTATTTCTTGGGATTATATATTTTTGCAAGCTCGTCAAGCCTGTTATCAGGCACGGAAACAACGCCCACGTTAGGCTCAATAGTGCAGAACGGGTAGTTTGCCGCTTCTGCGCCTGCATTTGTAATAGCATTAAAAAGTGTACTTTTACCAACGTTAGGTAATCCTACAACACCTAATTTCATAATCTTTACTTCTCCCTGTAATATTATACTCGTTAAGTATATCACATTGCACTCTTTTTCACAAGTGATTTTAAACAACAACCTGTTAAAAGCCATAATAAAAATAACGTTTGACTTATAATCGGTTTAGATATACAATTAAATAAAATTGATGCAGAGTAGACGGTATGCGCTGAAGCAAATTGCTTCTTTAGTGTTATGGGATGGGAAGTTGCCCGTAAACAAGTAATCGAAAGATTTGTGATATACCGTTGCATCCGCTGCAGGATGTTATAGCCGTTTTGGCTACACTACTCTCCTTCATTTTATGAAAGGAGATTTTTTTATGGCTTCGTATAAAAAAACACGCGTGCTTGTTGCTTCGGCACTTTTGTGCGCAATAAGCATTATTATGGGAAAATTCTTGCAAATTCCCGTGGGCGAATCCTTGCGCTTTAGTTTTGAGAACACTCCGCTTTTTTTAGCAGGATTTATGTTTGGGCCGTGGGTGGGCGCACTTACCGCACTTGCCGCCGACGTATTGGGCAGCATTTTAAGGGGATATACCATCAACCTTTACATCACCTTAGGCGCGGTACTTATAGGCTTCGTAAGCGGAACAGTATTCTTACTTTTAAAAAAGACTCCCGTTATTTTAAAGATTGCTTTAGCGGTGTCGATTTCTTACGCTTTGGGCGCAGTATTAGTAAAAACCATAGGTCTTTCGCATATGTACGGCACACCTTATCACGCACTTCTTTTAATGCGCACGGTGAATTACGCCATAATGTTTGTTGTTGATGCCGCGGTGCTTTGTTTTCTTTATAAGAACCGCACTTTTAAAAAGCTATTGGGGTCGTTTAAATGAATTATACTGAAGCACTTGAATATATACATTCTATAAATTGGACGTTCTGTAAGCCCGGTCTTGAACGAATAAAATTGCTTTGCGATGCACTTGGCAATCCTGAAAGCAAGCTTAAGTTCATTCACGTTGCAGGCACAAACGGTAAAGGTTCATTCTGCGCAATGCTTGAAAGCATACTTCGTAATGCAGGCTATAAAACAGGTCTTTTTACCTCGCCTTACATAAAGGTGTTTAACGAGCGTATGCAGGTAAACGGCAAGATGATCGGTGACGATGAGCTTGCAGAAATCACCGCATACGTTAAGCCTATTGCCGACGGTATGAAGGATAAGCCTACTGAATTTGAGCTTATTACCGCCATTGGCTTTGAATACTTCAAGCGCAATGTCTGTGACGTGGTAATTCTTGAGGCGGGAATGGGCGGAAGGCTTGATTCCACCAACATAATAACCACGCCCGTTTTATCGGTAATTACAGGAATCGCACTTGACCACACCGCATTTTTAGGTGATACCGTGGAAGCTATTGCCAAGGAAAAGGCAGGTATTATAAAAGACGGTATTCCTGTTTTATACGGCGGAAGGGACGAAAGCGCAAGAGCGGTAATAGAAGATACTGCAAAAGAAAAAAACAGCGAATTTTTTACGGTAGAGCACAGTAATCTTTTAATAAAGCAAACCTCGCTTGAGGGTACTCTGTTTGATTTTAACGGGTATAAGGATATGCGTGTGAGCCTTCTTGGCACGTATCAGCCCGAAAACGCATGCGCAGTATTAAGCGCGGTTGATATTCTTAAAAAACAAGGTTTTAACGTTTCTAAAGAAAGCATAAAAGCAGGCTTATTAACGGCAAAATGGCCTGCACGCTTTGAAATACTCTGCCGCGACCCGCTAATTATTTTTGACGGCGCCCATAATCCGCAGGGTATTGATGCTTCGGTTGAAAGCATTAAAACGTACTTTAAGGATAAAAGAGTGCTTGTAATGACAGGTGTTTTGAAGGACAAGGATTACTATTACATTGCACGCCGCCTTAAAGAAGTAACCGACACCGCCTTTGTTTTCACCCCTGAAAACCCCCGTGCGCTTTCAAAGGAAGAGTACGCAGGCGTATTAAACAAGTGCGCTATTTCTGCCGTTACGTTTAACACTATCGGTGAAGCGTTTGAATACGGAAAAAAAGAAGCACAGCGCCTTCAGATGCCGTTTATGATACTCGGCTCCCTTTACACCTACGCTTTTATTTAATTTTTATTGACATTCGTTTTTAACGGATGTATAATTATATTGCTTCGGGGCAGGGCGAAATTCCCTGACCGGTGGTTATAGTCCACGAGCCTGCTTGGCTGATGCGGTGGAATTCCGCAACCGACGGTACAGTCCGGATGAGAGAATTGCTTATTTAAGTTATTTTTGGAATTCCCCCAAGCTTTTTTGGGGGAATTCTTTTTTTAAGGAGATATTTATGAAAAACACACGCAAGCTTATTGTAACTGCATTATTTTCGGCAATCAGTTATATTCTGATGCTTTTGGAATTTCCTTTGCCGTTTATTATCCCAAGTTTTATTCAGTTTGATTTTTCCGAGCTTCCTGCTTTAATCTGCTCATTTAGTATGGGGCCGTTGTGGGGTGCGCTGGTTTGCATTATAAAGAACGTTTTGCACGGCTTTTCTTCCTCAACAATGTGGGCAGGCGAGCTTTCAAATATGCTTTTAGGTCTTTGCTTTGTTGTTCCTGCAGGACTTATTTACAAAAAGTATCAGAGCCGTAAAAGTGCGCTTATCGGTTGCATTATCGGTGCATTTTCAACTGCGGTGTTAAGCATATTTATCAATTATTTTGTAACCTACCCCGTTTATATGCGGTTGTTTATGCCCGAATCGGTAATTTTAGGTATGTATCAACAACTTTTGCCAAGCGTACATAGCCTTTTAAGTGCAATCCTTATTTTTAATACCCCCTTCAATTTTGCCAAGTATATGGTTATTGCATTGATAACCTTTGTGATATACAAAAAGCTTTCACCGGTAATTAAAGGAATAAAAAATAAATAACGCTAATCAAGCCGATATGCAAAAGCATATCGGTTTTTTGTATATAATTCCAATTTAAGCGCATAATAACCTTTGCACCGCTACATATCAAGCGGAGGGAATTTATGCAATATTCAGGCAAAGTAAAAATATGCGGTGTAGATACTTCAAAGCTTCCGCGCTTAAAGCAAAAGGAAGCGGTTTTACTTATGGAAAAAATCAAGCAGGGTGACGAGGAAGCAAAGGAGAGGTTTATTTATTCAAACCTGCGCCTTGTGCTTTCGGTGGTGCAACGCTTTCTTGGGCGAAGTGAAACACCTGACGATTTGTTTCAGGTGGGCACCATCGGACTTATTAAGGCGGTAAAGAACTTTGATTTAAGCCACAACGTTAAGTTTTCAACCTATGCGGTGCCCATGATAATCGGCGAAATACGTCGGTTTCTTCGGGATAACAACAGTATTCGTGTAAGCCGTTCAATGCGCGATCTTGCGTACAAGGCAATGCAGTTACGGGAAAACCTGTACACACGCTACAACCGTGAAATCACAAACGAAGAGCTTGCAAAGGCACTTGAGGTCCCCCTTTTCGACCTTGAAAACGCCCTTGAAGCCGTTACCGATCCCATATCCATATTCGAGCCTGTTTTTAACGACGGAAGCGAGCAGGTGTTTATTCTTGACCAGATAAGCGATATAAAACAAAGTGACAGGCGTTGGACTGAGCAGATAGCCTTAAAAGAAGCCTTATCAAAGCTTGATAGCCGTGAATACAGTATAATTAAAATGCGGTATTTTTCAGGAAAAACACAAATGGAAATTGCTTCTGAAATCGGTATTTCGCAGGCGCAGGTTTCGCGGCTTGAAAAAAGCGCGCTTCAGCATATCAAAAAGCTTATGTAAAAGGAGCTTTATGAAATATATACCCAATCTTCTTTCTTTTTTACGGTTAGCCTTATGCCCTGCTTTTATATGGGCATTTTTTAATCTTTCGTCGCAAACAGCGTTTTTTATTTTTTTGACTGCTTCGTTACTTGACGTTATCGACGGCTTTATTGCAAGAAAATTTGATGCGGTTTCCAGCCTTGGAAAAATTCTTGACCCCGTTGCCGATAAGGTGCTTCAGCTTTCCGCACTCGTTTGCTTTACTCTTAAAGGAAGCATTCCTTATTTTGCGGTGCTTATAATTGTTTTAAAGGAGCTTTTTATGCTTATCGGCGGCGGAATTATTTCAAAAAAGCAGGGAGATATGGTGTATTCAAACACGTTTGGGAAGATATCCTCATTTTGCACCTCGTTTTCATTATGCCTGCTGTTTTTTATCGATGATTTTCTTAAGCCGTCAGCGTGGTTTGTTTATATTATTCTCTATTTTTCGTTGGTTTTAAGTGTTATTTCCCTGATACAGTACGGTATCGGCACTTTATCTAAAGAAAAAGCCGCAAAAATAAAAAATCAGTTGCTAAAATAGATAATATATAGTATACTTAACGGGTAATATTATGCACGTTGAAAAAGAGGAGTAAAGGCCGTTTTGCTTTTAAAGAGAGTGCCCCATTGGCTGAAAGGGCATACTGCATACGCCTTGAAGGTAGCTTTGGAGTGCTTTGGGTGAACGTTTATTCAGTAGCCCAAACGGTAAGGTGACCGTTACATCCCGTTAAGTGCCGATTTTTTCGGAATTAAGGTGGTACCGCGTTAATTATGTAACGTCCTTTTTTATAAGGGCGTTTTATTTTTTTAAGGAGAGAGATTTTATGAAAGAAATCGCTAAGACCTACGATCCTAAACAGGTTGAGGACAGACTTTACAAGCATTGGATGGAAAAGGGATACTTCCATGCCGAGCCTGACAAAAACAAGAAGCCTTTTTCAATCGTTATGCCCCCGCCCAACATCACGGGTCAGCTTCATATGGGACATGCGCTTGACAATATGATGCAGGATGCTATTATCCGCTTTAAGCGTATGCAGGGATATTCTGCACTCTGGGTGCCCGGCACCGACCACGCAAGCATTGCAACCGAGGTTAAGATTGTTGATGCTATGGCAAAGGAAGGTCTTAAAAAGGAAGACCTTGGCAGAGAAAAGTTCCTTGAGCGTGCTTGGGAATGGAAAAAACAGTACGGTGGCAGAATAGTTGAGCAGCTTAAAAAGTTAGGCTCCTCATGTGATTGGGACAGAGAACGCTTTACTATGGACGAAGGCTGTTCAAAGGCTGTTACCGAAGTTTTTGTAAAGCTTTACGAAAAGGGACTTATTTATCACGGTTCACGTATAATCAACTGGTGTCCCGAATGTAAAACTGCGCTTTCAGATGCAGAGGTTGAATACGAGGAGCAGGCTTCACATCTTTGGCATATGCAGTACTTCACACCCGACGGTAAGGATTCCATTACTGTTGCAACAACACGTCCTGAAACGTATATGGGTGATACTGCAGTTGCGGTTCATCCCGATGATGAAAGGTATAAGCACCTTGTTGGCAAAACGGTTGTGCTTCCCCTTATGAACAGGGAAATTCCCATTGTTGCCGACGAGTACGTTGAAATGGAATTCGGAAGCGGCGCGGTTAAAATTACACCTGCACACGACCCCAATGACTTTGAGGTTTCGCTTCGCCACAATCTTCCCGTTATCCGTGTAATGAACGATGACGGCACGATTAACGAGGACGGCGGAATTTTTGCAGGTCTTAAGCGTGAGGATGCACGTAAAGAGGTAGTTAATAAGCTTACCGAATGCGGTTGCCTTATCAAGACCGAGGATTACACACATAACGTTGGCACCTGCTACCGTTGCCACAGCGCAGTTGAGCCTATTATTTCAAAGCAATGGTTCGTTAAGATGGAAAGCCTTGCAAAGCCTGCTCTTGAGGCTGTAAGAAACGGTGAAACCAACTTTGTACCCGACAGATTTTCTAAGATTTATTATAATTGGCTTGAAAACATCCGCGATTGGTGTGTTTCACGTCAGCTTTGGTGGGGACACAGAATTCCTGCATACTACTGTGAGGAATGCGGCGAAACACACGTTGCACGCGAAATGCCCGCGAAATGTAAAAAGTGTGGTTCAACAAAGCTTTATCAGGATGAGGACGTACTTGATACGTGGTTCTCGTCAGCATTGTGGCCCTTCTCCACGCTCGGTTGGCCCGAAAAGACGCCTGAGCTTGATTACTACTATCCCACAAGTGCATTGATTACAGGCTACGACATCATTTTCTTCTGGGTTGCCAGAATGATGTTTTCGGGTATTGAGCAGATGGGCGACGTTCCCTTTAAGACCGTTCTTATTCACGGTATCGTTCGTGATTCACAGGGCAGAAAGATGTCAAAGAGCCTTGGTAACGGTATTGATCCCCTTGAGGTTATTGATAAATACGGTGCTGATGCATTGCGCTTCTCCCTTGCCGCAGGTAACTCACCCGGAAACGATATGCGTTTCTATTGGGAAAAGGTTGAAGCATACCGCAACTTTGCAAACAAGATATGGAACGCTTCCCGTTTCGTTATGATGAACGTTGAAGGAAGAGAGCTTCCCGATATTAAAGACGTTACACTTGACGAGAGCGATAAGTGGATACTTAAAAAGTACAACGCACTTCTTGAAAGCGTTACAAGAAGCTTTGACAGCTATGAGCTTGGTATTGCTGCGCAAAGCCTTTACGACTTCATCTGGTCAGAATACTGCGACTGGTATATTGAGCTTACCAAACCCCGTCTTTACGGTGAGGATGAGGAAGCAAAAACCACCGCTTGCACAGTTCTTAACTACGTGCTTAACAACACCTTAAAGCTTTTGCATCCCCTTATGCCATTCATTACCGAGGAAATATGGACTTCACTTCCCGATGCAGGCGAAAGCATTATGATTTCACAGTGGCCCACAGTTGACGAAGCACTTAAGCTTGATACTGATTTTGATGCTGTTGTTGATATTATCAAGAGCATTCGTAACATCCGTACGGAAATGAACGTTCCCCAGAATAAGAAGACCGAAATTCTTATCTTAACAAAGCTTGATATGGCATCAGCAAGTCAGTACATTGAAAAGCTTGCCTCCTCAAGCAAGGTTACGTTTATAACACAGAAGCCCGAAAACGAGGATAGTTATGCTTCAACCGTAACAGGTGCCGCGCAGTGCTATATTCCTATGGGTGAGCTTGTTGACGTTGAAAAGGAGCTTGAGCGTCTTACCAAGGAAAAGGCTACCATTGAAGCTGAAATCAAGCGTGCCGAGGGCAAGTTAAATAACCAAGGCTTTGTTGCAAAGGCACCTGAAAAGCTTATAAACGAAGAAAAAGCAAAGCTTGAAAAATACACAGAAATGCTTAAGAAGGTAAGCGAGCGTCTTGATTCGCTTAACGGTAACAAGTAATGGGACTTATTCCTACCCTGCGTTACAAGAGGATATGTAACATTCCCCTTGATAAGCTTAAAGAATTAAACATAAAGCTTATTCTTCTTGATATGGATAACACCGTTGCGCTTTGGCGTGCAAGCGAGGTTTCCGAGGAAACGACCCAATGGGTGAAAAGGGCAAAGGAGGAAGGCTTCCGTGTTGCGCTTTTCACCAATTCAAAGGGTATGAACGCCGATACCATTGGCAAAAACCTTGATATTGAGGTGTTTAAAAACGCAAAAAAGCCTTTTAAGGCACCCACTAAAAAGCTTTTAAGCACCCTCGGTATTGTCCCCGAAAACGTGCTTATGGTTGGTGATCAGCTTTTTACGGATATTCAGCTTGCAAACAGCGTAAAGGCAAAAAGCGTGCTTCTTGAGCCGTTAAGTGACTACGAATGGTGGTGCACCAAGGTGTTTAACCGTTCAAGAGAAAAGCTTGTTTGGAAATTTTTATTCAAATAATATCAAGTTTTTACCGATTTTTTATATACAAAAACGGAAAAATATGTTATCATATTACAGAAAGTGGAGTTTTAAGTGTTAAAAGCTCTTTTAGAGAAATTCCCGCAACTTGAAGGCTACGCAATCTCAAACCCCGCGGATATATTTTATCTTACGGGATATTATTCCGTTGATGCGCTTTTACTGTATTCCCCATCGCCCGTGCTTGTTACGGACAGTAGATATACAGTTGCCGCAAGGGTTGCTTCCTGCCCCGTTAAAATTATTAACGGAAGCTATATTGACGGCATAATTGAAGAAGCAAAGGTGCAAGGCATCAGCAAGTTAGGTATTCAAGAGGATTATCTTACTGCCGCAAATTACGTTACGCTTTCAGAAAACGGTTTTTCGCTTTTTAAAACTGAAAATATTTTTACCTCATTACGTTGTCAGAAGACGGATACCGAGGTTGAAAATATAATAAATGCGCAAAAGATAACAGACGAAGCTTTCAGGCAGATACTTCCCTTTATAAAGGAAGGTGTTACCGAAAAGGAAGTTCGTGCGCGCCTTGAATACATTATGTTTTCATTGGGCGCTGACGGCATTGCTTTTGATACAATAGTTGCTTCGGGCACAAACGGTGCAAAGCCGCACGCGGTACCAAGCGACAAAAAAATTAAAATCGGCGAATTCGTTACCCTTGATTTCGGCGCACGGCTTAACAACTACAATTCGGATATGACGCGTACCGTGCTTGTAGGTAAGGCTACCAATGAAATGCTTAACGTGTATAACACCGTATTAAAGGCACACGAGAAGGCAAGAGATGCGCTTCGCCCCGGCATAAAGGGTTGCGAGGTTGATAAGATTGCGCGCGATATTATTTCACAGGCAGGCTACGGTGAATGCTTTTCACATTCTTTAGGTCACGGTGTGGGCATTGAAATACACGAATCGCCACGGCTTTCTTCAAGAAGCAACGACGTACTCAGTATTGGCGACGTAGTTACGGTTGAGCCGGGCATTTACATTGAAGGCGATATGGGTGTGCGCATTGAAAATATGTACGTTATTACCCGCGACGGTTACAAAAATTTAACTATTGCGGATAAAAAACTAATAAATTTATAATAATAATTTAGGAGGAAACTCAAAATGATTACAGCAGGTGAATTCAGAAAGGGTATTACAGTAGAAATCGACGGCAACGTTTATATTATCGTTGAATTCCTTCACGTTAAGCCCGGCAAAGGCGCTGCTTTTGTTAGAACAAAGATTAAGAACGTTATGACAGGTCAGGTGCTTGAGCGCACCTTCAACCCCAACGAAAAGTATCCCCTTGCCCATATCGAGCGTAAGGAAATGCAGTATCTTTACAACGATGAAGGTCTTTACTACTTCATGGATAACGAGACCTATGAGCAGATCGCACTTGATAAGGAATCAGTTGATTCAGCACTTCCCTATCTCAAGGATAACCTTGAGGTTACAATTAAGTTCTATAAGGGTGCTGCTTTCTCAGTTGATGCACCTAACTTTGTTGAGTTTGAGATTATCGATGCTGAACCCGGTGTTAAGGGCGATACAGCTACAAACGTAACAAAGCAGGCTACCATTGAAACAGGCTTCAAGGTAAACGTACCCCTGTTCGTAAACGTTGGCGACCGTATCAGAATCGATACCCGTACAGGCGAATATATGGATCGCGTATAATTTGGAGGTTTTTAAATGTCAGTAGAAAAGAAAGTTCAATATCTTAAGGGCCTTGCAGACGGTCTTGATATTAATAGCGATACCAAAGAAGGTAAGCTTTTGCTTGCCATAATCGACACACTTTCATCCATCGCTAACGAGCTTGAGGACGTTGATGATGAACTTACACAGCTTGGCGAATACGTTGAAGAGCTTGACAACGATCTTTTAGAGGTTGAAGAGTATCTTTACGATGATGACGATGATTGTGATTGTGATTGCTGTGACTGCGATTGTGACGATGACGATTGCTGCTGCTGCGATTGCGATGATGACGATGATGATTGTTGCTGCTGTTGCTGTGACGACGATGATGACGATTTTGAGTATACAGAGTACGTTTGCCCTGCATGCAAGGAAACCGTTTCATTCTCAGGCGAATTTGCAGACGATGAGTTTGTTTGCCCCAGCTGCGGTGCAAAATTAGAAGAAGCTTAATATTTTGCAATAACAAAAAAACACCGACAAAAAAATGTCGGTGTTTTTTGTTTTCATTAAATTATCCAAATAGCTTTAACGCAGTTTTAAGGCTTTCGTTTCTATCAAGCAACGGCGAATATTCTAAACCAAGCGCGCCCTTATAGCCTGCCTTATCGATTTCGTCAATAATAAAGCGATAATTATTCTCGCCGTTTTGCATTTCGTGCCTGCCAGGATGCCCCGCACCGTGAAGATGGGCAATATACTGAAGATTGTTCTTTATATTGGGTATTATATTTCCTTCCATCACCTGCTGATGATAGATATCATATACCACCTTTACATTTTCACTGTTTACTTCCTTTACTATGTCAAAGGCTTCGATTGATGACCACAGGTAATATCCCGGATGATTAACGTGGGTATTAAGCGGCTCTATCATAACGGTTACACCGTACTTTTCAAGTATGGATGCGCCAATTTTAAGACCTTCGACAATTGATGCGTGCTGAACGGCTCTGTCAGCGCCCGTATCGGCACCAACCTGAGTAATAAGTTTTTTTACACCAAGCTTATTTGCGGCAATACAGCTTTCGTGAATACCCTCAACCCACGCATTTCTAAACGCAGAGTCGGTCAGATTAAACGCGGTGGTACACATACTTAAAAGTTCAACACCAGTTTCCTTAAGCGTGTCGCTTACTCTTTCTAAATCAAGATTGCGCCACGAATACGTTTCCACTGCATTATAACCAAGCGCAGATATTTGCTTTACTGCATCGCAAAAATCCACTTCCTTCAAATTAAAGAAGCAAGGAACTACTACGCATAATCTCATAACAATACTCCTTAAATATTAGCACTTACCGTATGCCTTCCCTTAGGAAACGCCTTTACGTTGCCATCGGGCAATATTAAGGTTACGTTACGTTCACTTGAGAACGTATATACAACCTTATTATCCTCAACGTACCATTCAACACTTATCAAGCCGTAAACCGTCTTAAGTTGTGCTTTAAACTCACCTATTTCCTTAATGAACGTAGGTCTTAACACAACGTGCGAAAAGCCGGGGGTGGATTCCTTATAACGAATGCCGCCAAGATATTCAAACATCCATCCCGTTACAGTACCGAAAACGAAGTGGTTCATACTGCAACTTGCTTCAAATTCCATATCCTTTATGCCTTTCCAGGATTCAGGAAGTGTTGTAAGCCCCTTTATCATATTCTTCCATGAAGGATGTTCTTCCCTGTCAAGAAGCATAAACGCAGTATCCTTATAGCCGTAATCGCACAAAACGCCAAGCACAAGAGCAGTTGTTACACCGCCCGTGGTAAGATGTCCCTTTTCAAGTATCTTCTCATTCAGCTTCTTTGCCAATGCCTTTTCCCTGTATACAGGCACAAGACCAAGCGCAAGGGGAAGTATTATGGACGCCTGTGACTCAGGAGTGTACTCATTCTTTTCATTATCGAAGAATTTTTTATTAAACGCATCTATTGCAGGCTCAACCATTGCCGCAAATTCGTCACTTGTTTTGTAATCGCCCAGAACCTCGGCTATCTGCGACACGATTTTAAGCATATAGCAATAATAGCAGCAAGCAAAGAAATTTTGGTCAAGCACAATGCCCTCGGGTGCAAGCCAATCACTGAAGCTTGATGCATCGGTAGGCAGTAAATTCTTTGTCTGATCGCATCTTGAACGTGCGTACTTAACGATTCCGTCGTAGCATTCTTCAAGCACGTTCTTATCACGATAGAACCTGTAAAGTGTCCAGGGCAAGATATATTTTTCATCGCCCCAACCGTATACGGCTTCGCACATTTTTCTGCCCGTATGCGTCCAACGCGCAATAAAATCATCGCAGTCGGAAAGATAACACGCAGTAGCAATAAATATCTGTGCATCACCCGTCCAATAATTCTTTTCGCGGGTAGGACAATCCATCGGTCCGTTTACAATGTTACTGTACCACGTGCGTGCCGTCATATCGAAAAGCTGATTTATAAGGGGATAACTGCTTTTTAACGTACCTGTTTTTTTAAGGTCGTTATGCATTACGTTCATTGCAATATCCTTGATTTGCGACCTGTCCTTTACACCCTCAATGCACAGGTATCTGAAACCTGTGAACGCAAACCTTGGACGGTACGTTTCCGTTTCACCGCCCTTACAGGTGTAAAAATCGAAGTTGCGCATACAGCCTAACGCTCTGCCATCGTAAATACTGTCACGGTTAAAGAACACGGGAGTATAAACGCCCACCATAAATTCGCCCATTTCATCAAGGCGCTCACACATACTTAATTTTATTTCCTGTCCCTTGAAGGTATTTAAAAACGTAACGTCATACCTGCCTGCACAGTTTTCGCCAAAGTCGTATATGATTCTTGTATCACGCATCATCGTTTTAACGGGCGCAATCCTGCGTATTACCTTTACGGGCGGATACGAGCGTGCGACAAATTCCCTTGCTTCAAGAGAACGTGGTGCTGAATCAACCTTAGCCCAATCAGAATCGTCAAACTCTGCACTGCACCAATTTTCTATTTCACACCGTGCATCATAACGTTCACCGAACTGCAAATCGTTATCGGTCAACGGCGAAAACGCACATTTAAAATCCTGATCAGTTCCTATAATCTCGCTTGTGCCGTCAGAATAGGTAATTTCAAGCTCCATTATAAGCATATTTTTGTTCATATATACCGAGGAATGCGACTCACTGTTAAGCCAGCCGTTACCCGTTATTGCACCAAGCACGTTCTTGCCTGTTTTTATAAGCAAGGTAACGTCAAAAACGTGAAATTCCTTAACGGTTTCACAAACACCATCGGAAAACACCTCGTCATCGGTGCGCATACCGTTAATATAAGCCTCTGAAAGTCCCTGCGTTGAAGCGTAAAGAAGCGCCTTTTCTACCGTTCCCGTAACCTCGAACGCTTTTCTCATATAAAGCGAACGCTTAAAAAGGCGGGGATGTATTACGCACGCATAGGTCTGGCTATACGTTCTTTGCGCCATAGTCATCCAATTCTCAGGCTCATCATTCTCCCAGAACGTTACGGGAATATACGATTGCCAGCTTTCGTCGGTGACTATTAACGTTTCCGCACTCCTTATCATACCCGTGATTGCAGAGGTAAAGAACCTATCGTCATTAGTCTGATAAGAACGGATATTTATTCTGTTTTCGCCGTTCTGAAGGAATTCAGTAACGTCACCTGAAAACTTGCGTTTATTAAGGGAAACAGGCTTTCCGTTTATAAACAAATCGAACGCATTATCACAAATAAACTGCGCCTTTGTAGGCAGAACCTCTTCAATTTCAAAGGTTTTGCGGATATATACCCTTGTGTAAAACACAGGCCATATCCATTTTGCACCCTCTATATTTTCTATATTCTCTGCGGTTTTTAAAAATTCGTCGGCACCGAATATCCACTTCGAATTATTAAATTCTCTTTTTTCAACCGAATAAGCCATAAATTATCTCCCATATAAATTCGTTACGTATATTATAGCATATGCAACTTACTAATTCAATATAAAACCATAGGGTTAATACAAAAAAATCCCGCATAATTTGCGGGATTTTTCAACTGATTAAATTAAATTTCAGGGTATTTGATATTAACAGGCTTGCCTGTTTGTGTTGATTCAACCGTTGCACAGGCAACCGCTACCGTTGCGGCACCGTCATAAGAAGATACCGGAACCTTTCTGCCTGCCATAAGTGCTTTTACAAAGGTGTTGATCTCGTCCTCTGCATTGTGGTCCTTCGGCGGAACCTTGATGATCTGTTCATCGTGGTAGTTCTTGCCCTCTGCATCCTCGTAAAGAATTACCTCACCGGGTACGTTTTGTGCAATTATTGTACCCTTTGTGCCGTAAAATACTGAACGCATCGTATATGCACGCTTAGCACCGTTCGAAACGAACACCTTGCCCATTACGTTGTTAGGGAATTTATAAATAGCAATAGTGGTATCATCGGTGGGCCAATCGGTCATAATCTTATGGTTTGCGTGTGCATAAACCTCATAAGGATCGCCTGCAATCCATCTTAAAAGGTCGATTGCGTGACAGCCACCGCCAACAACGGTATTGCGTTCGGGCACCATACGCCAATTATTATAGCCCTTCGAATCATCGTAGTTGTGTGCGTATTCGCTTTCTACAAAAACAAGCTCGCCTATCGTGCCTGCATCTATAAGCTCTTTCGCCTTAATGAACGTGGGGTTGCAACGGCATATCTGACCTATCATAAGCTGCTTGCCCGTTTCCTTTTCGGTGCGCATCATATCCTCGCACTCTTCAAGCGTAAGCGCCATAGGCTTTTCGCAAAGCACGTCTTTGCCCGCCCTAAGAAATGCGTTTACCATTTCCTTATGAAGCTGATCAGGCGTAACAATGATAACTGCATCAATATTTTCATCATCAAGCAGTTCCTTATAATCACTTGTTACTACCTGAGGCTCGAACTCATTTCTGAACTCCTCAAGTCTTTCTGCTGCAGTATCGCAGATACCATAAAGCACTGCACCGTTTGCAACAACACCCTTTGCGTGTCTTTTTCCCATGGGACTGCATCCTACAAGCGCAATATTAAGCTTTTCCTTACTCATTTTTATGTACCTCACTTTTTATTTTTCAGGATATCTTATCTTAACAGGCATACCCGTTTTTGTTGATTCAACTGCGGCAACGCATACCGCAACGGTGGAAGCACCGTCATACGCGGTAACAGGAGCTTTTCCGTCGCTTTTTATTGCAGCAATAAGTTCCTTTAATTCCTGTTCAACGTTGTGGTTTGAAACTGCAACCTCAATCCTTTGGGGTGTAGTATAATCGTCACCGTTAAAGAGTGTAATAAAATCGGAAGTATTATCCGCTATAATAGTACCCGTTGTGCCGTAGAATACCGAACGCATAGTATAATTGCGCCTACAACCGATGGAGCAGAACACCTTACCTATAACGTTATTGGGGAACTGGAATACCGCAATGGTCGTATCATCCACAGGCCAATCGGTAAGTACCTTGTGGTTAGCCTTTGCATAAACCTCGTAGGGATCGCCTGCAATCCATCTTAAAAGGTCGATTGCGTGGCAACCGCCGCCGATTATCCCGTGGCGTTCGGGTGTAACGCGCCAATCGTTATAGCCCCTTGCAACACCGTAATTATGTGCATATTCGCTTTCTACAAAGGTCAGTTCGCCGATAGCACCACTATCAATAAGCTCCTTAACCTTCACAAAGCCGGGTGCAACACGACATACCTGACCAACGGTAAGTATTTTACCTGCTTCCTTTGCAGTTTTCATCATATCCTCGCATTCCTCAAGCGTAAGTGCAAGAGGCTTTTCGCACAGGACGTGCTTGCCTGCCTTAAGGAACGCATTTACCATTTCTCTGTGATACTGATCGGGCACGCAAATTACCACACCGTCAATATTTTCATCGTCAACCAACTCTTTATAATCTGTTACTGCACGAACGGGTGAATATTTATTCTTTGCATTTTCTGCTCTTTCAGGTGCTGAATCGCAAACTGCGTAAAGATTCATTCCGTTTGAGATAACGCTCTGTATGTGAAGCTCACCCATAGGACTTGCGCCAACAACCGCAAAATTAAACTTTTCTCTCATTTTTGTTTACTTCCTTTCTTGATTGTGATATAATTTTATCATAAATCAAAGGACTTTTCAACATTCATATGTTGGTTCTTTTCCTCAATTTGTTGTTTTGGTGATAGCTATGATATATGAAAACGTAACGAAAAAATATCACGACGGCCCTATTTTATACTATTGCGGTGAAGACGTTAACCTGTGCCCAGGTGCAAAATACGGCCCTGTAATTCGTGACGTATATATTGTGGAATGCTGCACGGGCGGCTTTGGTACGTTTTCGGTAAACGGAACTGTGTTTGACGTTAAGCCGGGCGATTGCTACGTGCTTATGCCCGGTGATACCATTATTCAGACGGCAGACGTAAAAGAACCGCGCCGCGGATTCTGGTGTGCTATTGACGGAAGTATGCTGCACAGGGTACTAAAATCAACGGGTATTACAAGCCAGATGCCATTTGCGCCCAAGGAAGCCTTCGACGAGGTGTGCGAGCTTGTACGTTCGCTTGTTATAACTCGGCACGAGGACGATCCCGGTGCAGAAATGCGCAGGTCTGCAAAAATTTACGCTATTCTCGGTGCGCTGATGCGTTATTCGGGCGAAAGCAACAAAAACGCCTTTATTCAAAAGGCGGTAGGTATAATGGAGTTAAACTACCACCAAAGTATTTCGGTAGAAGATATTGCCGCAATAATCGGTCTTGACCGCACGTATTTTTCAACGCTTTTCAAGAAGGAAACGGGCACGACACCGCACCATTACCTTACCGCATTAAGAATACGCAAAGCCTCGGTGTTATTAAAACAGGCCTCGTCCTCGGTGGGCGATGTTGCCGTATCCGTGGGACTTGACAACAAAAACTTTTCACGAATCTTTAAAAAAGAAACAGGACTTACACCCTGCGAATATCAAAACAAGCATAAAAAGGAGATTTAAAATGAAGCTTACCTACCTTGGCACTGCCGCCGCCGAAGGATTTCCTGCCGTTTTTTGCAACTGCAAATTCTGTAACGAAGCAAGACGCTTAAAGGGCAAAAATATCCGCACTCGCTCACAGGCAATAATAAACGACGACCTGCTTATAGATCTTTCTGCCGATACGTATCACCACTTTTTGCAAAACGGCATTGAGGGTGACAAAATAAAATATTTATTCGTTACCCACGGTCATCAGGACCATATGTATATTGAAGAGCTTGCTATGCACGGAAGCTGTTATGCCCATGACCTTCGCGCAGACCGCCTTGACGTGTTTGGCGGAAGCCGTGTAGAAGAGATATTCTACGGCAATAAGGACGTTTCAAACAACGTTTTCTTTAACCCCATAAAAGCATTTGAAACAAAGGAAGCAGGCAATTACAAGCTTACTGCACTTCCTGCAAGGCATATGCTTAACACCGATGCGTTCTTCTATATTATAGAGGAAGACGGAAAGTGCATTCTTTACGCCCACGATACAGGATACTTTTATGAGGAGGTATTCGCCTTTATTAAGGAAAAAGGCTTTAAGTTTGACCTTATAAGCTATGATTGCACCAACATAGATATTAAAATTTCAGACGAAGGCACACACATGGGCATTGATAACATTGTACGCGTGCGCGCACGTTTAGGTGAGCTTGGCGCATTAAAGGATAACACCAAGCACGTAATAAATCATTTTTCACACAATGCAAATCCCCTGCACCACGTGCTTGAGGAACGCGTAAAGGACCTTGATTTTCTTGTTTCCTTTGACGGAATGACGGTAGAAATTTAGGCTTTAAGATTCGACATTGCTTGACATAAATCGCATTGTTTGTTATACTCCCTCTTGAAAAGAGGCGAACCCTATGAAAAAATTACTCGCGCTGTTTATGGCAATGCTTTCAATCCTTATTGCCGTTGGTTGCGCTAAAGAAACACCTGTTGGTCAGGAAGTGCCTACACAACAAATTACACAGGCACCTACTCAAGCACCTACCGAAGTACCCACACCCACGCTTGTTCCCGAGGAAACGACTACACCCACACCCGATCAGGCGCCTTCACCCGTTGCAACACCTGAGCCCACAAAGGTACCCGAGGTGGATTTTACAAAGTTCACAATTATGTACGTTTCAGGTTCAACGGTAAACGTAAGGGAAAGTGCTTCCAAATCAAGCAAAAAGATTACTGCACTTCCTATAAATACCGAGGTTAAGGCATACTTAAATGAAAACGGCTGGTATTACGTAAGCTATGATGACGGTGCATACGGCTATATGTCGGCAGATTATCTTAAGACACAGCCTGTCGCAACACCCGCACCTACGCCCGTGATAACACCTTCACCCCTTCCCGATTATAAGCCTAACACCAACCTTGACATCAATGATAACGTTTTCCTTGATGCACTTGAATACACGGGCTACAACCTTAAAAAGCACCGCGAAGACGGTAATATGTGGGTATTCATTTTAGGAAAGTACAAGCAAGGCTTAGGCTATCTTTCAGGACTTGGCTACGACTACGGTAAAAGCACAGGCTATGAAACAAACGAAAACGGGAAGCCCGATATTGCACGTTTCAAAAAACGCGGCGGTCTTGTTTGCGCTTCATACCTTACCTACGTTTATTTTAACTATCTGCCCAACGTTGCAGGTATAGACACCTCACACCTTACCCGTCCCGAATATCCCTGCTCGGCACAGTCATGGCGACTTGCCGCAAAGGATTGGGTTAAAAAGGGACTTTCACGCAACATAAGCTTTACCGCTACGCGCCGTTCAAACGGAACGGTAGTGTTTAACCCCAGCGAGCCTATCCCCGTTGGTTCAATCGTGGTGTTTAAGGTGTACGGTAATTCCGATTCCTCTGCGGCACGTCACGTTGCGCTTTATGCAGGTAACGCAGGCGGATATCATTGGCTTACCCACGTTGGTAATGAACGCGGTCCCGAGATGATAACAGTTGAAAATATGGGCTTTGGTTCCACACCCGAAATACCCGTAGAAATTATCACCCCACCGATAAGCTTTGAATAAAAAAACCGCAGGCAACGGTTAAATTTTCCGATAGCCTGCAGTAAGATCCATAGTTCCGCCATTTATAATGTAATTTTTAAGCGCTCTTTGAAGGCTTGTGTCTTCGGGAGCGTTTTTTATATTTTCCTTTTTAAAGCCGAATCCGAAAACACGCTCTACCGCCTGCGCACTCTCATCCGAAACGAACGGAATGGGTGTCCACATACGCATAAACTGTACCACGTTTGATTCAGGCTTCATTATCTTTTCAAGGTTGGGATTTAAAAGCCACGAATCGCACATAAAATAATGCAGCTTGGTTTCGGGAAAAATCTTATTAAAGAATTCCTTTGCCATTTCAAACGATTCAAGGCACGCCTGCGCATTAAGGGGTTCGCCCTGCGGAATATGCGTTTCTATTGCGTATTCGCCCTCGGGCACACCCTGAAGGCTTTTTTCAAGCCTATACTGGAGCCTTCCCAACTTAAAAAGGTCGCCTGTGTAGTGATACCTGAGCCACGAAAACTCGCCAAGCCCCGTTTTGCCCGTTGCCTGCTTATAGTTATCAAACCACACGTTTATATCCTTAAGGGTGGCAATGGTTATTTCCCTTGAAATACCGCGCTCAAGATTCTTTTTTATTGCATAATCGGTAAGATATTTCAGCACGTACATCTGAAGAAGACCTGCCTGAATTTTAACGTCATCACCGTTTATAACCTGTTGTGCGATAGCTTTTGCCTCATCATTTTCAGGCTGCTCTGTCAAAATTTTTTTGATTTCGGCATTTTCAATTATTTCATTAAAAAAAACGTCCATTTTACTTATTGATCTGCGGAAGAATATGCGAAACCTCGTCACCCTTTAAAAACCGCATTAAATTCCCTTCGTAAATTTTTTCGCGCACGGCATCGGATACACCTAATTCATCCATTATTCCGTTATCTATCCTGAGCCATTTTTCAGCCCATTCGGGATGATAGTCCTCTGCCAACGAATCGGTGCCAAACATTATGTTGTCTTCAACGTCATAGCCCACGGTGAAAAGCTTTGTAATTAGCTCCTTCCTGTATATTTCAGGGGTGCCGGGGGTAATATCAAAAAACATCTCGCTTCGTTTTTCGGTATTGTAATAATTAAGGAATTTTCCGTACACGGCAATACATTCATCTATCCAAGGCCACGAGCAATGTCCCATAGAAAACTTTACGTTTTTGAATTCAAGAAGGCTTTCCCACTCGCAAGGGCGGTTATATTTTGAGCTTGCACGTCCGCTCCACAAAATTCCCGTATGAAAAAGAACGGGCTTTTTTGTTTTTTCTATTTGCTCAAGCATACGCATACAAGCAGGATCGCTTACGTAAAAATTATCGCATATGATTTTAAACGCTGCTATGCCTTCTTCAGCCGCATTGGATATCCTGTTTAATACGTCGTCCTCTTCCGGATGCACCCACAGTATAGGAATAAGTCTGCCGTTGGAATTCTTCGTCCAATCAAGCACGCTTTTAAGGCGTTCCTTATATTCAAGTTTCAAAAGTGGTGCCTTTGACTGTAAGGGGCAGGGCGAAATAAGACCGCCGCCGTATACGCCTGCCATTTCCATTTTTTCAAGCAAATTATTTTTATCACCATCCATACTGTTAATATGAATGTGCATATCAAATATCTTCACTAAAGTTTCTCCATCTCGCTTAATTCTGTTTTTTCGAATTTATCGTTCAAATATACATTGTTATTGATTTTTTCGAATTCGTCAAAGTACCTTAAGCCAAACTCATAAAGCGCATCCGAGTTAAAATGCAGGTTATCCTCTTTACCCTTTAAACCCTCGGCACTTACAAAGCCTATACGCTCATCATCCGCTGCAATGCTTTTAAGCTGCTTGTTTACTTCTACATAAAGCGAACGGTCGGTACTGCCTGCATAATCCTTAAGGAAATCACCAAGTCCGCCTACAAGCACGGGCACATCAAGTCCAAGATCACTTTTTAACGAGCTTATCATCTCATTAAAGCGTTCCTTATAGGTTGCGGCAAGATGGTCGTAACAGTCACTTTCACCCTGATGCCACAAAATACCTGCAACGGTAGAAGAACGCATTGCAAGCTTGGTCTGATATACTGCGTTATCGTAAAGCACCGAACCCTTCTTCCACTGTTCAAGCTTTGTGCCGCCGTCTGCGCAGGGAATAAGGCCTACGTCACAGCCGTACTTTTTTGCACAAGCTTCAGCAAAGCTTTCTGCAAGGCATACACCCGAAAATGACCTGTCCGGATTAACCGGGCGAAACATATTTAAAAATCTTCCGTTTCTCAAAATAAATATACGCGATGTGTCAATAGGCCTTGCTTCCGAAATAACTCCTCTGCCCGCCATATTGGATTGACCTATAAGAAGAAACGATATCATTTAAACTATTCCCCTTCAAAAAAAGATTCCTTTATTATGATACCATATCAAAACAAATTTTTCAATAAGTAATTGCATTTAATCTTCGTATGATTTATAATATATTAAATATCTCAACAAATATTTAAGAGGTGAACTGATGAAGCTTATCGAAACATCCCCGTTTGTACGTTTTGCATACAAAGTCCGTCTGAAATCAGGGTCGCCCTCCGTTGCCAGTGATATGCGCCTTTTTTACGTTATTGACGGTGAAGGAAGCATTATTGTCGACGGCACAAAGCATTCGTTTTCTCCCGGCACCGTAATGGTGTGGCAGGCAGGTGTAAGCTATACGTTGTCTTCCGAAACGCTTACGTCGGTAATCTCCATCAATTTCGATTACACCGCAGACGGTGCTTCACATACTATGCCCTATCCGGTGCTTGATGCAACGAAAAAGGAAAGCTTCCAGGGTATTACTCCCATAGTTTTTGAAGATTGCCCCGTGTTTAACAAGCCTATTATCTGCACGGCTAACTCGCTTATTTTTAGTATTCTTGAGCGCATCATCTTTGAAAACACGTCCTGCCAGCCGTTTTACAGAGAGCGCACTTCGGCGTTGTTAAAGGAATGTCTTGTTTTAATTGCACGCAACGTTTCAACCTCAAGCGATGCACGCTCGGATTCAGCGATTGACAGGGTTCTTGAATACATACACAAGAACTATGCTTCAAGCGTGGATAATTTTACATTAGCCAAGATTGCAGGGTATCACCCCTACTATTTAAGCAAGCTTTTTCTTGCCCTTAACGGCATCACCCTGCACAAGTACGTTTCAAACTACCGCATTGCAGTTTCGGAGCAGCTATTGCTTTCGACCACCGCTTCGGTAGACGAAATAGCCTTAAAGGTGGGCTTTTCCTGCGCGTTAAGCTTTTCTTCAAGCTTTAAAAAGAAAAACGGTATGACGCCCACAGAATTCAGAAAGAGATTCGGTTTTACAGTCTGATGGATAAATTAAAGATAATTGCGCATATTTACAACGGATATACCGAAAAATTCGGCATTCCCCGTCAAAGTGGCATCAACGATTCGGTGCTTTCCACCATCGTGTTTGAAAAGGACTATCTTAACGACGATGCATTAAGGGGCATTGAAGAATATTCGCACCTGTGGCTGTTGTGGTTGTTTTCAAAGAACAATGATGAAAAATGGCGCCCAACGGTAAGGCCACCCCGTCTTGGCGGCAACAAGCGTGTGGGGGTATTTGCCACACGTTCACCCTACCGTCCCAACGCAATAGGGCTTTCCTCGGTAAAGCTTATAAAAAAGGAAAAGACCGAAAACGGCACCGTGCTTACCGTTTCAGGTGCAGATATTCTTTCGGGTACACCAATAATAGATATTAAGCCGTACATAACATATACGGACAGTCACCCCAACGCAGTATGCGGCTTTGCAGACGAGGTAAAGGATTATCATCTTAACGTTGTTTTTAAGGAAGAGCTTTTAAATAAGCTTCCCCCTGAGATTCAGCCTGCAGTTATAGCAATGCTTGAAAACGACCCCCGCCCCTCCTACCAAAGCGACGAAGCACGCATTTACGGTATGTGTTACAGCGGTTATGAAATAAAATTCACTGTTGATGGTGATATTCTGACAGTTTATGATGTTGAATTTTTGAATAAGTAGTGATATACTAATCTTACAAACGTAATTAAGAGGATTTTTTTATGAACATTATTATTTCCGGTTGCGGAAAAATAGGCTTATCTATTATAGAAAGCCTTGTGGCTGAGGGTCACGACATAACACTTATAGATACTTCCTCGCAGTTGATTGAGGAAACTGCAAACGTACACGATATTATCGGTGTATGCGGCAACTGTACCGACTGTGAGATATTAAAGGAAGCACGTGTTGAGGATGCGGAGCTTTTCGTTGCCGCAACAGGCTCGGACGAAACCAATATGCTTTCCTGCTTTTTAGCAAAAAGGCTTGGTGCAAGGCAGACCATTGCAAGAATAAGAAACCCCGAATACAACCAACAGGCAATGGTATTTTTAAGGCAGCAACTTGATCTTTCAATGGTGCTTAATCCTGAGCTTCTTGCCGCGCACGAGCTTTATAATATTCTTAAATTCCCCTCGGCTGATAAAATCGAGCATTTTTCAAGACGAAACTTTGAAATGATTGAAATAAGCCTTAAGCCCGATTCGGTGCTTGACGGAATAAGCCTTATTGAAATGCGCGAAAAATACAAGGCACGCGTTCTTGTATGTGCCGTTCAGCGCGGTGAAGAGGTATTTATCCCTAACGGAAGCTTTCGCCTTAAGGGCGGTGATAAATTGGGTATTACCGCTACGGCTTCAGAGATTTCAAAATTCTTTAAGGAAATAAACGTATATCAAAAGCACGGTAAGGATACGATGATACTTGGCGGAAGCCGTATTGCGCACTATCTTGCCAAGATGCTTATTGCCGACGGAAATACCGTTAAGGTTATTGATATTGACCCCGAGGTATGCCGTCATTTTTGCGACGAAGTACCTAAAGCTACCGTTGTGTACGGTGACGGTGCAAGGCAGGAGCTTTTGATTGAGGAAGGCATAAAGGATACGGATGCTTTCGTTGCACTTACAGGCATGGATGAGGAAAACATACTTATTTCCGTTCTTGCCCGTTCCTTTGACGTGCCCAAAGTAATTTCAAAGGTAAACCGTGACGAATTCCACTTGCTTGCAGAAAATCTTGGGCTTGATACCATTGTTTCGCCCAAGCGCATTGTTGCTGACGTGCTTGTAGGTTACGCACGCGCGTTAAGAAACTCTCTTGGCAGTAACATTGAAACGCTTTACAGGCTTATGGATGATCACGTTGAAGCTATTGAATTCAAGGTAAACGATGACTTTGGTGCGATTGACGTTCAATTAAAGGATATGCGCCTTAAGGAAAATATTCTTATTGCAGGTATAATCCGTGCAAAAAAGCCTATTATCCCAACAGGTAACGACGTTATTCTTGCAGGCGACAAGGTAATAATTATTGCCGCTGACAGAAAGATACAGGAAATTTCCGACATTCTTCAATAAAGGAATTTTTTATGAACTATAAAATGATAATTCACACCACCGGTCAAATGATCGGTGTGGGCGCGGCTTGCTTACTTGCTTCTGCAGGTGTATCGCTTTTATACCGTGAAGCAGAGGGCTTCTGGTTGCTTTTAACCGCATTGATTGCAAGCCTGCTGTTTTTCGCTTCACGCTTTTTTAAGCCTAAGGATACGGTATTCTTTGCAAAGGAAGGTCTTGTTACCGTTGCGTTAAGCTGGATAGTGCTTTCCATCGTAGGTGCGCTTCCGTTCTTTTTAAGCGGTGAAATACCCAGCTATATCGACAGTATTTTTGAGACCGTTAGCGGTTTTACCACAACGGGTGCAACCATTTTAGATAATCCCCAGTTATTAAGCCACGGCACTATGTTCTGGCGTTCGCTTACCCATTGGATTGGCGGTATGGGCGTACTTGTGTTGCTTGTTGCCATTCTGCCTGCCGCACCGGGAAGAAGCATACATATGCTTCGCGCAGAAATGCCCGGTCCCGTTATAGGTAAGCTTGTGCCGCGTGCAAAGCATACCGCGCGCCTTTTATACATAATCTATATTGTTCTTACCCTGCTTTTGTTTGTGTTTCTTCTTTTAGGCGGCATGCCCCCCTATGAAAGCGCAATTCACGCAATGGGCACGGCAGGTACGGGCGGCTTTGGTGTATACGGAAACAGTATTGCAAGCTATTCGCCTTACATACAGTGGGTGATTACAATATTTATGTTTGTATTTGCAATCAACTTCAACCTGTTCTTTTTTATAATTATAAAGAGATTTAAGGCAGCTTTTTCAAGTCAGGAATTATGGACCTTTGTGGGTATAGTTTTTGTTTCGGCAATATTGGTATCGGTTAATCTGTATCAGAACAACCTTTTCCCCACTTTTTCAGAAAGCTTCCGCCACGGTGCGTTTCAAGTATCATCATACGTCAGCACCTCAGGTTTTGCCACTACCGACCCTAACCTTTGGCCTACGTTTTCAAAATGCGTACTGTTGCTCTTAATGTTTATGGGCGGCTCGGCAGGCTCTACCGCAGGCGGCTTTAAGGTTGCGCGTATGGTGCTTTTAATAAAGGCGGTACGCAACCGCATCCGCCGTGTTGTAAACCCACGCGCAGTTAAGGCAGTCCGCTTCGAAGGCAAGGTAATGGATGATGAAAGCGTTTCGGGCATAACCTCGTATATGGCGCTTTACATTATGTGCTTTATTGCTCTTTTAATGGTGCTTTCACTTGAGCCGTTCAACTTTGAAACAAACTTTTCTGCCGCCGCATCGGTATTTAACAATGTTGGTCCGTTGTTTGGCGAATTAAGTAATTTCAGCCAATACTCCGTTTTTTCTAAGGTGATACTGTCGTTTGCAATGCTTTTCGGCAGGCTTGAAATCTATCCCATGCTGATACTTTTCTTGCCTTCAACATGGAAAAAATAACAAAATTTTTAATGGCATTTCAATTGTGAAATTAATACATTATTAAAGTGATAAAAATTTTGCTTGCCAATTTGTATAAAATCACATATAATGTACCCACAATATTAGCCGAGGTGAATTTTAATGTATATTAAATGTCCCAGATGTATGCTTAACTATATCAATGAGGAAACTGAGCAGTATTGCAAGGTATGCCTTGTGGATATGGGTAAAATTCAGGGTCAGCCCGAGCTTGAACTTGACGATGATTATAAGCTTTGCCCTGAATGTAATGAAAACTACCTTGAGGAAGGCGAAGAACTTTGTTATGCTTGCCGTAACAAGCACATTTCAATGGAAGAGAAGGATGACGATTCCATTGACGATTATGATGATGACGATATGCTTCCCGATACCGTCGAGGATTCCCTTGAGGTAATGGCTGAAATGGAAGAGGAAGAAGAGGAAAAGGAAGAAGAGGAAGAATAGCCTCTTTTATTCTCTGTCAAACCAAAATGAAAAACGAGGATCTTTTAAAGACCCTCGTTTTTTGTTTTGTTATGAATTTTTATATGCGTTACATACCTCAAGGGCATCACCTAACATTTTAAGTTTGCCTTTTTCAAGCCACGCACAATGCTTGCAAAGCCTTTCTATCTGCTCAATGGAATGGGATACGATAATAACCGTGGTATCATCGTTTATCATTTCGTTGATACGTCTTTCACATTTTTCCTGAAAGTGAAAGTCACCTACCGCAAGGATTTCATCCACGATAAGTATATCAGGCTTGGTGATAGTTGCAATAGCAAAGCCTATTCTTGCCACCATACCCGAAGAATAATTCTTCATAGGCGCATCAAGAAACTCACGCATTTCGGAGAAATCAACGATCTCGTCAAACTTCTCGTCCATAAACTTTTTGGAATAGCCAAGTACGGAGCCGTTAAGATAGATATTTTCCCTTGCAGTAAGCTCCATATCAAAGCCTGCACCCAATTCGATAAGCGGTGCAATTGTGCCAACCGTTCTTACCGAGCCCTTTGTGGGAGTAAGTATACCTGAAATAACCTTTAATATGGTGCTTTTTCCGCTTCCGTTAAGACCCACGATGCCGAAAACGTCACCCTTTTCAATATTGAAGCTGACATTATCAAGTGCAACGAAATCTTCAAACATAAGCTTGCCCTTTACAAGACGCAAAAAGTATTCCTTAATGCTGTCAAGCCGTTCCTTGCTCATATTAAAGTGCATTTCTATATTTTTTAATTCAACTGCATTTTCCATAAGCTACACCCTTAAATGTGAAGAATAAATTTCTTTTGTGCTTTTGCAAAAATCAGACTACCCAATATTAACGTACCAAACGAAACTGCAATACAGATAAGATTAAAACTCATATCCGGAATAACGCCATCCATAACGACGTTTCTGAAATACGTTACAAAGTAGTACATAGGATTGCATTTTACAAGCATTTCAATCTTACTGCCTTCAAGCATACTCATAGGATAAATAATGGGTGTTACGTACATCCAAGCAGTAAGAACTACACCGTAAAGATGCTGAACGTCTCTGAAATACACGGTAAGTGCACTTAAAATAAGGCTCATACCCACGCTGAAGATAAGACAAAGAATAATGGGTACCGGTGCAAGTGCAAGCGTCCATGTGGGATATACCTTTTGAATAAGCATAACCGCAACCACCGCAATAAGACTGAACAAAAAGTTCACCAACGCAAACAAGCACTTTTCAACGGGGAAGATATACTTTGGTATATACACCTTCTTTATCAATGACGAGCCTATTATTATAGACGGCATTGAAAGGGACGTTGCTTCTGAAAAGAAGTTCCATATTGACCAGCCAACCATATAGTACGTCGCAAAATTTTCAACGGAAATATTTAAAAGAATACCAAATACGCTGGTTATAACAAGCATTGTGAATAACGGATTCAAAATACTCCACAAAATACCTAAAAACGAACGGCGGTATTTTAACTTAAAATCCTTGCCCGTCAAATTTAAAAGCAACGGATAAAACTTTTTAACGTCATTTACAAAATGCTTTATTCCTTTTGCATTACTGTCCAAGGTAACATCTCCTATCCTTATTTAAGGCGATAATCCGAGTAATCCAATGAGAAATGGGGATTAAAGTACGGATCGCCATCATCAAGAATCTTCTTCCAACGGTTTCTGAATTTCTCACACTCTTCTTCAAAGCGCGCCACGTTTTTAGTATCGGTATCGCTTCCGCGGCTGATTGATTCGTAGTGATAAAGTTCTGCCATAGGTGTGAACACGTTAAGATAGCCTTTTTCCCTTAAACGCAAGCAGAAATCAACATCGTTAAACGCAACTGCAAACGAGGTGTCAAGTCCGCCAACCTCCTGATAAAGAGCTTTTCTTATCATAAGGCACGCACCTGTAACCGCACTTGTATTACGCGCATAGCAAAGCCTGCCCATATAACCAACGTTTGCATTATCAACGCCGTAGTTTTCGTGGCCTGCAGTTCTGTGTTCGCCCATACCGATTATTATACCTGCGTGCTGAATGGTGTTATCGGGGTAAAGAAGCTTTGCACCTACTGCCGCAACATCATCACGCTGCGCGTACATAAGGAGCTGCTGAAGCCAATCAAGCGTAATAATTTCAGTATCGTTATTAAGTAATACAACGTATTCGCCGTTTGCCTGTTCAACTGCAACGTTATTGATATCGGAATAGTTAAATTCCTTTTCGTATTTGATAACTCTTACACCGAACACCGTGCTGATGTATTCGTAGTATTCAAACAATTCCTTATCGTCACTGTTATTTTCAACCACGATTATCTCATAGTTATCGTAGGTGGTTTTAAGAATAATTGAATCAATACACTTTTTAAGGTCTTCAAGATGGTTGTAGTTAGGAATGATGATTGAAATCATCGGCTCACCTACAAGTTCAAACTCCACGTTATAGATAGTGGGGAATGCCCTTGAACTGAACACCTTACATTCTCTGCCCGTTGTACGAACAATGCTGTCGTGAACAGCCTTTTTACCTGCTTCGATAGCGTACGGCTTTGAATTTATATCAGCCGCAACGGATGCCTTGTGTGAACGCCAGAAATACAGAAGCTTTCTGATATGGAACACCTTGCTTGCATTTTCAGTAAGACGAAGTATCATATCGTGGTCCTGACTTCCGTCGTATTCGTGGCGGAATCTGCCTGCTTTGTTAAGCAATTCCCTTGAAAATACCGAGAAATGACAGATATAGTTATTTGAACGAAGGTTATCCACCGCATAGTCGGGCTTATAATGCATGGTGATAATATTTGTTATATCGTTACCCTCAAACGTTGCCTCGTCGGTATACATAAAATCGGCACCGTGATTGCAGATAGCAATCATATTTTCATAAAGCGCAGAGGGATGAAGAATATCATCGTGGTCAAAAAGTGCAATATATTCACCTGTTGCCATATCGATACAGGCATTTGTATTTTCCGAAATGCCCATATTCTTTTCAAGCTTCTTATAAACGATACGTGAATCCTTTTCCTGAAGCTTTTTAACAAATTCGCCAACCTCACCGTGCTGATCGTCACTTCCATCAGCAAGACAAAGCTCCCAATTCTTATAGGTCTGCTTCTGAACGGATACTATCATATCCTCAAGGAACTTTATGGGCGTATTGTAAAGGGGTACAAGAATACTGAATTTTATATCCTTATCAAACTTAACCGCCTCTTCGTTCTTGCGCTGTTCATCACTTATTGCGTAATAGTTGCGCACGGGGCCGATATGCATTTCCTTTTTAAAGCGGCGAAGCGTTTCCTTGGGGCCTACCGTAAAAAGTAATCTGAATCCCTTTTTAAGCTTTCTGAAAAAAGCAAACTTCCTTAAAAACGCCTTGATCTTATCGCCTACAAAACGGAACGGCTTTGTAATTCTCCACCAGCCCGATTTTGTAATGCTGTTATATGCTACCATATAGTTATGCAGATGTCCTGCCGTTTCCTGCTGCCTTGAACGAAGCTTTTCGTACTTATCGTCAAGCTTTTGAAGTTCTCTTTTAAGTACCGCATTTTCAAGCTTAAGCTTTTCAATCGAAACGTCTGATTCCTTATTCATTGCTTAACACTCCTCATTTCTGAATGAACATTCCTTATTATTTTAGCACACTATGACTCATAAGTCAAATTATATCGTTTTTATTGTTTACGCATATAAAAATAGAGTTTTATGTACTTAAAAAGTCTTGTATAAATTTTTTATTGGTGCTATAATATATTTATATTTATTGAAGGAGTATTCATTATGAATATTTATGAAAACATCACTACGCCCATTAAATATGAATGTGACGTACTTGTTGCAGGTGGCGGCTTTGGTGGTATTGCGGCAGCTTTGGCGGCGGCAAGAGAAAACAAAAAAGTTATTCTTATTGAAAAGGAATATATGCTTGGCGGGTTAGGTACTGCAGGTCTTATTGTTATTTACCTCGCTTTATGCGACGGCTACGGCAAACAGGTTTCCTTCGGTTTAGCTGAACACCTTTTAAGACTTTCACTTAAATATGACGATCATGCAGATTTAGGCAGAAACTGGTGGGGCAACGAAAAAGGAAGCCGCACCGAAAAGGATAACCGTTTTGAAGCGGTCTTCAATCCTCAGCTTTTTGCTATAACTGCTGAACAGGAATTACTTAAGCTTAACGTTAACGTGCTTTACGGCACCTACGCAGTTGCTACCGACGTTAAGGATGACAAAATCAACGCAGTAATCGTTGAAAATAAATCGGGCAGGCACGCAATAAAGGCAAAAAGCATAGTTGATGCTACCGGCGATGCGGATATTGCACACTTTTCAGGTGCAGGCTGTGACACGTTCAAGCAGGGTAATATTCTTGCCGCATGGCATTACCGTTACTCCAAACAGCTTGGCTATAACTTAAAACCTCTCGGTTACTGTGATATTCCCGAAGACCAGAAGACCGAGGATAACCACGTAACCACACTTATTGCCCGTCGCTTCTCAGGTCTTGTCGGACAGGAAATTACCGAATACGTTCAGCTTGCACACAAAGCGCTTCTTGACGATATATTAAAGTCGCGCGAGGAGTTTGGTGACGATTTAGTACCCGTTACCATGCCAACCATCCCACAGCTTCGTATGACAAGAAAGCTGAAGGGTGAATATTCATTAAGTGACAAGGAAATGCACACGTACTTTGAGGATTCCATCGGTATGGTGTCGGATTGGCGCAAGCGCGGTCCCGTGTACGAGGTACCGTTCAGAACTCTTTATTCAAATAAAATGAAGAATCTTATTATGGCGGGCAGATGCACCTCCGTTACCGAATCAATGTGGGATATAATGCGTGTTATTCCCTGCTGTTCGGTTACGGGTGAGGCCGCAGGTACTGCCGCTGCCTTGACTGACGATTTTACTACCCTTGACGTTAAGCTTTTGCAGAAAAAGCTTACGGACAACGGTGTTGTACTTCACGAAAAGGATCTATAAATTACAAGTAGGTGAAATGCTTTGAAAAAGATCGGTTTTGATAACGAAAAATACCTGAATATGCAATCCAAGCACATTCAGGACAGAATAAGTAAATTTGACGGCAAGCTTTATCTTGAGCTTGGCGGCAAGCTGTTTGACGATTATCACGCATCCCGCGTGCTTCCCGGTTTTGAGCCTGACAGCAAGATAAAAATGCTTATGCAGCTTAAGGACTATGCCGAGATAGTTATTACCATCAACGCAGGCGATATCGAACGCAACAAAATGCGTGGCGATCTTGGCATTTCATACGACAATGACGTTATAAGGCTTATTGAAGCCTTCCGCAACCTTGATTTAAAGGTTTCAAGCGTAGTTATGACCTGCTATACAGGTCAGTATTCGGCTGACATTTTTAAGAAAAAGCTTGTCAATTACGGTGTAAAGGTATATTTGCACTACCCCATCGTTGGCTATCCCAACAACATTCCGCTTATTGTTTCCGAGGATGGCTACGGCAGAAACGAATTTATTGAAACAGAAAAGCCGTTGGTTATAGTTACTGCGCCTGGTCCCGGAAGCGGTAAGCTTGCCACCTGCCTTTCCCAGCTTTATCACGAGCATAAGCGCGGTGTGCGTGCAGGATATGCAAAGTTTGAAACGTTCCCCGTGTGGAACCTTCCCCTTAAGCACCCCGTAAACCTTGCTTACGAGGCGGCAACTGCCGACCTTAACGATCTTAATATGATTGACCCCTTCCACCTTGAAGCATATGGCGATATGACGGTAAACTACAACCGCGACGTTGAAGCTTTTCCCCTTCTTAAAGCTATGCTTGAGTCCATTTTAGGTGAAAGCCCTTATAATTCGCCTACCGATATGGGCGTTAATATGGCAGGCAACTGCATTTTTGACGATGACGCAGTATGCGATGCCGCTAAAAAAGAAATCCTTCGCCGCTATTTTAAGGTTAAATGCGATAAGGTAATGGGGCTTGTTTCAGAAAGTGCCGTTACAAAAACCGAATCCATTATGCAGCAGGCAGGGGTTTCGGTTCAGGACAGAACTGTGGTTAAGTACGCCATCGAAAAGGCACGTCAGGCAAACAACCACGCCGTTGCAATCGAGCTTGATGACGGTACAATTGTAACAGGTAAAACCAGTGAGCTTTTAGGCTCCGTTTCCGCCGCACTTCTTAACGCAATGAAGAAGATGGCAGGCATTGATGATGAAGTTCCGCTTATTGCGCAAAGCTATATTGAGCCTATCGTTAAATTGAAGCGCGAAACGTTCCGTTCGGCAACATCGCACCTTAATTCAAACGAAATGCTTATTGCACTTTCCTCAAGTGCAACCCTTAATCCCCAAGCCTCAAAGGCACTTGATACAGTTGCAAGGCTCCGTGGTTGTGAGCTTCATTCTTCGGTTATGCTTTGCTCTGCCGACCAAAAGGTTTTAGGCAAGCTTGGCATCAACTGCACTTGTGAGCCCGTACCCCGTACAAAAGCTACCTACTAATTCTTTGACGCTCTAATTTAAAAATTTTATGGAATATTGTAATATTTGCCCGAGGAAATGCAATATTGACCGCACCGAACGCACAGGCTTCTGCAAGGCACCTGTTGGCTTTAAAATTGCGCGGGCATCCCTGCACCAATGGGAAGAACCGTGCATTTCCTTTAAAAACGGCAGTGGCACGGTTTTCTTTTCGGGTTGTAATTTAGGTTGTGTCTTTTGCCAGAACGAAAGTATATCCCACAAAACCGCAGGCGCATTGGTTTCAAAGGAACGGCTTATTGAGATTTTTTACGAATTAAAGGCACAGGGCGCGCATAACATAAATCTTGTTACACCCACGCATTATACGGCACAGCTTGCAGATATTCTTTCACTTTCACCGCTTCCTGTCGTGTGGAATTCTTCCGCCTACGAAAGCGTTCAAGCGTTACGGTTGCTTGAAAACAAGGTGGATATTTTTCTTCCCGATCTTAAGTATTCTGTAAACAGCGTTGCTAAAAAATATTCAAAATGCGATAATTATTTTGAAACCGCCACGGAAGCTATTTTGGAAATGTACCGTCAACGCGGTGCGTACAAAATGAAGAACGGTCTTTTAACAAACGGTGTTATAATAAGGCACATGATTTTGCCCGATAACCTTGAAAACACCTACGGTGTTATCGATTGGGTTGCTTCTACGTTCAAAAAAGGCGAGGTTTTGTTTTCACTTCTTGCGCAGTACACCCCATACTGTTTCCTGCCCTTTGATGAGCTTAACCGCAGAATAACAAAGGTGGAATATATCAAGGCGCGCAACTATATGCTTAAAAAGGGTATTACCGACGGTTTTGTACAGGAATTATCCTCGGCAAAAGAGGAATATACGCCAAGCTTTGATTTAACGGGAGTTTAAAATGTTAATAAAAGAAGCCATTACAAAGCGTTTGTGTATAAAAATAATAAAATCCTATGGTGAGCAAGGCTTTATTGCACTTGCTTTAGCCCTTCCCCTAAGCTTTTTTCTTCTGTATTTTGGAGTTAAGGTTTCATCATATTGCGGATTAGGCATCTTAACCGTCTTATACTATCTAATCGCCTGTGCGATTATAGGTTGCGCGCTCTACTTCGTAGCAGATTATGCAACCGACCTTATTAAGCTTTATTCGGGCAAATTTTATATCGTGGAAGCACCTCTTTTATCGAAAGCGCAAAATGATCATATTTTCTTCCACCGCAGAAGATATTATTCGGATTACATTTTCAAATTTGAAGAATACGGTAGTTACCGCTTTTCGCGTGATTTATATCCTTGGAGCAAGGAGAACCGTATGGATGCAAAAATGGCTGATATCATCACCGAGAAAAACGAGGAATTTTATTTACTTGTTCGGGGTGGTAAAAGAAAGAAAATAGTCGCAGTATTTCACAAGAAATTTTTTTGTTTAAGCGATACGGATTTTAATTCTAGCCTTTACGGCAAATATTACTTATGATGAGGTGATTTATTTTGACATTAAGTGACTGGATTTATAGCCGATACCCTGCAGACTCAGTTATTAACGGGCGTTGGGGAACGCTGCACATTATAACGGTGGTGGCGACCGTTGCCGTTATCCTGCTGATAGCGCTCATCTTTTCCAAGAAAAGCCTTAAAGTACGGCAAAACGTTATACTTGTTCTTGCGGCATTCATTCTTTTGTTTGAGCTTACAAGAAGATGTATAAATCTTTCAAGGGGTGGAGATCTTGCTTTCAAGGATTATCTGCATCTGCTTCTGCCGCGACCGTGGTGCGCTATTTCATGCTGGCTCTTAATGGCGGCTTCGATTTTTAAGAAAACGCGTTTTTACAATTTCGCAAGCATGAACGCTTTAATTAACGCAATTATCTTTTTTGCTTACCCATCCGTTGGCTTTAACGACAAATACATACTTTTTGAAAACGTATATTCTATTACCACTCACGCACTTTTGCTTACTACCTCGATATCGTTGATGACGCTTCATCTTACCGATTTCACATTAGGCAAAGGTACTATAAAGGAAGCCGTCGGTTTAGCACTTGTATTTGCCTATGCATTCATTGAAATATACGTTCTTAAGATAGAAAAAGATCCCCTCTACTTTATGCCCGACAATGAAGTTCAAGCGTTCTTAGGTGTTGAATATCCCCTGTTTTTAGTTATCTACGCAGGATTTTTAGCATTCTATTTCAGTGCGTTCTACATAGGGCATTGGTTATTACACAGGAAAAAGAAATAAAAAAATGGCGAACCAAACGGTTCGCCATTATTTTTATTTATGCCAATTACTTCGTTGCTTTTTTACCAAGCATTTTGATAACGGACAATCCGCCTACAACAAGCGCAATACCGATTGCAAGTAATACGATTGCATTCTGTATGAATGCCGCAATAAGATACATTACAAACGATATTACCGCTACGTATATTGCATAGGGAAGCTGTGTTGAAACGTGGTTTACGTGGTTTGAACGGCTTCCTGCCGAGGACATAATGGTGGTATCTGAAATTGGTGAGCAATGGTCACCGCAAACAGCGCCTGCAAGACAAGCTGAAATACCGATTATAAACATTTCGCTTGTGGGCTCAAACATAGTGATAACGATGGGAATAAGTATACCGAACGTACCCCATGAAGTACCAGTTGAGAAAGCAAGCACGCAAGCAACAACGAATATGATTGCAGGCAGGAAGTTAGCAAGACCGGGTGCAGCGGAGCTCATAATTGCTTCAACAAAGTCTGCCGCGCCTAAAAGGCCTGTCATTTCCTTAAGTGCAGTTGCAAAGGTAAGTATAAGTATTGCAGGTACCATAGCCTTAAAGCCCTTGGGAATGCATTCCATAGCCTCTTTAAAGGTAACGATACGGCGTAGCATAAGATAAATAACGGTAAATACAAGCGCGATAATTGCACCCCAAGGCAAGCCAACGGTTGCATCAGTATCACCGAACGCATCAATGAAGCTTGCACCTGAGAAGTAACCGCCAACGTAGATAAGACCGATTACCGAAAGTGCTACAAGCACGATAACGGGAAGAATAAGGTCAATAACACGTCCCTTGGGATTCTCTTTTTCAGTTTCAACGCTTTCAACTTTATCCTGTCCGCTTGTGAAAAGATCACCGTTTGCCGCATTAAGCTCGTGCTTCTTCATAGGTCCGAAATCAACCTTCATAAGAACGATGCTTACTACGAAAACAAGCATTAAAAGTGAATAGAAATTATAAGGAATTGCACGGATAAACAGCTCGATTCCCGAATATGCGGTGCCTTCAGCATACTGTGATACTGCCGCCGCCCAGGAAGAAACGGGTGCTATCATACAAATAGGCGCCGCAGTTGCATCGATAAGGAATGCTAACTTTGCACGTGAAATCTTGTGCTTATCTGTTACGGGAAGCATAACACTACCAACGGTAAGGCAGTTAAAGTAGTCGTCAATAAAGATAAGTACGCCTAAAATGAAGGTAGCAATTGATGCGCCAACCTTGGATTTGATATGTGTTTCTGCCCATCTTCCGAATGCTGCAGAACCGCCTGCCTTATTAATAAGTGCAACAAGCGCACCAAGCACAACAAGGAAAATAAATATACCCGCAGTACCTGAAACCGCCGAAATGATACCTGCGTTAAGCACGTTATCAAAGGCTTCAACAGGCTTCCAGTTTGCCGCAAGCAGACCACCTAAAAGTATACCTACAAACAGGGATGAGTAAACCTCTTTGGTTATAAGTGCAAGCACGATAGCAACAAGTGGCGGAACAAGTGCCCAGAACGTTGCAAAATACTTGGGCTTTTCGGGGTTAAAATCTTCACCGCATACGCCGCAGAACTTTGCGCCCTCTTTGCTGGAATGATCTTCAGAGCAGGTAGCTCCGTTTTCAAATTCAGGTCCGTACAACGTGCCGCATTCAGTACAATAGCTCTGTCCAGCCTCTATCGTACCCTGCTGACACTCTGTGCAGGTTATAGCCGTGTTTGTTTCACCCTGCGCTGAGGCAACAACTGTCATCAAACACATTGCAATAAGCGTTATGGCAAACATAGCAAGGCTTCTTTTGCTAAAAAGCTTCATTAGTATTCCTCCTAATATTTTTTTAATATCAACAAAAGACAGTTAAACCGCCTTTTATGAGCTTCGCTGTAAACGTAGGCATTTTAAAAAGCTCACCGTCAAGGTTTATTTCAACCTCAGGCGTTACGGTGCACTCAACCTTTGTGCTGTGATACACGTCTACGTACCGTGCATCCTCCTTAAGCCTGCCCTTCATAAACCTGATAAGCAAGCCGGGAATGCGGTAAAGGGGCATCTTCTTAACAAGAACAAGCTCCATCACGCCATCGTCTATTTCCGATTCCAAGGAAATGGGCATTCCGCCACCGAAGTATTTGCCGTTTGCCATAGACATTATAAGGCACTCCTCGTTTATTTCCATTTCGTCATCTATCCGCATTGTGAACTTGCGGAATTTAAGTGTAAACAAGGTCATAATAAGAGAAACGTAATACCCTGCCGAGCCGCCAAGCACCTTGCGAAGCTTTTTCTCGCGTATAAGAATATCCACGTCAAAGCCTGTGCCTGCCACGTTAAGCGAGCGCTTACCATTCACTTCAATAAAATCAATGCACTTGGTTTTGCTGTTTATAATAGGTTCCAACTGCTCTTCAACAGTTTTTTTATCGGAAAACGAACGCATAAAATCGTTGCCCGAGCCCGACGATACAAAGCCCAACGGAACATTTGTATCAATACCGTTAAGCACCTCGGAAAACGTTCCGTCACCGCCAACGGCAACTATACCTGAGCAATCTTCCTTTTTAGAAAATTCACGGGCAAGCTGGGTTGCATGCTCTTTTGCGGCAGTATACGCCATCTGAAAATCCACTTTAATATCGGCAAGGTACTTTTTTATCTTTTTACCGATTTCCTCGCCCTTGCCTTTTCCTGAAATTTTATTTACTATAAAATAGAGCATGCTGCGTCCCCAATCATCAAAATCAGCATTATTATACAATTTTTTTACAGCTTCCGTCAATAGCTATTGCGCATTTTTTATTGCATTTACTTAAAAAATAGCGTATAATTCATTACGAGGTGACTTATATGCCCAAAATTACCAAATTAGAAAGACAGAAGCACGATCCGGCACGGGTTTCCGTGTTTGTTGACGGTGAATATTCCTTTTCCGTTTCGGACGAGCTTATAATTGAATATAACGTTTCATCAGGCAAAGATGCTTCTTCTCTCCCACTTGACGTTATTATGCGTGAGGATGAGTATAAGCGTTGTATTTCAGCCGCCTTTAAGCACGCTTCCGTTTCCGAAAAAACGGAAAAGCAGATGCGTGATTTTCTTTTAAGAAAGGAATTTTCGCCTCAGGCAATTGATAAAACAATCGCACGGCTTAAGGAGCTTGACTATATAAATGACCTTAACTATGCCGTTCAGCTTGCAGGGCATTCCTCAAGCGGTGTGCGTGCGTTAAAATATAAATTACGATCAAAGGGCGTAAGCGAAAGCGATATAAACGCCGCGCTCGAAAACGAAACCGAGGAAATGCAGATAGAAAAAGCATTAAAGCTTGCAAAAAAGCAGATAGATAAATATTTAAAATACCCATTATATGAAAGAAAGCGCCGTCTTAACGGCTATCTTTTAAACCACGGCTTTGATTTTGACGTGGCGGCACAGGTAATAGAAAAATTATTAAATGACGAGGATTAAAAATGAAATACGTTGTAACGCCCAAGGAAATGCTTGAAGCCGAAAACACCGCATTTGCTTCAGGACTTGAACCCTTAAAGGCAATGGATACCGCAGGAAATCATATATATGAATTTGCAAAAGCATTCGATCGCATTCTTGTTGTTGCCGGTGCAGGAAATAACGGCGGCGACGGCTTTAAGGCGGCTTGCGAACTACATAATTCAGGCAAAAGCGTAGACGTATTGTTTGTAGGCGACAAAAGCAAATTAAGTGCCCATGCGCTTCATTTTTACGAAAAAGCTGTTTCGCTTATTACCGACGAAATTAAAGCTGATTACCAATTGGTTATAGATGCGCTGTTTGGAATCGGCTTTAAGGGTACGCTTAAGGATGATTTTCTTGATGCCGTAAGGCTTATAAATTCATTTAAGGAAAAGGCGCACATACTTTCGGTGGATATTCCGTCAGGTCTTAACGGCTTGACCGGCGAGGCTGAAAATGCAGTCTGTGCTGATACCACGATTACGTTTCAAGCAAAAAAATTAGGACATATAATAGGCAAGGGCGCAGATTTTTCGGGCGAGCTTATCGTAAAGGATATCGGTATTGACCTAGCCTCCGCCGTGCTTTATCCCGAACCCGAGGACGTTGAATTAAATAAAATTGCCCCCACGGCACACAAGGGCACACAGGGGCATATAGGTATTATTGCAGGCTCATTGGGTATGGAAGGGGCGGCATTGCTTGCTTCCTCGGCGGCGATCAAAACGGGTGCAGGCAAGGTTTCACTTGCAGTTGATAAGAATATTATAAGCAATTTTTCTCACCGCGCACCCGAAATTATGGTGACAAGCCGTGAAAGCACCCCCGATTTTATCAAGGATAAAAGCGTTGTGCTTTTCGGTTGCGGTATAGGCAGGGGTGCTGACAACAAGGAAATTCTTGACACCCTTATCAACAACTGTACCTGTCCGTTGGTAATTGATGCAGACGGCTTGTTTTTCTTAACTAAGGAGCATTTAAGGAATGCAAAATGTCCCGTTATTTTAACACCCCATATGGCTGAAGCCGCACGGCTTTTTAATACGGATATTGTAACGCTTTTAAGTGCACCGATAGAAAATTGCCGTAAATTTCATCTTGAAACAGGCGCAACGATACTGTTAAAAAGCAATTATAATCTTACCGTTTCCTTTGATGGAATGTTCATAAGCCAATTTGGTTGTAAGGGAATGTCTACCGCAGGCAGTGGTGACGTGCTTGCAGGGCTTGTGGCAGGTGCGGTAAATCTTCAAAAAAATATTACCGAGGGCGTTTTGCTTGGTGCATATCTTCACGGCACGGCAGGACGGTATGCCGAAAAAGAAAAAACCGAATACGCAATGACCGCTTCGGATATAATAAACAATATTTATAATGCATTTAAAGAAAAAGCAGGGAAATAACCCTGCTTTTTATATTATAATTTTTTGATCGCATCAACCACAGTTTCGCCTGCGGGGCGTTTTTTGATGGATATGTACTTTTCTTCAAGGAATTCTGCGTACTCCTTAAGGAACGGATAGCCTTTTAATTTATCAAGTTCTGCCTTAAACGTTTCAAGTCCCTCTTCATCGGTGTGGTCGGTTACACCTATGAACTGATCGATAACGTCCTTAAATAGTTCCATTTTTTCTGCTTCATCAGGTGTTTGGGGAATAGGCTGAGGCTTTGCAAGCTCAGAAAAGCTACCCTCGCACGCAGTACGAAAATGCAAGAGCATGGTAGTAGGCAACAGTTCGTTTTTTAAAAGATTTACAATGTTTTCTCTTTTGCCACCGTTTATTATGTAGTTTATCGTGGGAACAACTATATAATATGACTGCGCGCTTGAAAAATTGGAACGGACTCTTGAAATATTTCTTACCTCGTCCTTTGTAATCTCAAGCACCATTTCACCCTCAAACTCATAAACAAGTCCCGTTTTCATAAGGGATTCTATCTGCTCACTAAAAGTAAAAAGTTCCAGTGTGCTATCAGGTTTTCTTACAGAAAGCATCATCAACGCAGATATTTCCGCATTACTAAGCACATAACCGAGCCAGTTTAAGTCATACTGCTTATAGTCTTTTTTTTCTAACTTTTTTGTATTTACCGCATAATATATTCCGTCACATTTTTTGCCTATAACCTTTTCTTTTCTTAACATTTCCATCATCTGCCGTGCAACAGAATAATCACTTTTTAAATGAAATTGAATATCGGCTATCGATACTTTATCCTTGTTTTTCAAAAAGGCGAATATAATTTTTTTAATTCCTTCTTCCATATAAGTCCTCCTTTTTAAGAAAACACGTGGCGAATTATCGCCACGTCTTTATCTTGACTTCAAGCCCGCCATAATCTTCAAGAGCTCTTTTTCATTTTTATCGGTAATATTATCTATAACTATTATGCCCATATCCTCAGCACGTTGACGGATGTACTTGCCTGTTTCATCCATTGCGTCAAGCGCAGTTGCAATAAGCACCTTTTTGGCGTACTTTCCGCCAAAGCGATGCGCAACGGTATTAAGCTTATAAAGCTCCTCCGCATCGAACGCACCGTTCTTACAGGAAATAAACATAGGCCAGATTCCGCGCATAGCGAGAATATCGATCTCGTTTTCAGTTTCGTATTTAACGTTTAAAATACCGTCCCAATCAATGCTTACACCGTTTACAACGTCATTGTACATTCTGTTGTTTTTATTATCGGTAGCTTGCTTAACGTAGTGGAACACTATCATTTCAAGCACCTGACCTGCCTTGGTAAGACATTTTTTGACCTGCGGATTTTTAAACGTTATTTTGAATTCCGTTTCGTTTGAAGAATATGCGGTAATAACGCCTGCCTTTTTAAGTGCGGTGATTATATCCTTAAACTCAACGTATTCTTTATTTTTAAGCTGTCTTATAAGCCTGCTGTGCGAAATGCTGATGCTAAGTTCATTATCGACTGCGCATTCGCTTGCCGCCTGAAATACGTTTATCTGGGTATTCCACTTGCGCACGTCCGTCTTGCAGATATCCCACATTCTTTTGATATCCTCAACGAACTCACCGTCCATCAGCCACTCGTAAGTACCACGTGAAAACACGTTATTAGTATATTTGATATTTCCACCGTAAATGCGGATATTATCCCTTACCGTGATAGCGGGGATACCCTCGGTAACAACGGTAATACCGTCTCTGTCACAATCTTCAACAGTACTGTTTCTTATGTTAAAGCGATGCATCTGTATGTGGCGCTCCTTATATTTCTCGCTTATTATACCAACCGCCACAAGATACAGGTCTTCACCGCCTGTAAGATCAAATATGCAATCAGGTTCCTCATCCACGATTTTAGAAAGCGCATCCACGATACTGTCAAGCTTTTTGGAATCAAGGGGCATAGGAACAAAATCAATATGCTTGTCTCTGTCGGCAAAAAAGCTTTCGTACAATTCCGTCTGCTTTATCAATTCCTCACGCCTGTTGCCTATTAAAATTACCTTTTCAGGTGCTTTTGCAAGACAGGCAACAATATTTTCGGTTGCGTTTTTATCAAAGAACTCAATATACGTCATTTTATTCTTTTGCTTCCAATTCCTCAATCATTGTTTTTTCGTCTTCATCAAAGACTTCGTTTATATCGCAAACGGCACCAATACCGTTCAAGCCGTCGTGTACGTTCTGAAATGCGCGAACCTTGTTAAAGCAGGTCTGACACCGCAAAATATGTGTGGTAACCTTTGATGCAAGCTCGCAATCAACCTTTTCGGTGCTAACAAAATCTATTATTTCATCAATTGTCAGATGTTTCATTTATATACTCCCGTTTGATAAGATTATTCATTCTGTTTACCCAGTCGCTTACGGTAGCCGCTCCGCCCTTTTTCATAAAGAACTCACCGTAAGTTACCTGCCCAAGAACACGGCCGTCACCGTATTCCTTTTTTAAGGCAGTATTTATTTTTTTAATCTGAGCTTCGCTGAATCTCATCCACGGCACACGTTCGGATGCTTTAAATATTACGTTACGCATTTTAAAAAGCGAAAGATTTTCAAAATTCTTTACCACAAGTGCCTTGCTCTCGCTATTTGATACGTCAAAGGTAACAAGAATAACCGACTGTGCAAGCCACGTGAGAATTTTATAAACGCTTGAATCTGAATTTACCACAATCCTGAAGGATATTTCAAGATTATCGTAAATATGCGGTGACGTTTCATAATCACCTGCGCTTATCATATCCTCTTCCTCTTCGTAAAAGCCTCGTTCCGAGGAAACCTTTATATATTCTTTACGGGCAAAATCCTTTTTAGTGTTTTTTGCAACCGTAAACATCCAATTTTTGAAGCCCTCAAAATCCCTGTTCAATTCACCCTCAGGACCGTTCTTCAAAAAGAAATGCGTAACACATTTTTTAATTATTTTATCCATTGATACGGAAAAAATGTCATCCTCGTAACCTTTTCCCTTCAACAGACTGTCTGCATAGCACCATTTGGCGATGCTTGCCGTTAAAAGTGCCTGTGCAGATTCAAACATAGTATCGAACCGTGCGCCTTTTTCATCAAAAAGCTCTTCAATTATCTGTTCAAATTCTTTTTCAGTAAAGCCTTGCATTTTGCCGTTCCTTTCATATAATGCTATATTGCATTTTATAACATTTTTCGTAAAAAGTCAATACAGCATCATAGGAACTTTAAGGAATATACCGGTATTTCTCACTTGAAAAGCTTATTTTCTGTCCGCGGGCGCTTACGTCTGCCTGTTCGCCGTCAAATTCAGGGCACAGATAGCTTCTTTCCATTTTCGACCACAAAACGTCCTCACGCATCTGTGTAACGATGCATTCACCGGGTGTGATGCTGTTAAGCTTGCTTACAGGCACAAGTGCAACAGTATCCTTTTCGTAGCGTTCGATAGTTTCACCGTTTCCGTTAAGCGCGGACATAGGCGAAATTATTGTTTTGTACCCGCATTCAAGAGAAAACTCACGCTTAGTTTCAGGATTGTTTGTTCCAAAGAAAATATGTGTATTAAGGTTATCCTTAATTATTTCGGCAGTTTCCTTGCCGTACACGTTATTAAGCTGTGCATACGACTGAAGAATAAGCAAAAACCATATATTTCTTCCACCGCAGGCAGATATAACCTTGTCAAAATCGTTAAATCTGGGCAAATTTCCGAACTCGTCAAGCAAGAAGTAGAACGGGCGTTCAAGTGAAATGCCTTTTTTACGGGATATTGCTATAAGCTCGCTGTACAGGTTGCTTAAAAACATACTTATTATCTCGTAATGCAAACATTCCTCATCCTTATACGTTACAAAAATAACCGTAGGCTGATCACCGTCAAGTTCACTCATTTCAAATGAGTTTGCACAGGTTATTCTGCGCACCGACGTATCACGAAACTTGCTTATTTTTGCCGCAAATGCGGATGAAATACATCTTCTTGTGTTATCAGCCTGCTCGATTATGCACTTTCTTGCAAGCTGATGCGCCTTTGACGTTTCAATATCTCTGTTACGGAAATATCCGTTATCGTAATTGGTTTTGCTATCTGAAAAGGAATCGAAAATTCTTAACACGGTATCAAAGGAAAAGTTATCCTCGGTTATTTTTCCCGATGCGCTATCCTCAAGCATACCGTAGATGATAGCCTTAAACAAATCCCTTGCCGAGTCATCCCAATACGGATCCTTTTGATTGGTTGCGGTAATAACCGTTTGTGAAAGAATGGTTATACCCTTTTCCACCTCGTCGTAGTATCCGTCCTTCACCTCGAATATATCTCTTTCAAGCTCTGCCTGATCATCATATATCCTGCCGTTAAACTTATTACGGGGACCTTCAGGAGTCTGCACCGCTTCAATCTGCTTTTCTACCTCAAGACTTTTTTGATAAAGGCGGTAATATTTAGTTAAGGGGTTCCAGCAATCGCTGTGATGATAATCGGTAAAGTCAAGAAGTATTACCCTGTACCCTGCGTTTTCAAACTTTTTGGCATTCTTTATATACAGTTCCTGCTTGGGATCGCTTATTACCATACTTGGCTTATTCTTTTTGTTTAAAAGAACGTTAATGGTAGGGATAACGAAGCCCGTTGTTTTGCCGCTTCGGGTTGCACCTATGGCAAGTAGGTGGGTATTGGGGGTAAAGGTAACCTCTAATTTACCCTTGGCATCTCTTGTTATACAAATCGGTATGCCGTCAATATTCTGTTTTGAAAGGTTTGAAAACTTATACGTGCTGCTTCTGTGTGCTGCCACGTATTCTTCAGCACGCGTTATCTTTGCGTTTTCATAATCCTTGAAAATATCGATGTTAAGCATCTAGCTCACCCCCTCTATAAAGCCAAGTCCCTTGCCGCGTTTATGTACGGTAAGATTATTTTCGCTCATAAGCCCTCTTACGCACTCAACCGTAATGATTCTGTCGCCCTCGTACACGGCGTTTCTTAATGCCGAGTCAACTATCTGGCGGAAGCTTTTTGCATCAAGCGTTGCAAGCACACCGTCAACGCCTTCCTCAAACACCTTGCCGTCAAGACCGAACACCTTGGAGCGTACGTTTATTATTGAGCGCACTGCCTGAATTTTTTCTTTTTCGTCCATTCTTCTTGTACGAAGAACGTCACATTCTTCAGAAAGCTTTTCAAGCACCTGATTTTTCTCGGATGCAAACAGTATGAATACTGCGCCCGAAATATCCATTGATACTGCAGGATTGAACAGCTTGAAGCGTTTTCTGTACTCGTAATCAAGCAGATTGCTTAAATCATCAAGCATCCCCTTATCAAGCTCCTCGCAGTCCTTTATCATAAACACGGTACGTGCAGTCTTGGTTTCAGAAAGTCCCCTCAACACAAGGTTTTCACCTGTGCCGGAAAAGTCACGCTGACTCAGCGCGCCCGCATCAAGCTCGATAACAGGAGTATCCTTAAGTCCTTTTTTGATGGCGTAGTAGTACATATCCCTTACGTACTCCTCTTGCGAAACTATCATCAGGGGTGCGTACGCCCTTTCGGAGCAATTACTTAAAACCGAAAGGCTTTGAAGTATCTTTTTAATTTCACCCTCGCGCCTTACAGGCACCGAATCAAACAGCTTGGGTTCAAAACTTATTTTTTGCTCCGTCTTAACGTCAAAGGGAATGTCGTTAAGCTGTGCCGCCACGTCCTTTTGCTTTTTAAGAAGGATTTTTTCCTTATCCTCATCAGAAAGCAAGGGTGAAAAAACCACCTTGGCAAATTCCCTGTCGTACACGCCTGCGTTTACGGTACCTAACAGGCAAGCCTTTTCAATTATTCTTGCGCGGCGGTTCTTTTTAGGCATCATACCCTCGCCCGTTTTTGCTAAAACGTGCTCAAACACGTTTTTAGCACCTGCTGAACGGGACACCGTATAGAGAATATCAAGGTATAAATCCTTGTTCTCTTTATCGTACTTAATGCCCATAAGGCAGTTGAACAGGTCGTTCCACCTTGCACCGTGGCGTATTCTTTTTACTGCATTAGGCGCATCCTTATAAATGCTGATGCCGTGATATTCAAGGAACGAAAGTGTCGCCATAGCCTGCACCGAGCCATGCTCAGACAGGAACACAAGCTCCGTTTCCACGGTCTTGGGTGTAAGCTCGCCCATCCCCTTGAACAGTTGTTTTTTTATGCTTAACGCTTCACGCTTTTGAGCAAGCAAGGTTTTATCGCATTCACTAAGTCTGATATCCTGTCCACTTTTTTTAGCGAACTCAATCGTCCTTATAAGCCTTTCGTAGCTCTCGATATTCTTTAAGCCCTTAAGTTGTTCACTTCTTGATTCGAGGTAAAAATCCTTAACGTTTTCTTCATCAAGGCAGAACACCTCAGCAAGCTCGCGGTATATTTTCTTCAGCGTTTTTTCTTCTACGAAGTCGCCTATAAGCGCTTCAAGAATGAAGAACTGTGTAAGGAACGGCTCTATTAAGTAGTAATTCATAAATCATGCCTCCTTCTGCGCATTCGCAATTTTCTTTCTTCATACAATATAACGTAACTATCCTTGTTTTTTCGCACACCTCCTAAATATTAAAAATCGGTTTAAAACGGAAGCTCATCCTCAAACTCATATGAATCTTCAATTAAATTGAATTTGTTGCGCCACTTTTCATATGCATCAAGCAATGCAGGAACGTCCTCAAAAGCATTATTGTTTGCCGTGCGGTGCTGTTTTACCTTTTTTTCATCCAGCTCGATTGCGCCCACAGGCTTGCCCTCAAAGGATACGCACACAATAGGGTTACTATCCGCCTTCCAATCTATAAGACAGTTGTTAAGCGATTCACCCAGCTTGCGCACTTGTGCAAGGTTTTTTACCGAAGCAAATTCAAAGCCATCCACCACGGTATCGAAAATATCCTTGTGGGGCATACGCATGGGCACGGAAAAATCACAGGCTATTTTGTAATTTTCAAAATAATCGCCCGACCATTTTTTAATTTCCTTTTTGCGCATCGGCTCACTTAAAAGCGCAAATTCCGATGCGTAAAAGCAAAGTCTTCCCCAGCTGCTTATAATGCTATCGGTAAACGTGACCGCCGAAACGTTTTTGGAATATTCGTTAAGGAACGTATCAAGCGCAGGCTTTATTTTAAGATCGCTTAAAATTTTAAATGCGGACTTTGATTTTAACACCTTTAAAAAGCAATCAACGTTGTTTGTATAACTGAAAAGCAGTTCGCATTCGTTTTTATAAAACAAAAGTTCGGGGTTTATAAAAAATTGCTTTCTTACCGATTTCGCCCTGGGCAGAGTACTGTTTTCGTATAAGCTTATTGCTTTTTCGGGATTTTTAAGATTTTTCTTAACGCCTGTAAACGAACTGTCAACCTGACGCACAACCTGCCAGAAGCTACCTGCTTCTTCCCTTTCGGTAACGTACGGAATTGCATTATAAAATCCCTTATCAAAGCCTGTGAACTGTGTGTATGTAATAAGCTTTTCTATATCAAGCATTCCGTCATTTTTGATTTCAAGAAGCTTTTTAATGGCTTTATTCACTCTTGAATCAGTTTTAAGCACCGTATCAACTGCACTTGAAGTAAGAATATACGGGTACTTGGTAATATCGCGCTTTATAAACACCCTGTTTTCCTTATCCGATACCTCCACGTAGGTTTTACCCTTTTTCACGTTGAATATGAGGTGTTGATATATAGGGAAATTTATAACCGCATTACCGACAAGCTGCTCAAGCACAGGCATTTCTTTCATATTTATTATCTCGCAGGAAACAGTTAATTTACCACGCCTGAAATACACGCTTACGTCGCGCATAGTTATATACGGCATAGAAACCTTTGAGCATCTTGGGCACTTAAACGCACCCTTTGGCTTAACAAACGGATTGAATACAAGGTCTCTTTCATCCTCGCAGAGCATACGCATCTGTCTTTCGCCCCATTTTTCCACTCTGCTTCGCTTTATAAGTCCGTGTTCTTTTTTATTGGTTGAAAAAATGGGATTAAGGAAACGTGCATATGCAGGTACCCTGTTAAGACAATGCGGACATTCAACGTAGTGCTGTGTAAGCACCGCGGTGTTTTTATCGTCGTTTCTTATTGCCTCGGTAAACCTTCTTTGCAACTTGCCAAGAAGCAGTTCTACAGCAATATCTATTGAAATTTCCTTTTCACGCTTCTTTAAAATATAGCCGTCTGCAAGCTGGAAGTTGAATTTTTCTCTTTTCACGTTAATGCACGTCCTTTCCGTTTATATTATAAACGTTTTAATCCTGCGAATTTCGCAAGCATAGAAAAATTTAGTGAGGGAACGAAATAATATCACATTTTTTTATTAAAGTCAATACCATTTAAAAAAAATTACACTCTGCAAAAAAATTGCAGAGTGCATATTTTAAATCTTAAATAAATATTGGGGTGCAGTAACCGTTTCGTTTGCGCCTTCACGTATAACCGTGCGTTTTTTTAAAACGCCCTGCTTATCAAGCGTTTGAAGTGCTTCGTATGTAAGCGGGTAATCCGAATACCCTTCATACCCATCAAGCACCGTATCCACCGCATCAACACATTGCCAGAAATCAAGTTCATTCTTTTCAAGCGCACCTTTAAGTGCGCCGTACGCCCTGATACGTGATTCGGTATCCATAGGTTTTACGCTTAAGGGTGCGCTAAAGGGTGCGATTTCAACGTGATCGGCATATATTTTACCCGATGAGCAGGCAGGTATAAGCACTGCTTCTGAAGCATCCCCAGGGAACTTATCGGGCATTGAAGCCACGTATGCGCCGTGGGATGCAAAGCTTACGTACAGGGGAGCATCTATTCTTGCAAAGGATATGGCATCCGGTTCATCCGTATTAATGCTAAGCCCCACTATTTCGGCAGGCATCTTACAAAACGCTTTTGCCATAGCCTGCGCACCGTCGTCACCACGTTCCTTATTGCTTGCAATAAGGTGACACATAACGTCACTTATGTGCAGATATGCGCCGTCTGCAAGCTGAGGATAATGCTCACTTTCTATGCCCGTAAGATACGAATGCATAATTCTGCCGCCTTCGTGAAGGCTTCGGGCTATTTTTTCATACTCGCGCAGATTTCCTTTAAAAAATCCGTTACTACCCGTTGCGGCGTATGCAAGATATGGCTTGCCGTCAAAATCGCTTACGAACGGTTGCGCCCAATTATCACCGCCGCCTGCATTTGAACGGCTATGTATTATACCTAAATTGCCGGAGAAATTTTTTCCGTCAGTTTTTTCTAAAAGATCGCTTAACGCACCTGTAAGCTTTGCAAGGTTCATTTTACCGTCACAAATAGTGGTTATGCCTGTGTAATACCCCCCTGCATAAGCTTCTTGTTTTCTTATGAGCTCAATAAGAATAGGCGCCGCGGCTTTTTTGCCTACGTAACCTGCCATATTGCACATTTATTTTTCCCCCTATTTGTATGACCAATTCTGATTAGAAAGTCTGATTCTTGAAACCTTACCCGTTTCCTTCTCCATATCTATGTTGATACTGTAATCTCTTTCCTTGTATTCGGAATATGACCACATATGTGAATACGAGCCCTCATAATAATCAAGTTTATCAGACGAACTGTTTATACTGTCAAAGGAGCTATTGAAATCCACACCCAACGCTATCTGCACGTTCACCTTATCGTAATCTGACACACTAACCGTATATACTGCGCAGTTTTCAACAGCAACCTGATATTCGGAATAATTTTTCACTATCACAGAAAGCCTCGCTTCACCCTTACTTAACGTAATGCTTGCAGTATTACCCGCAGGAACGTCGCCTGAGCTTTCCTTAATATTCCAGCCATCATTAATAAATTCACTTACAGGTGCGGGTAATTCGTACAGCTTGCCTTCAACGGAAATAACGCTTGAAAATCCGCTTCCCATACTACTTGGTGCAACGTATTTTGATAAATATTCAGGTCTTTCAGTCTTTGTTTCGGTTTTTTCGTTGCTTTCCTTTTGATTGATAACGGTAATACTTGAATACTTAAGGTAGTCTGCTTTCGTATAGCACATAAACGAAACGCCGTTACTGTTGTTTTTATCACTGTAATATCTTAACGAAACGTAATCGGTACCGTCGTTTCTGTATCCGGGTGCGCCGTAAGCTTCAACTATTGCATCAACGTCCGATAAAACAGTTATTCCTTTTGCAAGCTTGATATCGGTTATACTGCCATCCCATTCGATACCGCCCACAAGACAATCCTTAACCTCTCTTGCGTGACCGCTTGTGTTATATACCATTACGCCGATTTTCTTGCCGTTTTTGGACATATTGAAACTAAGAGTTTCTTTACCAAGAACCTTTGAGGTATCGCTTGTGCCTGATGAAGATATTGTCCAACCCATATTGCTTAAAACGGAATAATCGCAGGGAAGCTGAATGATTCCATCGCCCATATCAATGGTGAAATCAAAAAGTTCATCCGACATTTCGGGTGCAATGTAAACAGGCGGAAGCATATCTGAAGGATTTTCCGTTGCCGTAGGCGAGGATGCATCATCCTTATCCTTAGGAAGCGCAACGGTAATTACTATCGCAATTACAAGAACTATCGCAACCGCAATCAAGAAGAACGTTTTGCTTTTAAAGAAGCTTACCTCCTCCTTTTTCTCCTCTTTCTTTTCAGGTGTGCTTGCGGTAAAGCTTATACCGTCGCCACCACCAATAATGCCCTTTAATTCGCGAAGCATTTTTTCAATGGCGGCAGATTTATTTTCATATGCCGCATAACGCTGAACGTTTGTAAGGTAGAAATTAAAGTCATCCTTAAGCTTACAGTTTTCAAGCATAAACGGCAATATAACCTTGCCTTCGTTTATGGCGATATCAACCTCTCTTGAAACCCACTTGGATGCCTGTGATTTTGAGGATAAAATAAGCACAAACGCTTTTGCGCCCCTTATTGCCTGAGGTATTTCGGAAGCGTAGCTTGCGCCGCCCTGAATGCAATCGGGTGCCATCCAACAGGAAATTCCGTTTGCCTCAAGCACGTCCCTTACCCAACGTGCTTCTTCAAGCTCTTCAGCCTTATAGCTTATAAATACGTCCTTCTGCATAAATACAAACCTTTCATCTATAAATTATTTGTAGTTAAATTACACATTTTAATAAAATATTCGAATATGCTTTTTCCGTCAACAGTATCTGATCTTAAATGCTCACCGCACATACGCTCAGGATGAAACTGCACCGCAATTACAGGAAGCACCGTATGCTCAATAGCCTCAACTATCCTTCCGCACCTTGCAGTAACGTTAAAGCCGTCACCCAGCGTGTTTACCGCCTGATGATGATTACTGTTTACATAAAACTCTTCACCGTACAAGTCCTTTAAAATACCAAAAGCACAAATCTTATGCACCGCATCACCCTGCTTTTGATGCTTATCCCGTTCCTTTATATCCTGAATAAGCGTTCCGCCAAAATACACGTTAAGCATTTGAAGTCCACGGCAAATACCTAAAACGGGCAGCCTTCTTTTAACAAAATACTCTGTTAAAAGCAGTTCTTCCTTATCCCGATTTTTATCAATGCCTACCGCACCGCTAACGACTTCACCGTAAATTGACGGTTCGATATCACCGCCGCCGCAAAGAATGAGTCCGTCATAGCTTGTGCCAATGCAAAATTCCTTTTTTGCAATACCGCCCGCGCAATTTACCGCACTTAAATAATTTTCGGTTTTAAGATTTCCCGAAAGTAATATAACAGGTTTTTTCATATTTATCACCTGTTAAATTATATGCCTAAGCTTTATCAGATTGCCTTTAAAACAAGCATAAGCCCCGTAAGAATTATAAGAAAACCAAAGTTAAACAGTGAAAACATACCGATGTAATGCCCCGTCTTATCGGGATTATGCTTTACGTATTCACGGAACGTTATCAAGCTTGCAAGTGACGAAATAAGCGTACCAACACCACCGATATTTACGCCAACCAGCAAATCGGCATAATTCCCCGTGAACTGCGAAAGCAGAATAGCCGACGGAACGTTACTTATAAACTGACATGAAACAACGCTGAATAAAAGCGTATTTTTCTGCAACAGCCAAGAAAAGCCGTTTCTTATTGCTTCTATCCTTGCCATATTGCCTGCAAAGATAAAGAAAAATACAAAGGTGAAAAGCAAGCCGTAATCCACCATTTTGAGTGCTTTTCTATCAACAATCATCAGCACCGTGGGAATTACTATAAGCCCTATCCAATAAGGAATACCCCTAAACACAATTACAATGGAAAGCGCAAAAAGGACAAGATATAAAACCGTGCGTTTGGGGTCAAGCACTATACGCTCATCATCAAGGCTTAACGGCTCGGGCTTTACAAAAATAATACAACACAAGGTTATTAAAAGCACCGAAATAACGAACGGAGGTGCCATAATAGTCATAAATTCAAGATTAGGTATTTCAAACCGTGTGTACAGATACAGGTTTTGAGGATTACCAAAGGGTGTAAGCATTCCGCCTAAATTTGCGGCAATGTTCTGCATAATAAAGGTGAACGCCATATACTTTTCCTTACCTGTTGAGGTAAGCACGAAAAACCCAAGCGGCAAAAACGTCAATAACGCCATATCGTTTGCAATCAGCATTGAGCCGATAAACGTAATGTACACAAGCGCAAGCACGCTCATCCTTGCTGTTTTAAAAAGCCGAACTACCTTTCTTGCAAGCATATAAAAGAAGTTAATATTCTTTAATGCGCAAACCACCGCAAGCACGCAGAAAAGACAGGTAAGCGTTTTATAATCAAAATACCCCAGATATTCCTTATCAACGGGAATAAAAATACTTGTTATTACCGCCGCTATAAAAGCAATACACATAACTGCATTCTTTTTAACAAACGCAATTATTTTATCCCGCGCCGAAGATACTTTATTTTCCATTAGTCGCTTTCCTTTATAGACGCGCTCACTTCCCAACGCTTACGTTAAAATGTGCCACGGTCACTTACTATCACAAAATTACTTTACTAACTGACGTACGCCACCTTTAATTTTACCACATTATTTTTTTTAAAGCAAGCACCGATTGCTTAAAACAAAGCTTTTGCTTCGTTTTTGAAGCAAACCCATAAAAAATACAGGCCGTAGGCCTGTATTTTCATTCATCTAAAACCAATACGTTTATCTGCTTTGAATCGCAGGTGCCCGCATCAATGGCAATAAGCCCGTTACCGTAATATATATCAGCGCAGCTCATATGCCGAGTATCATCAATAAGCCTTGCAATAAGCGTGGGCATATGACCGCAAACGACGGTTTTATCCGCTAACGGTCTTTCGCCGGTATATCTTTCGCTCCATTTTACCCAACGCGCCTTTGCCCATTCTTCGCTTGAGGCTTTTTTTCTTTCTTCCTTGGTATCCCCTATAAACCAGCCGTGCACAAAAAGGTGATTTTCGGTTTCATAGTAATCCGACGTACTGTTTATAAAATCTACTATTCTGTCTACCGTACGGCTTTTCCCCGAAAAATCGAGGCTATCGTCAACAGGATCGATAAAGTTGTTGCCAAAGAATTCAGTCAAGGTCTGCACAGTACCGTTTACGTAGTTGTGCATCTGCAACTTACCCGTGTACAGAACCTTTAATAAAAGATCCTCATGATTGCCACGCAATAGTACCTTGTTTTCGATTCTTTCAAAGAACTTAAGCACCTGCACATTTTCGGTACCTCTGTCGAAATAATCGCCAAGGCACACCAAAAGATGCGAGCTGTCGTTTTCATTATAGCCTGCGTTATCAAGTGCGTTTTTTAACAGGGTGTAATGTCCGTGGATATCAGATACGACAAACGTTTTCATATTATTTCACCTGCTTTAAGCGCATCAAGCACCTCGGCATATACGGGTATTGACGGTGCGGCGCCCATTCTTGACACCGCAATGGATGCCGCCATTGCCGCTACACTTAATATTTCGCCAATATTTCCGTTCTCGGTAATTCCCTTAACGAAATATCCCGTGAACGTATCCCCTGCCGCAGTAGTATCAACCGCATTTGCTTTATATGCTATTTGGAATACGGTGCTTCCGTTTTCAAGATAAACGCTTCCGTTTACCCCAAGCGTAAGCATTACCTTTAACTGCGGATAGCGCTTTTTAAAATATTCAAGAATACCTGAAGATTCACTGCATCCCGTTATCGCCTTGGCTTCAACCTCATTCAAAATAACGTAGGTAAGCTTATTAAAATCGACTTCCTTTATTTTTTCGTCCATAGGCGAAGGATTAAAAACGGTGGTCATTCCCTTTTTGTAAGCCTGTTCTACAATATACCCCGTAAGGTTGGTTTCGTTTTGCAAAAGAACGGTATCCCCCGAAGAAAAGCCTTCAAGCACGTTATCGATATAATCTGCGGTAAGCATTCTGTTTGAGCCCGGATACAAAAATATAGAATTTTCGCCCTTTTTGCTCACCTGAATTATTGCATGACCGCAAGGCGCATCAACGGTTTTAATTAAGCTTGTATCAACACCGCTTTCAGATAAGGCTTCCTTTAAAAACGCACCGTCTGCACCGATACAGCCTGCGTGAAACACCCGTGCGCCTGCGCGTGCCGCAGCGATGGACTGATTAAGTCCCTTTCCGCCTGAAAATATTTCAAGCTTATCCGTGGTTTCCGTTTCTCCGTCCCTTACTATATGGTCAAGTGAATACACGTGATCGACGTTTAAAGAGCCGATGTTAAGTATCTTCATCTTTTTCCTCATTTCATCTTGTTAAAGGTGTCAAGCCACAGTCTTTTGATTACCTCGTGACCGTAAGCGGTGGGATGAACACCGTCTGCCGTCCAGTAATCAGCCGGCGCTTTCTTTAACGCTTCATCAAAAGCAGGCTGAAGTTCAATAAGCGGGAAACCGTATTTTTCAGCTATGCGTTTTGAAACCTCTGCCTTTTCCCCAACGTCAACGTTAAAGCGCTCAAGTCTGTCGGGAATATCCTCGGTATTGCAGGTTGCCACGCCCTCAAGCACGAAGGGTGCAATAATTATTATTTTGGTATCGGGGCAAGCCTCCTGTATTTCATCGATAAGCATAGTATATATTTTTTCGAATTTTTTAGTATCCACACCGTTCTGACGGCTTATTTCGTGCCAGGTATCGTTTACACCGATATATATACTTAAAACGTCAGGCTTTAAGTTGATAAGATCGATTTTAATACGCGCATAAAGGTCAACGATTCTGTTGCCGCTTATGCCGCGATTAATAAATTCATATTCATTGGGTGAATCCATTTCCATCCAATTTTTTACCAAAAGCGGATATCCGCTACCCATATTGTAAAATTCTTCTCTGTTTCTGCCACAGTCGGTTATTGAGTCACCTTGAAATAAAATTCTGATTGCCATTGTTTTTTTTCCTTTTTTGATTTATTAGATTATATCAACAATCTTTAGCGCCTGTCAAGATTTCAAGCACGGTTTCATTGCCGTTTGCCGTTTTATTTACGCACGTTACGCAAGAAAAGTCATACTCAACGGTAAAATCACCGTCGCATTTAACGATAAGAAACATTTTGCCGTTTTCCTTTTTCCACGAAACGAACACCGCACCGTTATCCCTTTTATATGAACCCAAAGCATAATCCATTTCCTTTAGCGTGCAGGGCTTAATAAGAATATGCTTATGATTTTCGCCGTTGGGATTTACGTTTATGCCCAGAATATTTTTAAGAAACCAACTTGAAATATCCCCGAACATATGGTGGTTTAACGAGGTAAGACTTCCTCCACCTACACGCTTTAAGCTTTCGCCTGCTTCCGTTTCATAAAATCTTTCCCACAGCGCAGTTTGTCCCTTCTTTGCCCATTCGCCCCAGCTTGGAAATTCGGGACCGATTATCATTTTAAGTGCAAGGTCACCATATCCGTAACGGCTTAACACGTGAAAAAGCTCTCGCGCGCCAAGTATGCCCACACACATTTTGCCGTTGTTTTCACGTATTATTTCAACGAGTCTTTCTACTGCAATCTTACTTTCAGCCTCGGTAAACATTCCGTAAGCTATCATAAGCGCATATGCCGCCTGCGTTTCAATTTTCAGCGTACCGTCTTCGTTTAAGTAACCGCTTCTGAAATCACGGTATATTTCCTGCCTGATTTTTTCGGAATACTCGTATTCCGCTTTCATATCAAGCTTTTTAAAAATGAACGAAGCTATTCGGGTAAGGTTATAGCAGGTAAGTGTATCCGTTACTTCAAGGGGCGTAGTAGGATTCCATGTATTTACCTCACACCAATCGCCTAAGCCGTAAGCAAAGCCGTGTTCACCTTTTTTAGTCATCATATACTTAAGATACCTGAAAAGCGCAGGGGCATTTTCCTTTAAAATTTCAGTATCACCGGTGTATTTATAAACGTAATATGGGATAACGCCTATGACCTGATCCCACGCAGGCCCGTTCCCCCATTCAAATCCCCAGCCTGTTGTTGGCACTATTCCGGGGAACGTACCCTCGTCATTTTGCGCCCCACGCACGTTACGCATCCATTCCTTGAAATTTATTTCAGATGAATAGTTAAAAAGCATATACTCTGCCGAAAGTGCCGCATCCCCTGTCCATCCGTTCTTTTCCCTGTGGGGACAATCGGTAGGGATATGATAAAAGTTTGAGCGCGCCGAATTCTTACACATTGTCTGAAGCTTATTTACAATGGGGTCGGAACATTCGAACTCCGTCAGCTCATCAAAATCAGTACTGTAAACGTGGTAGGTAAGCAGTTCCTTTGTCGCCTGTTCTTCGGTTAATCCCTCCACAAGCACGTACTGAAAGCCGTGGTAAGTAAAGGAAGGCTCGTACACATCTTCACCCGTTCCCTTTAAAACGTAGATATCCTTATGAGCAAGCTCACGGTTAGTTTTTGAATTGTAAAGGTTTTCAAGGTCAAGCTCACCATCAAGCACTACCTCACCGTAATAAAGGGTGAGCCTTTGTCCCCTTTCGCCCTTTATTTTAATTTGGCACAAACCTGCGCTGTTGTAGCCGAAATCGTATATATAGCCGCGGCTTGATTTAATTATGCGTTCAGGATAAACCGTACATATTTTTTTGATGGGCGGAACGGTACCTAACACCCGCTCACCCTTGGGCACCGATGCGTACTGACAGTTTTTCCATAAGGAATCGTCAAAGCAGGCAAGATTCCAATTTTCAATCTCAAGCCTTGCATCATAATGGGTTCCGTATCTGAGGTCGTCAAACAAAACGGGTGACTCGGTCCACTTAAACGTTTCGTCTGCTTCAAAAAGCAACGCACCGTCCTTAACAAAGGAAAGTGCAACCTTGGGGCTTCCCACGAATTCGCCCACGTTTAACCGCCAATTTTCACCGCCCAGCGCATTTTGCATACCGTTACCAAGCATTATACCGATGCAGTTTTCGCCCTTTTTTATAAGCGCGGTAACGTCATATTCATCATAATATACTACGTCGTCGGGATTGGATATATACGGTGAAAGAAGACCCCTTGTAATTTCCGTGCCGTTAACAAACAACCTATAAAAGCCAAGACCGCAAATAGATATGCGTGCATTGTTAAATGCTTCTATATTAAAGGTTTTTCTGATATACGGTGCGTTTACAAAGCCTTCGTTTGTTGAAAACGCCCTGTCACCACAGATGAAGCTTGTTGAAAAGTGCATTATGCTCATTCCTTTCGCATCAGGTATTCTGCAATCATTATACCATATACGCCCCGTGATTGCAATTTTTTTGCCGCCTTTACGTGTTTTTAAATAAAATTATCGCCCTCACAAGCACTTGCGGGGGCGATATGATTATAACTGTTTTTTATTGAATACGGGAATGCTTATCACGAAAGAAGCAACGCTTAATATTGCCGTTATCAAAAACGCAATAAGGTAATCTTCAGGCTTTAACGCACCGTAGATAAGCGCATTTGAGGAAGTAAGCATAGTAGGCAGATATTCTTCTATTTTAGGAATAAGCGCAAGCATATATGATACGATCACCGCACCGCCGCACCCAAGAAAAACACTTGTGCTTGAGCTTGACACCGTAGAAAAAAGCACCGCCATAGAAAGCACCCACAATCCGAACAACCACCAGCTTGCAGATGAAAAAGCAAGGCTTTGCACCACCGAATTATCCCAGAAATACGCATTGTAAAGGTAGGTAACGTAAAAGCAAAGCCAATACCCTGCCGTCCATAATCCGTAAAGCACAAACGCTTTTACGCAAAGCACGTTGCGCCTTTTAAGTCCTTTAGTCAACGACAGGATAAGTGTGCCCGAGGAATATTCCTTTGTAACAATGCCGCCCTGAAGCAGTACGAACGCTATTAACGCAATGGGAATATTCTTAAAAAACTGCACCCACGAATCCATAGCGCTTACGTTTTGCACAGTTACCGTCATTCCGCTTTCAGCTAACGAATCCGCCATTACCTCAAGCAGCCACGGCGTAAGCTTTGCAATCGCAGGATTCATAACACCGAAAAGCACGAATAAAATTGCCATAAACAGCATTTTGCCCGAGCGCACCTGCTCAAGCAATTCTTTTTTTATAAAGGCGATCATTTTTCTATCACCTCCATAAACAGCTTTTCAAGGGTTGCTTCAACACGTTCAACCTTTAAAACGGGAAGCTTTTTTTCCGCTATAAAATTAAGCACCGCATAAAGCGAATATTCCTTTTCATCAAAGGTAAGCTCCCTTACGTCCTGCTTTTTCATTTGGGGAAACACATTTAAAAGCATTAGTGCTTGTTGGGTGTTTTCCGTTTCAACAAGATATTCATCACTTCTGTACATTGCTTTTATATCTTCTAACTTACCCTGAAGCGCTGCTTTGCCATCGTTAAGAAGCGCCACGTCGGTACAGATACGCTCAACGTCAGCAAGCACGTGCGTTGAAAATAAAACGGTCGTCTGCTCCTTTACTGCAAGCAGAATGTCAAGTATTTCCTTTCTGCCAACAGGGTCGAGGGCAGAGGTAGGCTCATCGCAAATTAACAATTCAGGTCTGTTCAAAAGTGCCTGTGCAATGCCAAGCCGTTGCTTCATACCCCTTGAATAGCCTTTTATACGGTGCTTTTCATCCTTAAGCCCCACAAGCGCAAGCAATTCGTTACTGCGGCTGATGCGCTCACTTTTTTTCATTCCCGCAATCTCCCCGCAAAAATTAAGATACTCACTTGCAGTCATAAAGGAATAAAATTCAGGCACGTCCGGAAGATAGCCTATGCACTTATCGGTATTGCCATAAACAACCTTTCTGCCGTTTACGGTAATTTCGCCCGAATTTGCACGAAGCAGACCCAGCACCGTTTTCATTGTGGTAGTTTTACCTGCGCCGTTCTTACCGATAAAGCCGTATATACTGTTTCGCGGTACCGAAAACGTTAATCCGTCAAGCACTCTTTTATCGCCAAACCGCTTGTTGAGCCCTTCTATACGCAGAATATCCATTAATTATCGTCCTTTCCAAGCACGAAATAAAGGATGGGCCCTACAAAATTCATAAATACGATGGTAATTATAAGCCACGTAACACGGTTGCCATGCTTATATGTGCTATGCGTAAGAATGTGATACAGAGTATAACCGAGTAACGCAAACTGCAAGATTATAAGAGGAATTAAAAAAGGGAGAAATTCCAAAAATTCAGCCATTATTTTTATCCTCGCTTTCTGCATACACCTCAACACATAAGCCGTTATACTGACATTCGGGGCATTTAAGCTTGCGCATTTTAGGCGTATGGTTTGCCCAAAACGCTTCCTTAAAGCGCGGCTTGAACACCGCGTGACATTCGGGGCAAATATATTTAACATGATTAAAGTAATAAATTGAAACCGATGTACCCCACGCGGTAGCAATCACCGCCCACAAAACAAACAACCACCAAATACCGTTTGTTATCCACAAAATGATGGAGGTTATCTGCAGTGCAGTTACGGGAATGCCCGTAATCAGCATCATCAATCTCATTGCCGTAAGCTTATTTTTCTGCTTCATTATATACGCTATGTCACCTATTGAATCAACGGAAAAGTTCTCGATATCCTTCATTTCGCGCTTGATTGCCTCAATTATATTGCGCTTTTTTTCAAGGTCGGCTATTTCTTCATTTAATTCCTGATATTGCTGATTAAGCAATATGGAAATTATCTTTTCGGGATGCTTTTCTGAAAAAAGCTGTGCAATACCGTTTATTGGTATATTTGCTTCACGCAGAAAGCAGATTATACGCATTTTTTTAAGATCTTCATCCGAATACAACCTTCTGCCGCCCTCTGAAAGTTCACTTGGTACAAGAATGCTTCTTGCATCGTAATACTGCACCGTTCTTACCGATACGTTGCAGAGCTTTGCAATCTCGCCCGTTGTGTATTTTGGCATAGCTTTTTCACCACCTTCATCCCTATTATATTATATTACCCTGCGTAACAAGCAACTGTTTTTTATAAAAATCAAGAAATATACCGTTATTTTATACTTATATTATACCAAAAACAAAAAAATAATTAAGGTTTCCGTGATTTTACTATAATAATAAAACCAATAGGATAAGTGAAGCGAACCCCATTTAGTTCACAAACAAAAAAAGCGAATTAAAGGTTCCGTCGAAATCACTTCCGAGAATTTTCATTCATTTACCCTTTGATATCAAATTATTCTTTCCATTCCGTCGTAGGCAACCTCAACACCGAATTCCTGCATATTTTTTACAAGCTCCTCGTGGGAATTATGCAGGGTGCGTGCCATATGACTTATGCAAAACTGCTTTACGTCAGGATTTAAGGTGTAGGTCATTTCCTTTACCATATTAAGATTGTTGTGTTCAAAAATTCTGAAATCGCCCTTAATATCGCCTACCGTTGCATCTAAAATAGCGTAATCGATATTGTTTTCCTTTATAGCGGCTACCTCCTTATAGGTAAGCCACGCACCGTCAAGACCGTAGAAAACGTTCTTTTCGCCATCACTGATTATAAAGTGAACAGGGTCGTTACAGGTCGGGTGGTTCGACTTGAACGCTTTTACAGTATAATTTGAAAGCTTTTTCTCGTCCCCGTCTTTAAAATCAACAAATTCGGCACCTGTTAAGCTTTTAATCGTTTCCTCGTTATAATGGTCGGAATGCCTGTGCGTATTTATTATGTATTTTATTTTTGAAGCATCCTTATTAAACGCTTCAAGTGCGTTCATAACGTCCGGACCCGGATCAATCAAAAGCACGTCGTCAATCAGCGCCGACGCATTACGCCTAAAGCCTTCCATATCCTTATGAAGCGCAAGCACCCAGTCTGCAGCGCCTGTGCCTAAAAAAGTTATTTTCATAGTTTTATCCTCTTTTCTTAATCCTCAAAGCAATCGTAGGTTTGTAATATATATTTGCCTACGTCGTACAACAAATCCACCGCTTTTTTCTTAAGCTCAATTGAAGGACTCTGAAGCTTTGTTATAAGTTCACCGTTATGTTCCCACCCCTGTCTT